>JBDGPI010000181.1:7535-28109 GCA_042219765.1 Salsurabacterium abyssinicum (SeqCode)
CGACCGGGTCTGGCGCCCGGTCGCCTCGGCGACGGTGTCGGCCTGGTCGTTGACCGACCCGGCGATGTCGGCGACCTCCTCGACCCGATCGAGGATGCGCTGGTTGGCCTCGGCACCGATCAGGACGACCGCCTTGAGGCCCATGAAGCGAATAGTGAAGGCGTTTCCGTATTCCTGGTGGAATTCGGTGAATGCCGTGACGGGATTCTCCTGCCAACGGGCGATGGTATCCAGACCGACGTACGGGAAGCCTCCCGGTCCGTCGGGTAACCCGTCTCCGGTGAAGCTTTGAGCCCACTGTCGAACTTGAAGAAATCGAGAGAGTTTCAAGGAGCACCCTCGTGGTAATGAACTCAGGATAGCTCGGCCAGAACTAACACTGTTTTGACTTTAAACCGTAAAGCAGCTAAATCAAGTTGTCCCGGTACCGGCCGGGCAGCGTAGGGCTCACCAATGAGTAAGTGACACCTGGGTACACTCGTGCTACGAGCTCCGACAATCGACCAGACAGGACAGCACAGCACATGAGGCGTGATATTGAAGGGATCATGCTGGTAACAGGACGGATGAATCCGTGATGGCAGCAGTCCTGCGGACCGTGGAATGGTCAAGAAACGGGCGTTGAGGTGCGTTTTGGAGTGATCCGTGGAATACGCTTGTTCAGGGGTTAGCAGTTTATGTATGTTTAGGGGTTAAAATCCGGAGGTCCTCAGAAATTAATGGAAGTACAACCGGAGGACGTACCGTGCTTTACGTGTTTTTCGCGCTTGGTTTCGTCATGTTGATTGCGGGAGCGGATCTGCTGGTACGAACGTCGAGTGAACTGGCCGGTCGCCTCGGGATCCCCGCTGTGATCGTTGGGCTTACCGTGGTTGCTTACGGAACAAGCGCCCCCGAAATAGTCTTCACTTACCAGGCGGCCTGGAATGGTCAGACGAACCTGGCCGTCGCCAACGTGGTTGGAAGCAACATACTCAACCAGTACTTAATCCTTGGCATTGCCGCAATTATTCTGCCACTGAGGGTTCACCGAAAATTAATCGAACTCGACATTCCGCTTGTAATCGGTCTGGGCACTGGCGTACTGCTTGCGAGCCTGGATGGAGCGATTGGAGTCATTGAAGGTGGTGTCCTTTTTGTGGGCTGGTTTCTCTACACGGGCTGTTCGATTTATTTTGTCCGGGAGGAATCCCGTGGGGTCAAAGAGGAGTTCAAGGAGACGGTTTCCAGTGACGACCACCTATCGTTTATCGACCGGGCCAGTTCGGTACTGCTTGGATTCGGTCTGATAGCCGGGGTTGGACTCCTGGTCTTCGGGGCCCAATTATTTTCGGAGGGGGCCGTTTCAATAGCCCGTTACCTGGGAGTTTCTAACTGGGTCATTGGAGCGACTGTCGTAGCGGCCGGTACCTCCTCGCCCGAACTGGCGACGTCGGTCGTGGCGGCCATTGGCGGACGCGATGACGTAGCCGTGGCCAATGTTATCGGCAGTAGCCTCTTCAACATTCTCGGGGGCCTGGGCGGCGCGTCGGTTATCAGTGCAGCACCCCTTCCCATCAGCAGTGCAGTTCAGTTTTTTGATCTGCCGGTGATGGTCGTCGGGTTGTTCGTCTGTCTTCCGTTTGCACTGTCCGAGTTTAAGCTTTCCCGCTGGGAAGGAGCGGTGCTGATACTTTATTTCACCGTCTACACGGTGCTTCTCCTGGATGTATGGTTGCCCGCCTGGTTTGAAACCTTCAGGAGTACGGTTGTTTTGTTTGGCCCACTGCTTCTGATGACAGTGTTTGAGTCCTTACGGAGCATGCTTCCATCGAAGGACTGAGGAATGATCGTGGGCTCTTAATCGATCTGGTAAGGATTGATACAAATTTGAGGGACCCCTGTAAGGGAAAGATGAGTAAGCCAGATAAAGGTAAGCAAGAACTGAAAGGGTGAGTCTTCAAAGGTAAAACTAGGATTCATCAATCAGCTTCTCGTTATATTAACAAAAAACATACAAGAGGATTAAACGGTATGGGCTGATTGTGCGCACAAAAACTTGCCCTCGGATTACTCTCCGGTAGTCTTCCGCTCTTAAAAGTAGAGCCGTGCTGTGCACGGAGCGGTCACTGGAGAACCGTTCACCGGTTGGATTGATCGTCGCCTGAACCCCGTTTGAGAACCCACCGTAGTTTCGGTACCAATGCCAAAGCACATTCCGGCCGGGGTAATCATCGTTCACACTGCCTGACTGCAGAATGGAGCAAAACGTCTGGTTCCGACTCATTAAACTATGAATCATGGAGTGTCCGGGGAGTATGTGCGTCCTCACTCTTTGCGATATAAGCCCAGCTGAGCCGGTTAACCCGGCTTGGCCCGGGTTCATCCCGGATCCCGGGGCAACTACGTGTAGTCTGTCCCGGACGAATTGAACGATTCGTCCTTCCGGGTCAAAATACAACCGGTCACTGAGGGTCCCATAAATTTCTACGGATGAACTGTATAGTTCGATAGCCTGAATTTCGTTTCATTGTGCTTTAATCACCAGGGAAGGCTGAGGATTCTGTAATTCACTCTATGCTCTCCGTAAATTTGTGCTTTAAAACCTCGACTCGAGTCTTTTCTCGTTCTCTACTCGTGAATGCCCGCAGTTTCCTCTTCGGGAGTTTCCTGTCAGCTGGGCGCATCACGTTGGTGATTTCATTGTCGAGTGGGACGATAGCATGACCGGCCCATCCCGGAACATCGACGTATTTTACTCCAACCGTACCGAGCAACTGGTCGACGCCCTGGCCATGAACCTTGACCGGTCGGATGCCTTCCAGTCCGTCTTCGAGAATCCGACCGTTCTTGTTCCGAACTGGAACCTTTCCCGCTACCTTAAGTATGAGCTCTCACAGCGATTTGGCGTCTCCCGTGACTATTTCTCCTCCGTCGAGGACTTCCTTCAGGCAGCCCCCGGTGAGGATGTTCAGTTCCTCGATGACACCCAGCTACGAGCCGCCATTCTGCGGGTTCTGAGTGACGAGGATTTCCTGGACTCGGAGGCGTCAAGCCAGGTGAAACGGTACCTGTTCGGCGACGGGTCGGGAGGGGACGAACCCCCTTCTGCAGCTGGTAGCTCTGTCACGTTAAAACGATATCAGCTTGCGAAACGGTTAACGAAAAACTTCCGTCAGTACGGTCACTCGCGGGTGGAGATGATTGAGCAGTGGTTTCAGGAGCCCGAACTGTTCCTCAAGGAGGATTATTACCGCACGAACGAACGCTGGCAGAAACGGCTCTGGAAGGAACTTTTCGACAGGGACGGTCGGTTCAACGTTAATCGGACGGATGAGGGTCCCGATCGGTATCTTCTGACCGAGTACTTCCGCCGGGTCGACTCATCGGACCTTGATTTGCCCCCCGTAATTGATGTTTTTGGAATATCGCATTTCGCACCGGTCTACGGCAGGATATTCGAGGTACTGGCTGAACGGACCCAGCTGCGGTTCTACGTCCTGAATCCCTGCCGGGAGTTCTGGGAGGACGTTATCTACGACGAGGAGGACGAAGTTCACAAGGGCGAGAGTTTACTGACTGATCGGCGCGGAAAAGCCGAGGACGAGGTGACGGAGGATCACCACTGGGAACTCGATCCGGAATCAAGCGACGAACCCCCTCTTGCGCTAACGGCCTGGGGGCGGGCCGGCCGGGACCTCATCAACATGTTAAATACCCTCAGTGGTTACTCGTTTCGTGAACACTGGGAGGATCCATTAGAAAAAACGGCTGATCCCACGTTACTGGAACAGTTTCAGAGCGACGTCCTCAATTATCGTAAACCCGAACCGGATCCACCGGCCTGGGAGGATGACCGTAGCATTCAGTTTCTGTCCTGCCCGAGTAAGCGCCGGGAAGTCGAGGTTGTGGCCGACGAGATCTGGTCCCTCGTTGTCGGGGATGAACCCGGGGAATCCAAGCTGCCGGGTGAGATTTCCTTCGACGACATCGCGGTCATTTTGAACCCACGGGACCGTGAGGAGTACCAGGCTCAAATTGAGAGTGTCTTTGAACAGGTGCATGAGATTCCCTTCAACCAGATCGACCTGACCCGTGGGGAGGGCAGCCGTCTCCTCGAGGGGATAGAGGACCTCCTTCGGTTACCCGCCGAACCCATTGAACGTGAGAATTTGCTAACGGTCCTGACGCACCCCAATTTCATGGCCGATGAATTCGACCCTGACCCGGAGCAGTTCAAACAGTGGGTGGATGACCTGGCAATCTTCAACGGTGCGGATCAAGGTGATCATGACGGGACTTACATTGATCGTGATCTTTTTAACTGGAACCAGGGGATGAAGCGTCTCGTTCTCGGGAACTTCATGGAGGAGACCGATCGGGAGGGGACCAGCCGCTGGTTCGAGACCGGTGAGGATGCCTACCGTCCACGGTCCGTGTCGGAAAGCGACGCGGCATTGGCCAGCGCTCTGGTGGCATCCGTCCGGTCCCTGATATCCGGAGCTCGTTCGATACGCAACCAGAAACGATCCTTGAACGACTGGTTTGACTGGATGGCGGACTACGTCCGCAACCACTTTTCACCGGCCGACGAGGCCTCCGAACCCGAGTATCATTCTTACCTCGGCACCCTGAGTGCTCTGGCGGACATTGATGCCGGTCCCGAGGCCGTCAACTACGAAACCGCCCTGGAATTCGCCATGGACGAACTTCAGTCCAGTGAGTACGAAATCGGAAATTACCTTTCAAGTGGTGTGGTCGTCTCCTCGTTTACCCCGCAGCGACCGATCCCCTTTGACGTTATCTTTATGCTCGGAATGAACGAGGAGGATTTTCCCGACTCCTCCCCTCGATCGCCGCTGGACCTTGACACGGAGCAGTGGCAGGAAGGGGACCTGAGGGATCGGGACCGTGAGCAGTATATGTTTTTAGATACGCTCCTGTGCGCGCGAGACAGGGTGTACCTCTCCTGGGTTTCTCAGGATCCGGTCACCGGGGATGATGTTGAGCCCTCATCCGTTCTGCGGGAGCTACAATCTATTCTCGAGGGTTACTGCGGCGAGGAGGGGCTCGAGGATCGGGTCATCAAACACCCGCTCCGGCGTCACGACAACCGGTACTTCGAATCCGATTCAGCGGGTTCACCAGCAACACAAAACGAGGAGGACACCGGGGACCTGAAGCCGACGTTCAACCCCGAGGCCATCGGGGAGGCCCGGGTCAAACGGCTCCGACGGAGGGTCCTGGACTCACTGGGGGATCCGGACAATTCGGAGCTGTCCTTCGAGAACCTATCGAGCGAGGCCAGGGACCTGATGTTAAGTGTTGAACCGCCCGGCGACGCTGACGACTCCGGTGAGGCTCCTTCCCGGCCGATTGAGCTTCGGTCAAAGGCCCTGGAGAAGTTTCTCGTCAGTCCGTTGCAGGGCTGGGCTCGCTACAAACTGGGACTCGTCGACGAGGACGAGGATACCATTGTCGACCAGAACGACGAGCCGTTCGAGACGGAGCAACCCTGGGCAACGATTCTGAGGCGAGGAGCTATCGAGGATGCCACTCTCCGGGCCGGCACGGTCCCGGACCTATCGACCGTCCGGGAGGAGTACGACGTCGAGAAACGGACACTGCAGGCCCAGGGAACGGTACCGGCCGGAATCTTTGGTGACCTTCAGCGGACGAAGGATCATGACTTACTGGAGGAGTGGCGGGCTGCTCTCGGCGAACAGGCTCCACAGTCAATTACACGGTATCGTTTCGGGTCGGCTGGCCGAAGTGAGAACGCCGAGCTGGTCCGGCCCATCGAGTTTACCATTCAGCGACGGGACGAGACGGAAAGCTCAGTGGATCTTGTGGGCGATACCCAGCTTGTCGACACGGGCACGAACACGATCTACTACTTCGGTGAATCCTCCGGGCCGACCAAGTTTCTGCGGTGTTTTCTCTCGGGAATGATGCTCACGGCGAGGGGGGTACTACCCGATGGTGATTTTCGAACCGTGTTACTTCTGGACGATGATTTTGAGGAACGAACCTTTACCGTAGGGGATCGAGACAGCGCCCGTCGCTACCTCAAAACCTGGGTTACGGAACTACTCACGCAGCCCCATAATTATCGGCTTCCGATGGACGTAACGAAGGATTTCCTTGATGCCGGTGGTGCAGGGTCCGGTCGGTCCTACGAGGAGCGTGTCCGGGAGAAGGACGAAAGCTCCTGGAGTTCAACCCGGGATGAATACGGCCCCGTCGAGAACATCGGCGAGTATACCTCACCCGGTTACGAGACCGACGACCCGGATCTGACCGTCGAAGATCGTATCAAACGGTTACAGCAGGCCTTCTGGGAGGGGTTCTTTAGCGAACCCTGGAACGAAATTGTCGGCGGTGAGGTCTCGTGACAGCCACCGGTACAGTCTACATCGAGAAACCCGAGATCCTGAGTAAGGTTGCCTACGACGAAAGCGGCGTGATCGAAGCGTCCGCCGGAACCGGCAAGACCTACACCATCGAGCGAATGGTCGTCGACCTGGTGGTCGAACAGGACGTACCGATCACGGACATTCTGGTAGTGACCTTTACGGAACGGGCCACTGAGGAACTGGTCGGTCGGGTTCGGAAGATGTTACGAAACATGCTTAAAGCAGACGGTGAGGACGATCTCGATCCGGAGACGAGCTACTGGGAGATCGGGGAGGACGAACGCGACCGGCTCAAGGAAGCCCTGCGGTCCTTCGACCAGGCACCGGTCTTCACCATTCACGGTTTCTGCAACAGGATCCTGCAGGAGTACGCCTTCCAGAACCAACAGCTCCTGGAGCTTGACGTCATCGAAGGCTCCGAACTCTTCAACCGGGTCTTTCCGAAAGTGCTTCGGGAGACCTTTGCCGTTGATGATGAGTATCGGCCCGTGCTGGAGTCATACCTTGAGAATAATTCCATGGCCTCCCTCAAGAACAAGCTGCAGGCCAGTATCAATACCTGGGAAGACATCTGGCCGAACCTGGACGAGGAACAGTTTGAACGCCTGAAACAACACCTCTGGACGTTCATCGATTCGTTTGATGAAGTCAACGAGGGCCTCAAGCAGGTCGTGGAGGACGGTGCGGGGCGGTACGGTGCGGACAAACTGGACCGTGTCCGTAAAGCTTTCGAAGACACCATTTCAACGTTCAAGGAAACGGATACGATCTGGGATTTTCTGGGCACTCTGAACCGGATAAGTGACTCCAAGGATGATCCGATTCCGTATCTTGCCAAAATCGCGAGGAATGTCGACGGGGTTCCCGATCCGGTCAATGAGCACATTGTGCCCATCGACGACGCGGACCTTTCCCCCCTGACGGTAATTATCAACCAGTTTGCGGGCGTTATGGAGGACCGGCTCGAGCGGGAGAAGTCCGAGAAGGGGTTTTACACTTACGACGACATGCTTGAGATGGTCAGAAGCGGTCTGGACGATCCCCGGATGGGCCAGCAATTAATCCAGACGATCCGGGATGATTATAACGTTGCCATCATCGACGAATTCCAGGACACCGATCCGAAGCAGTGGGAGATCTTCCGAAAAATATTTTACGAATCGGGGTCCAGTAATCCCTGTTATCTCGTGGGGGATCCCAAGCAGGCCATTTACGGTTTCCGCGGGGCCGACGTCCGAATTTATCGGAAGGCCCGTGATCGAGTCGGCAACATTCTCCCGCTGTCGACTAACTACCGGTCGACCCCCGAACTCATCCGGGCCTACAACCGTATTCTTGAACCGGAGGACGACAGCCGGTTCTTCTCCGAGGAGGGCAATAATTCCTACGACACTCCCGTTGACGCCGGGTTCGAGGAGAAGTGGTTCGGGACCTCGCAAACGGAAAAAGCGTCGCCGATTATCGTGAAAAATATTCAGGCCGAAAGTGTCGGTGCCGACGAATACCGCCGCACCATCGGCCGCCAGTACGCCCGGGAAATTAAACAGTTACTCGAGGACGACCGGCCGTTTCGTATCTCCGACGATGACGGTGATGAGGCTAAACCCCTCGAGGCCGGCGATATCTTTGTGCTCGTGACCTCCGGCCGGGAGGCGGAACTCGTGTCGCGGTACCTCCGGGCCGAGGACGTTCCCTATTCCTTTTACAAACAGGAGGGACTCTTCACCTCCGATCAGGCCCGGCATTTCCTCTCCGTGCTCAAAGCGGTTCTCAAGCCGGGCGACCGATCGCGACGGCTTCTGGCCTGGAACTCGCCGTTCTTTAACGTCCCCCTGACGGATCTTGAACGGACTGATGACCGCATCGACGAGGAACACCCGCTCTTTCAACGGCTCATTGAGTGGAACGAGGTCGCGGAGTCAGGAGACGTTGGACGCCTGATTCATTCCATGCTTCACGACAGTGGCATCCTTCGCCGGGTTATTTATCGCAACCCCGGTGAGCGTGCCTACTCCAACTACCAGCAGCTCGGGGAGACGTTCATCGACTGGTGGCGCAACGAGTCCCTTTCAACGGAGGAAATTACCACCCGGCTCGGACAGTTCGTCCGGGAGGAACGGGACGCCGGTGACGTCGAGGAGGACGAAATGTACCTGGAATCCGAGCGGTCCGCCGTCCAGATTATGACCATGTACAAGTCCAAGGGTCTGCAGGCTCCCGTTGTTTTTCTCTACGGCGGCTGGGGTCGCCCGCCCGGTCAGGGCTCCTACACGTTCTACCCGGACGATGAGACCGGTCGTGTACGCTACTTCGGAAGCAAACGTGGCAGTCCTTACGGCGATAACATCGACCGGTACCGCCGGGAGGAGGACGAACGGCTGATGTACGTTGCCATGACCCGTGCGGAGGGACGTCTCTACCTACCCCTTGCGGAGAACGAGGACCCGGGCGGTTCCATTGGTCCCCTGATGGATCGGCTCAGTGATATGACCGGCCGGGATCACAGCCCGGAGGACGGTTCCGTCGAAACACTCATCGATTTTGATACCGTCGAACCCGACAACCGCCTGCCCTCCGTTCCGCTGCCCGCCCGTCCGGAGAGCCCGGAGGAAACCGATGTCTCGGACTCGATCGGGGACTGGGACAGTCTGGAGTTTGGGTCACTCCGTGCCGATCGGCGACTTTACACCGAGTCCTACAGCTCCGTCAGCCGCAATTTGCAGGACTCGAGGGACCAGACGGAGGAACACTTCACCTGGGGTGAAAAACAGCCGGTATCCCATGCCATCCAGGGCGATGAGGAATTGCCCTCCGGTCCCAAAACCGGGCTGTTTGTTCACGAACTCTTCGAGGAAATCGACTTTGGTCGGGTGGACGCCCACGCCGGTGAGCAGGCGGGCTTCGATCAGTGGAAAACCTCCGATCGACTTAACGGGAAAATAGGTACCGCCCTCGATAAGTACGATCTCCTGGACGTAAATCGGGAGCAAATTTACGAGTTACTCTGGCGGACGTTAACCGGGGAAGTTAAAACCGGGGACCTAACGATTGATGCCCTCTGTTCGGTGCCCCGCCTGACGAAGGAAATGGAATTCTGGCTTCCAATTCCCGAGGAGGGTCACCTGGATTTATCGGATATTGGCGACTTGAACTTAGGCGAGTGGCAACACGAAACCGGCACCAGGACCCCCTTCCCGACCGACCGGGGCTACCTCCGGGGCTACATTGACCTGGTGTTTGAGTGGGATGGGAAAATTTATGCGGCGGACTGGAAGACCGATACGTTCCCGGATCCCGGGGACTACCGACCGTCGGAACTCGAAAACGAAGTCACGCAGTACTACCAGGCCCAGAAATTGTTCTATACACTCGGACTGGCCCGGGTGATTGCTCGTTCCGATAGATCCCTGGAGGACCGGTTTGGCGGTTTCTTCTACTTTTTTGTCCGGGGGATGACTGCCGACGCCGGTGCCGGTGACCCGGAGCAGGGTGTTTATTTCTACGGTCCGGACGTTTCGGACCTGTCGGACATCGAGGCGCGCTGCGAGGAACTCCTGAGTGACAGCATCCGTCGAAAAAAGGTGGCACAGCGTCTTGACTGAATCAACCGTAGCGGAGGAGCAGTCGTCAGTAACTTCCCCGACGAGTCTGGAAGCAATCTACGGGGAGTGGGATGGTACCGGAACACCGGCCCTGGCGACCGCGTCCCGGCTTTACGATCGAATCGATGAACTCGACGTGAGCCAGACGGCCGTGCTTATGACGTTCGAACTGGTCCTGATGGAACAGGGTTGTTCGGAGGAAAATCGCCTTGTCCTCTTTTACACCATCCTTGCCTCGTGGGTTGCGAAGAAACGTGGTAGTGTGCGCTTTGCGCTTTCGGCCGATGGCGACCGTGGAACACTGGCCGATCGGCTCAACCGGTATCTGCCGGGGCTATCCGACGTTGGCGTCGCCGATGCGGTTGAAGGGTTAACCAACGGGGACGGAACACCCGACTGGGATCAAATTGCCCGTCGTGCGAAGGAGCTTTTCCGTGACCCCGCCCGGCTTGCACTGGTCGGTGGGCCCGGTGAGTCGGCACCACTAATCGTCCAGGACGATCAGCTTTACCACCAGCGCTCCTTTGCCGAGGAAAACCGGCTTGCCGGCGCAATTTCCGACCGCCTGCTTGACGGAAACCTCGATTCCATTCCCGTGGATCGGCCCTTCGACGGGGACGATCTCGAGGACGGACTCGAGGAATTACACAACCGGTCGAGCTTCGAGCTGACGGCCGAGCAGCAGTACGGTGTTCTAACGGCCCTCTGTACCCCGCTGTCCCTCATTACCGGGGGTCCGGGGACGGGAAAGACTTTCATCGTGATCACGATCGTCCGGATGTTAACGGAACTGGGAATTCCACCGAATGAGATTGCCATTGCCGCGCCGACGGGCAAGGCCGCCAACCGCCTGGACGAAACAATTACACAGGAATTAAACCCCACCGAACACGACGTTGATAGGACGATAGCCGATGAACGCAAGGATCCGGGCACTCTTCATCGCCTGCTTGGTTACTCCGAGAAACGTGAGGATTTTTATTATCACGAGAACCGTCCCCTTCCCTATCAATACGTCCTGGTTGATGAGGCGTCGATGATTGACCTGTCCCTGATGGAACAGCTGTTCGCCGCCACGGGCGAGGGCACCTCGCTCTGTCTGCTCGGGGACGCCAACCAGTTACCCGCCGTGGAGTCCGGGGCCGTGTTTCGTGATCTCGTTCCGGCCGAACTTTATACGGACGTGCCCTGGCGAGACCTGGCGGTCAAAACCCTTTCGCCGGAGTCACCCTCGAGTCCGGAACCTTTGTCCCGGCAGTCCGTCCGATTGAGTAAGAATTTTCGTGTGGAGACCGGCGGGGATGAGGCCGAGAACCTTCTGTCCGTGTCGGCTGCACTGAACAGGGGCGGCGACGACCTGGTCTTTGTTGAATCGGACGCCGAGTCCCGGCCGCCGACCGGTCTACGGATTCGTGACTCCCTTGATGACATTGGATTCAGTGGCCTGGAGCAGTTTGAACCGCCGACCGTTCAGCCCCCCGATCAGTACGGCTTCTCCGGGACACAGCTCGAGCAAATTCTGCGGTTCTGGTACGATCGCTGGTACGGCGAGGATAGTGGCGATGCCGGTACCGGAAACCGCCCCGCGGTTGATACAGTGTTTTCCTTTCGGGCGGGTAGCCCGGATGACTGTGAGGACGAGCTGCATCGGGTCTTCGACGCTTACAACCGGGCGCAGTTACTGTCGGTTACCCGGCGAACCCCGATGGGGTCCCGTGAAATCAACCGGTACTTGCATCAACACCACCGCAGCCGGCTGGATCGTTCCGGATCCGACCGGACCTTTGTCCCTGGCGAACCGGTGATCATGAACCGTAACGACTACGACCGGGGACTGTTTAACGGCGATCAGGGTATTGTTTTAACTATCGAACAGAAGCGCAGCGAGTCGGTGCAGCCGATGGCGGTCTTTCCGGGCATTGAGACCTATCGGATTTTTCACCTGGGACCGCTTCGCTCCCAGTTGAACCACGCGTTTGCCCTGACCATTCATAAATCACAGGGATCCGAGTTCGGGACCGTCGGGCTGGTGCTTCCGGGTCGGAACGTTCCGTTGCTGACGCGGGAGTTGCTTTACACTGGTGTCACCCGTGCCCGTGAGTCCGTTACGGTTTTTGGTTCCCGGCAGATTCTGAAACTCGGAGCCGGCGAGCGGGACGAGCGCAACTCCGGGCTGCTGGACCGATTGAAGGATTAAACTCGTTTTGTAATCGTAATATCGGACGAATAATTTACCCAATAAGAGTGTCCCATCAAAAGCTGCTGATACTGAACGACGAAAAGCCGTGTTTCAATAGTTAATCAAAGGGTTGCGACTGGAGGTTTGAGTTACGCGTGAATGAGCGGGCCCGCATCATGGTCACCGGCGATCTGCACCTGGGGGTTCATCCCTCGGGTATCCCCGACGAGCTTGACTCGAAGGCGTACTCCCCGGGACAAACCTGGGGTACGATCGTGGATGAGTGTGTAAAAGAGGACGTCGATGCTTTAGTCGTTACTGGTGATGTCGTCGATCGGGCAAACCAGTTCTACGAGGCCTGGGGGCCCTTCGAGGCAGGGGTTAGCGACCTGGCGGCAAACGATATCCCCCTCGTAATGGTGGCGGGGAACCACGACGCCGATGTCCTGCCGGAGTTCGTTGACTCCCTGGACGCCGATAACTGTCACCTAGTCGGCCGTGGCGGTCAGTGGCAACGGGTCACCCTGACAACCGGCGACGATACGGCAATCTCCTTCGACGGTTGGTCCTACCCCGATCGTGAGGTCCGCAAAAATCCCCTGGATGAGTACGATTCCGACCCCGCGGAGGAACCGCTCTTCGGGTTACTGCATACCGAACTGGACCGTCCCGGCAGTCCCTACGCGCCGACCACGGAGGAGGACCTCAAACGTACGCCGGTTGACGGCTGGCTGCTGGGTCATATTCATAAACCAGCCGTTCACTCCGAGAACCCCCTCGTCCTCAATCCGGGATCACCCCAGCCGCTGAATCCCACGGAGACCGGAATCCATGGTCCCTGGCTGCTGACGGTGAAGCCGGATGGATCGAGTGAAACCGTTCAGGAACCCCTCGCCAACCTTGAGTATCAGTCGCTTGAAATCGACGTGACCGACCTTGAGTCACCCGAACGGCTGACCGGTGAAATCAAGGACCGGCTCAGCCGGGTGATGAACCAACGGGACCCGGTGAACGATCGGCTGGGTCTTATCTCCACCCGGTTGACTCTCACCGGTCGGGCGGACCGTCAACGGGAGTACGAACGGGAAAGTCATTCGCTTCGGGACTCGCTTCAGTTCAGTCTGAACGGGGCACGGGTCGCAATTGAAAAAATAGAGAACACGATTCGTCCGGCCGTTGACCTCCAGGAACTGGCCGAGGGCACCGGCCCGGTGGCCGTTCTGTCCGATCTGCTGATGAAACTCGAAAACGGTGACACCGACAGGATTCCCGAGGAATTAATGGAGGAGACGGAGGACGCCGTTCAGACCGCCTACGGCGCCAGCACCTACGAGCCGCTTCGGGTTCAGGGAGACGGCAATCCGCCCGACGCCGAAAGCCAGCGGCGGATGCTCCGGAAGCAGGGCCGATCCTTGCTCGAGGAACTGCTCGATCAGAAGGAGGATCCGGTTTGAGTTCCTCCGACGACCGTGATCCCCTGACGTTCCGGACGATCAGCGTCCGGCGGATGCCGGGGGTTGAACCACCGGGATTGACACTGGAGGACTTCGACTCGGGTATTAACGTGATCCACGGTCCGAACGCCGCCGGTAAGACGACCGTTGCACGGGCGTTTAACGCGCTTCTCTGGCCGGACCGGACGGCTCCGGACGGAGCCATGGTTAACGGAGAGTTCACCTTCGGCGAAAGCAATTGGTTCGTCGAGTACAACGCGGGACGGCATCGTTTCGAACGGGACGGAACCCCCGTCGATGCCCCGCCGTTACCCGCCGGGGATCAAATCGACCGCTACAACCTTGCCCTTCACGACCTTCTCCAGGAGGAAACCACCAACAGCGACTTTGCCGAATTTATCGTCCAGGAACTTTCGGGCGGCTACGACCTCTCCGGTGCCGCGGAGTCCCTCGGTTTCAAGGAGTCTCCCTCCGGAAGAGGCAACTCGACACGCCGTGTGGAAGACGCCGTGGAGGAGCTTAACGACGATCGGAAAAAGATGTCGGAACTGAAGGACGAACGACGGAGGCGCCGCCGGCTGGAGCAGGAACTCTCCGAGGTCGAGGAGGCCCGCCGGCGCCTGGAGTATCTCGAGCAACTTCGTGATTGGTACACTGCCCGGGAGGACTACCGTGAACAAAAGCGACTGCTCGAGGAGTTGCCCGATGTCATGGAGGACGTGTCGGGTGACGAAACGGAAACCCTCGAGGACTTGCAGTCAGAAATTAACCAGCTCGAACAGCAGGAAAAACAAGCTAACGACACCCTCGAGGAGGCCGAGGAGACCGTATCGATGCTGGATTATCCCTACGAGGAGGACGCGACCTCCCGGTTGCAGGAATTGCGCTCCCGACACGAGACGTTGAAGGACCACGAACGGGATATTGCCAGCCTGGAGAAGGAACTCGAGGCCGTAAAAAAGAAACGCCGGGCCGAGGCAAAGAATCTTGGGGACGATGTGACCACCGAACAGCTCGACTCCCTCGATCGTGCTCAGTACGATGAGTTAAGTGATCTTGCCCGGGAGTACGAGTCGGCCAAGAACCAGCTTGAGTCCTTCGAGAAACTAAAGACCCTGCTGACCGATGACGTCAACAATGACCTGCCGGATCCGGCGACACTTAAAAGCGGCTGTGACGCACTCGAAAACTGGCTTTCCTCGACGTCCGGTGAAGAGGGTCAATCCACCCCGGAGCCGGCGGGCAACCTGCCGTTGCTTGTGGGGTCGGTTGCCATTGCCGGTCTGAGCGTGACGGCCGGGGCGCTTATCCATATTGGCTTTTATGCCTTATTGGCTCTGCCTTTGATTTTGCACTGGTGGGCCGGTGGATTCGGGACCAGTTCGGCGACTACAGGACCCGACGAAGCCGATGCTCGCTCGGTCGTCCGCAAGCAGTACGAACGGCTTGAGCTTGAACCCTCGCCCGACGAGTGGACCCGGGAG
Organism: Salsurabacterium abyssinicum (SeqCode); assembly: GCA_042219765.1. Classification (GTDB taxonomy): domain Bacteria; phylum T1Sed10-126; class T1Sed10-126; order T1Sed10-126; family CAZEBV01; genus JBDGPI01. The sequence continues at coordinate 22,650 of JBDGPI010000181.1, forward strand.
GCCGTCCGGTCCACCCTGGACGAACTGTACGACCGCTGGGCCGAGGCCACCCTCAATCAGCTCAAGCAGCAGGACTGGGCCCGGCGACGGGATGACTACGGTGATCTCCAGGATAAGAAGGAGGAGATCGATCGGAGACGGGATCAGTTTGCAGAGGCCTACGGGTTTGCACCGGAGGACGCCCGGATGCTCCATCAGCTGACCAACCGCCTCAGGCGCTGGCAGGATGCCCATTCGGAGGTCCTTGAGATCGAGGAGTTCCTGGAGCAACGACGGTCACAGAAACAGGACGTCCTCGAGACGCTCGAAGAGTGGAACCTGGAGGAAACCACCGAAGCGGCGGAAGTCGCCGATCGACTCAAGACAATTGAAACCCGGATTCAAACATTCAACGAGGCTGAACGGGAGAAGGAGCAGGCCCGGGATAGCCTCGACGAGGTCGATCAACGGTTGCCGGAACTCCGGGAGAAGAAGGCTGAACTGTTCCGGAGCCTCGATCTCGAACCCGGGAACGAAACGGCTCTCCGGGAATTCTGTGAGCGCCACGAGGCCTACCGGGACCGTCTCCAGGAATGCAACACGGCCGAGGGAATCATGTCCGACAAGCACGATGACCTAACAGCGATGGAACATTACCGTCCCGACCACGAGGAATGGGATCGGACGCGGATCGACCAGGAGATCGAGGAGGTCCGGACGGAGGCCGAACGCTACGACGAGATCAAGCAAGAAATAACTGAAATTACAACGCGAATCGAAGAAGCCAAGCAGTCCTACGAGGTCGAGCCGGCCCTGGCCGAGAAACAGCGGGCCCTGGATGCCCTCCGCGAGCAGTTCGAGGAGGACTGTGAGGCAATGATCGGTAACGTTCTCTGTGAGTACGTTCAGTCCGTCAATACCGACCGGACCATGCCGGCGGTGTTCGAACGGGCCCGGGAACTTTTTTCACGAATTACGTCGGGCAACTACAAGCTTGTTCCTCCCCCGATGGATGAACCGGCTTTCCGGGTAAAGGAAACTCGCACCGGCCGGTCCCGATCACTGAACGAACTTTCGAGCGGAACCCGGGTGCAGGTCCTGATGGCCGTTCGGCTGGCCTTCGTGGAGCAGGGCGAGGACCGTGGGAAGCTACCCATCTACATGGACGAGACCCTCGCGAACGCCGACGACGAGAAGGCCCACACGATTATTGAATCGACCCAGGAGCTGGCCCGCTCCGGCCGACAGATCTTCTACTTCACCGCCCAGGGGGACGAAGTCGCCAAGTGGCAGGCCCACGACGGCGATCGACGGGTCATCGATTTAAGCGAACACATCAGCCGCACGATCACCGGGTCCGTGGAGATACCCGATCCCGACGACTACGGACCGGAGACGGTCAGTACTCCGTCCGCCGACGGGCTATCGCACGAGGAGTACGGCGAGCAACTGGACGTTCCGCCCCTGGATCCCCGGCAACCGGTCGGCAGCGTCCACCTCTGGTACCTGGTGGAGGATACCGACTGCCTCGAGGACCTTCTGTCCAGGAACCTAATGTTCTGGGGTCCCCTCGAAAACCTCCTTGACCTTAATGGTCCGGACGTCCTTGGACCGGATCACGCCGGTGCCGTCGATCGGATACGGGAACTGGCTGCGGCGGTCGAAACCTTCATGGAGAACTGGCAGCATGGCCGCAACCGCCGCATCGACCGATCCGTGCTGGAGGAGACTGATGCCGTCAGTGACAACTTCATCGACGACGTTGCCGAGTTGGCCGAGGATTGTGACGGCGATCCGGAGGAACTCGTCGAGCGTCTGCGTGACAGAGAAGTGTCCGGTTTCATGACGAATAAGATGGACGAACTTGAGCACTTCCTGCAGGACAAAAACTACATCGACCGCCGGGAATCCCTCGATCAAAACGCTTTGCGGGCGGCCGTGATTTCGTCCCTTAACGAAACCGTCTTCGAGAATCCCACCGAAGCGGTCGATCGCCTCCTGGAGAGGATTAACCGCAACCTGGATCAGTGACCCCATTGGAAACGGACTTATACCGAACGAAACGCAATTGTCATCTGTGGTTTTTTGAAAGGACGATAAAGGTGTTACGAATAGAGTTCACGACCGAGACGGACAAACACCATCAGGCCGATAGCATTGAGGACGCCGTGGAGTCTATGCGCAGCATGCAGTTTGCGGAATCCGACTCCCTGCAGCATTACAAGGAACAGATACAGGATCGGTGTCGGAAGTGGGATGGATCCGAGATTCACATCGACGACAACCGGGCGTTTCTCTTCGACCTTGTCGAGGCAGGAGTCATTACTGACTTTCACATGTACTACATTGAGAATGACAATTGAATGAGTTAGCGAATTTGGAATAGGTGGAACAGACTCTTTAGCATGATTCTATTGGTCGGACATAGTTAAATTTCGGAAAAATCATGGTGACTTTAGAAATCCTTTCGGCCCAGTAGTAGTAACTTAGGGGTATCGATGTGGATCCGATTTCGGCGATTATTTTCGTTGTTGTATCGCTTGTCGCGGCATTTGTCCTCGGCTACGCAGCGGGCTATGCCATCCTGAAACCCATCGTGAATTTCATCCTTGCCCCACTCAAGGACGAGAATGAGTAAAGATATCCGGAAGATTATTCACTTATTATACGCCCGAACGTAATACCGATTGGACTTGCAGAGTCGTAAATTTGTGAGCCGAACCGGACGAGACACCGAATCAATCCAACTCAACCCTGACTAGGTGCTTGAAAAAGTCCTCGCAAAGGTTTGATCATCACTGGTTTGAAACTTCCCCACTGATTTTCTCTAACTCTCACAATCCACTGCCCAAGTTTATACCCAATTTATTGCTGACTATTGACCACGGACCACTGACTATGGACCATTGACCACGGACCATGGACCATGGACCATGGACTACCATTATCCCACGAAGGAATACCCACCCTGTCACCCGCCACAGTTTTCGATTGTCGATTGTAGTCAAACTGTTCACCGTTCACTGTTCACTCTTCACTACATTCCCGAATCAGATTTGAAAGATGGTCTCAAAAAGTATAAACTTTGTATAAACAGGAGGTTGAAACCATGTCACGCACAGTTCAGAAATGGGGGAATAGTCTCGGCGTTCGAATACCAAAGGACCTGGCCGATCGGATGGACCTCGATGAGGGATCGGAATTGGAATTTCGCGTTGAGGATGGACGTATTATTCTCGAACCAGTTTCCGGAGATTACGATCTGTCTGAACTGGTCGATGGCATCACTCAGGAAAATCGCCACGACGAGCACTCCACGGGTACTACAGGGCAGGAGGCCTGGTAATGGAGTCGAAGTACGTTCCCAGTCGAGGTGATGCCGTCTGGCTCGATTTTGACCCACAGGCCGGTCACGAACAAGCGGGACATCGTCCGGCCCTGGTATTGTCGCCGGAGCAGTACAATGAGAAGTCTCAACTTGCCCTTTTTTGTCCGATCACGAACCAGAAAAAAGGCTATCCATTCGAGGTTGAACTTCCGGAGGACCTCGAAGTGAATGGTGTGGTTCTTTCCGATCAGGTAAGAAGCCTGGACTGGACCAAACGGGATGCCGAATTAATAGAATCCCTCCCTGATAATGTGCTTGAGGAAGTCCTCGGAAAAGTTTCGACATTACTGTTTTGAAACTTCCCCGTTGATTTTTCTTACTTTCAAAACCGCTGCTCAAAGTTTTTTAATTTAGACTTGATACCGACTCCCGACACTTGACTCCCGACTGAAGACTCTTGACTGTAGTCAAACTGTTCACCCTTCACTCTTCACTTCCGTTGTTCCCGACCTTCGACTTTTGACTTTCGACGTTCGACTGTAGTTATGACTCCTGACTGTATTTAAAAAATCCCCCGAATTCGGTGTATAATGTATATACAAAATAGACATATGGGGGTGATAGTTTTGAGTGATCAAATGAATGTCCGCATTAATGCAGATTTAAAGGAGCAATTTCAGCGTCTGGCACAGGATGAAGGTAAGTCGGCCAGCGAGAAAATACGGGAGTTAATGTCGGAGTACATCAAGGAACGGGACATTAGTGCATACGTTGGGGATTTATGGGAACGAACCAGCGAAAAGTTCGAGCAGAAGGGAATTGATAAATCCGACATCGACGATGCCATCAAGCGTGTCCGTTCGTCCTGATGGAGAAAATCGTTGTCGATACGAATGTCTTCGTTTCGTCGTTCCTGGGGGGGAAGCCCCGTGAGGTTATCGATCACTGGATCGAAGGACGAGTAACACTCTGTCTTTCCGCCGATATTCTCGATGAATACGTAAGGGTTTTCGAGGAACTGGATTTTATCGAGGACGAATACGTCGAGATACTCAGTCTCCTGGAGGAACAATACAATCTTGTTTTCGCCGATGTTACCCCCGATATCGAGGTAATAGAGGACGATCCGGCGGACGATAAATTCCTCGAATGCGCCGTAAAATTGGATGCCGATACAATTGTAACTGGCGATGAGGACCTCTTAGCCCTCGATCAATACGGCACAATCACCATTCAATCCCCAACGCAATTCCTTTCCGCCGTTTAACAAAGAACAACTTTACCCTCCAGAAGAATCCCAAAACTCTCTCTGTATTTTCACTATCACCGACCACGGACCACTGACCACCGACCACGGATTACAGGCCACGGACTAATGACTACTTACATTATTTCAGAGACCGTCGAACAGACGGAGTCAAACACAGTTTAACTACGATCGAAAGTCAGGAGTTAAGACTACAACTTCACTCAGAGATAGACGCTGATTTGCGCGGATTTCGTAGTTCAGTTATTAGATTTCCCCGAATGGTACATTGCAGGGGGAGAGTTAACTGGAATGTCAAATAGGATGAAATGAAAGAGGTAGTTTTAGTGGTTCAACGGTTGTCCGCCGTGGTATTTTTGTGGATCAGGTGACGTAACGACTCCGGAGTAGAACTCCCGTTGCCATAGGCTTTTCACAGGGGTGGTTTTCCCCCACACTTCAAAGGATGTAATTTGCTGCCGAAAATAAGTTGTTGTACTGATCATTTCTATTATTCATTCACGGGGGATTCACTGTGAGTTATGACGTAACACTATTGCCGGGAGACGGAATCGGGCCCGAAATTACCGAAGCGACCTCACGGGTGCTCGAGGCCGTCCCGGTCGAGTTTGAGTGGGATCGGCATCAGATTATTGGGACGGAAGCGGTTGAACAGGGGCGGCCGGCTCTGCCGGAGGACGTAGTCGACTCGATTCTTGAGACGGGGACTGCGTTGAAGGGGCCGATCACCACGCCGCTCGGAGACGATAGCTTTAAGAGTGTAAACGTCCAACTTCGTCAGAGGCTCGATCTCTACAACAACGTCCGTCACTGTCGAACGATTCCCGGGGTCCAGAACCGCTACGAGGACGTGGATTTGCTGATCTTCCGTGAGAATACGGAGGGG
>JBDGPI010000182.1:0-3368 GCA_042219765.1 Salsurabacterium abyssinicum (SeqCode)
ACAACGGCTCCCACCAGAGTGATGCCCGATATGGCGTTGGCCCCTGACATGAGGGGAGTATGCAGGGTCGGTGGAATTTTCGTGATGATTTCAAATCCCACAAATCCAGCCAGTATGAAGATCATTAACAGTAACACGAACTGGTCCATGGAGTACTCACCTCGCTGTCAATCGGTTTCCGTTTCGTCGCTGGTTTCCTCCGGTGCAGCGTCGGAGTCTGGTTTCTCACCCTGCTCGAGAATGAGTGTTGAATTCACGACCTCGTCCTCCCGGTCAATCTCAAGCTCCCCGTCTTCGAGCAGGGAAACCAGGAAGGACGTCACGTTGTTGGCGTAAAGGTTACTGGCGTTGTAAGGAAGTGTCGCCGGCAGATTCAAAGGTCCCCGAACGGTGACGCCGGCGTGTTCAACGGTTTCACCGGGGACGGTCACTTCGCAATTACCCCCGGTCGAGGCCGCCAGGTCCACGACCTGAGCGCCTTCGGGCATGCCCTCGAGGGCGTCCTCGGTAACGAGGAGCGGCGCCTCCTGACCGGGAATAGCAGCCGTTGTAACGCAGACGTCCGTTTCTTCCAGGACCTCCGCCATTTTTCGGCGCTGTTCCTCGTAGAAAGTTTCGTCCATCTCCCGGGCGTAGCCACTTTCCCCTTCGGCCTCTTCGGTTTCCAGGTCCAGTTCAACGAAGTCAGCCCCGAGGCTTTCAACCTGTTCTTTGACCTCGAGCCGGATGTCGTAACCTTTGACCTGAGCCCCGAGTCGCTTGGCGGTTGCAATGGCCTGGAGCCCGGCGACTCCCGCCCCGATTACGAATACGTTGGCGGGTTGAATTGTGCCGGCGGCCGTCATCATCATGGGAAAGACCTTCGGACAGTTCTGAGTGGCCAGCAGGATGGACTTGTAGCCGCCGAGGTTCGCCTGGCTCGAGAGCACGTCCATGCTCTGGGCCCGGCTGATTCGGGGGATGAGTTCCAGGGCAAAAACGGTCAACCCGGCATCGGCGGCTTTTTGCAGTGATTGATCGGCCTCGTGGGGATTCATCATACCGACCAGGACCTGGCCCGGGTGAGTTAAGTTGAGGTCATCCTCGTAGTGGTCGGGATGGGCGGCGAGGCCTCGTACCTTGATCAAAGACGTCCGAGCGGGAATTCAGAATTTCCACGCCCTCGTCCTCGTAGGCTGAATCCGGAAATCCGGCGTCGTGACCGGCCCCTGATTCGAGGACGACGTCGACGTCATGGTCAAGGAGCTTGCCGGCGGCGTCTGGCGTGAGCGCAACCCGTGTTTCGTCAGGAAAGGACTCACGAACTGCTCCGGCGATCATGCAATAATCGCTCCGTTACGTCGGGATAATTCAATTTTACGGCTATTTACACCATAAACAGATTAAACAGAGAACATCAACCCGGTTTATGTGGGAAATGTAGAACGATAGGCCTGACCGGTACAAGTTTACCTGGGATTTGATCCCAGTGGACTGGTCTAACTCGTACAAATGAGTGAGCCACACAAAGATTGTTCGTTTAGCCGGATAACTCCCTGTACCGGTTGGAGGTGAGGTATGGTGATTATTCGTAGAGCTGCGACGGGAGCTGTTCGTTGCGGCGAATTCGATTGTTCGAGGCGCCCGGTTCAGTAAACGTTGGTGTCAGGGTGACCGAATCGGGGTGGAGCCGATCGACCTCCAGAAATTCCCTCAGCCCCGGGATGTTCGAGAGATTGATGGGGGCATTCCACTCTTTGAGTTTTTGGACGATTCGTTTTTTCCCGTAGGTCTGCCACTGAACACTGAATGTGTTAACCGGACGGTTTTCTCGGAGCATATCGACCATTAAATGGGCTTTTTCAGGGTGACCGAGCAGAAGCTGTTGCATGAAATCAATAGTTACCTCAACGGTGGCGTCTGAGTAGCTGTAAAGAAAGGAGTTGAAAGTATGACTCCGGAGTCGATCAACTCCAATACGAAACCCAATCTTGTCGGGCAGATCGTGTCGATCCATTACCTGGGTTAACGTCGGCAGGTTTGGATCCTCAATATTGAGTTCGAATTGAATGGATTTGTCGTGCTCCTTCAGTTCTTTCAGAGCCGCATTAAGTGTCAGTGGATTTTCCCGTCGTCTGGGGGACTGGTTGTAGTCGTCGACACGGAGGATGAGTTCATCGGTTTCCGGGTCCCGTCGCACTGGAAATTTTCCCCAGCGTACCGAGGAGTCAAGGAAGCGATCCAGGGACTGTTCGGTGTCCAGGTTATCCCAGATGAATTGTATGCGATTCGGTTCCGCCTGGGATTGAATCAGTCCGGTAATGCCGTAATTCTGACCGCTTAGGCTGGATTCGGGTAGTAGGTCTGGGTTCGAGTCAAAGCAGGTTTCAGCATGAAGTAGAAGAAAGTCCTGCTCGAAGTGCGCTTCGGCCAAGGCGGAAAGGTTTGCCGGTTCGTTGTCCAGGAAGGCAACAATCCGAAAATCCTCCTCCTGGAAGTATCGGATTCCTTCGATTTTTGATTCCCTGACGTTATCCCAGCCGCCGGTATTCATGTGTAGCAGTTCGCTGGAGAAAGTCACCTTGTATTCCTCACCGAGCAAATTGAGCGATTTCAAGGTCTGTTCACGGAGGCTCTCCGGTCGAGCCGTATTTAAACCGACTTCGGTATTCGGCTGCAGCTGAAACCAGCGAATGACATCCATTACCCCCCGATATGGTTTGTGTGAATTCAATATTACGTCCTCACTCCAGCGATTCTCATCGTAAAAGTTGATAACGTCATTGACACGTTCCTCTGTCAGATCGTAGCGTTCGAGGAGGCGGTTGAGGTGATTTTCCGATACGTAGATGTCCTCCGGGTTAAGTCCCTTAAACAAGGCGGTGTTCCGACGACGGTCATACTCTTTGAGCAGGTGAAATATGGTTTTCCGATGATCGAGAATCGTACCATCGATGTCGAACAGCACGATTAGATTTTTATATTCGTTTTTTTCCCTGAACGTTTTGCGGACGTTTTCGTAGTGCTCGGCCAGAGATTTCATCCAGTTCTGGTCTTGCATAGGTAAGTTACCCTCCTTGTGGTTTTGGGTTAATTAGTCAGAGGATAACCACTGAATGTAAGCGGAGTGTTAAGAGGACATTAAGTGGATGGAAAGTTGTGGTAATTTTTCCCGGTTAGCGGTTTCCTGGAGTCTAGTCCGAATTGTTACGGCGAGTCGTATCGGCGTATTTATGGTCCTTTCGGGGTTCGTACGTTTCTCGAGCCGGAACACTGATAAATTGGTCGTTGTTAGTATCGTAGGCTGTAAGACTGCCTCCGTAGACACATCCGGTATCAAGAGCGATTGCATTCGGTTGATGAATCGGTTCCTGGGTGGCAGTGTGTCC
>JBDGPI010000183.1:0-7444 GCA_042219765.1 Salsurabacterium abyssinicum (SeqCode)
TGGCCACGGCCCTGGGGCGACCGTTGATCTCCAAATACTTAATCGAAGTCGCCCAGGACTACGACGCCGACGCGGTTGCCCACGGCAGCACCGGGAAAGGTAACGACCAGGTCCGCTTCGAAGTCTCCGCCCGGGCTCTCGATCCGGACATAGACGTTCTCGCTCCGGTCAGGGAGTGGGACCTCGAAAGCCGCGAGGATGAAATTGAGTACGCCCGGAAACACGATATCCCCGTGGAAGCCACTGCGGAAAGTCCCTACAGCTACGACATGAACCTCTGGGGAGTCAGCATAGAATGCGGTCCACTTGAGGACCCCTGGACGGCCCCGCCCGAAGAAATCTACGAAATTACCCGGAGTCCCGAGGAGGCACCCGACGAGCCCGAAACTATTACCGTGACCTTCGACGAGGCGACACCAACGAAGCTCAACGGCAATGAAATGGGCCTCGTTGATCTGATTCAAACACTCAACGAGAAAGCCGGTCAACACGGAATCGGTCGCATCGACATGGTCGAGAACCGTCTCGTCGGCCTGAAATCCCGTGAAATCTACGAAGCACCGGCGGCGGTGGTCCTGATGGAAGCCCACCGGGCACTCATGGACCTTGTGATCGAACGGGACCTTTACCACCAGCTCGAACAAATTTCACACCGGTACGCCGAACTCGTCTACAACGCCCAGTGGTACTCGCCACTGCGCAAATCGCTGGACGCCTTCATTAACGAAGCACAGCAGAACCTCTCCGGGACCGTCCGCCTCAAGCTCTACAAAGGTAACGCTACCGTCAACGGCCGGAAGAGTCCTCATTCGCTGTACGAGGAGAAACTGGCAACCTACGAAGAGGACGACGAATTTGACCAGTCATTGTCCGAAGGATTCGTCAGACTCTGGGGACTTCCGCTGGAAGTCGCCGGACAGGAACACGACCTGCAGTGACTCTCTGGGAAGCGTCCGGCGAAACCGGCCCGTCCGACGACGTAATTGGTTTCACCGAATCCCTCGCCGTGGACTACCGGCTGTACCCCTACGATATCGAAGCGTCCATCGTCTGGGCGGAGGCCCTCGCCATCGCCGGTGCCATTCCACATTCCGATTTCGAGGCCATTGAGGAGACCCTGAATCGGATAAAAACGGAACTGGACAACGGTGAACTCGAACTTGATCCGGACCTCGAGGACATTCACATGAACATCGAACAGGAACTGATCGACCGGCTCGGGGATACCGGAGCAAAAATTCACTACGGTCGTTCACGCAACGATCAAATTCTCGTGGACGTCAAACTCTACCTGAAGGATGTACTGGAGACTGTTCAGGAGGACCTCCGGGAGCTACTCGACGCCCTTGTTGACCGAGCCGAGGAACACAAGGAGACGTTCCTGCCGGGCTACACGCACCTTCAACCGGCCCAACCCATTCGGCTCGCACAGTACTTCCTGGCGTTTTTGAGCAAGTTTCAGCGCGATTTTCAGCGCCTGGAACAGGCCCATGATTTCACCGACGCGCTGCCGCTGGGTAGTGCTGCTCTGGCAGGATCCGGTGTAAACGTCGATCGTGAGTTCCTTGCCCGTGAACTGGGATTCAGTCAAACGACGGACAACAGTCTCGACGCCGTGTCGGAGCGGGATTTCATGGTTGAAACCCTCCACGCTCTGACACAGATTGGGCTCCACGCCTCCCGGCTGTGCGAGGACCTGATCATCTGGTCCAACCCATCCTTTGGATTCTGCGAAATGGACGAGCGGTTCACCACCGGGAGCAGTATTATGCCCCAGAAACAGAACCCCGACGTCGCCGAATTAATCCGCGGCCACTCCGGGCGGCTCCAGGGGAGTCTTCAGGGACTTTTAACCCTTATCAAAGCCCAGCCACTAACCTACAACCGGGACCTTCAGGAGGACAAAGTCCACCTGTTCACGGCCATTGATTCCGTAACGGAGTGGCTCCCTCTGCTTGGTGACATGATACGGACTGCAGATTTCAACGAAGAAGCAATGGAGGACGCTCTCAGCGTCGGTTACCTCGAAGCCACCGACCTGGCCGATCACCTGGTCGAGAAAGGTATCCCGTTCCGGGAAGCCCACGAACTGGTCCGGGACGTCGTCGAACTGGCATCCGAGCGGGGAGAAACTCTCAACGAAATGTCACTCGAGGATTACCACGAGGTTGACCAGCGCTTCGACCCCTCGATCTTCAAACTCTTCGATCCGGAGGAAAGCACCCGCCGCCGTGACATCCCCGGAGGAACCGGACCGACGTCCATCAATCAGCAAATCGACCGGGCAAAAGCCTGGTTAAGCGATCACTCAATTTCTTAATCCCATCCGGAGGACTTGACCATGACTGCCGAATTTACCCATCGGAACAACCAGTTCTACTGCGAAGATGTACCCGTTGATTCCCTGGCGGACGAATACGATACTCCCCTTTACGTCTACAGTCAGAATCACTTTCAGAACCGCATCGAGAACTTCAAGGACGCCCTTTCTAGCGTCGACCACGAAATCTGTTACGCCGTTAAATGCAACGGTAACCTGTCCGTCTTAAACCGGATGGCCGAAATCGGCTCCGGTTTCGACATAGTCTCGGGCGGTGAACTCCGCCGTGTCCTCGAAGCGGGTGGGGACCCGTCTCAGGTCGTCTTCGCCGGTGTCGGAAAAACCCGTGCGGAACAGGAAATGGCCCTTGACGCCGGCATCCTCATGTTCAACGTGGAATCGGTCCCGGAAATGCAACAGCTCAGTAAAGTCGCCGGTGAAATGGGAACCACCGCCGACATTGCCCTCCGGGTTAACCCGGACGTCGACGCCAAAACTCACGACAAAATCAGTACCGGCAAAAAGGAAAACAAGTTCGGACTGCCGATTGCGCTGATTGACGATTACGTCGACGAAGCGGCGTCTCTTCCAAATATTTCCCTCGAGGGGCTTCACTTCCACATCGGCTCCCAGATCACAACGATCGAACCCTTCGAGAAGATGATCGATAAAGCCTCCTCCCTCGTGGACCGTCTACGGGAGGAGGGCCACGACATATCGACCCTCAACCTGGGCGGCGGCATCGGTATTCGCTACCGTGACGAACAGCCGCTGACCCCCTACGACTGGGCGGATGCAGTACTTCCGGAGATTGAAAAGCGGGACCTGCGCTTGATTGTTGAACCGGGCCGCTTCCTCATGGGGAACGCCGGTGTCCTCGTGACACAGGTGGAATACGTTAAGGAATCAGTAACGAAGAATTTCGTCGTCGTCGACGGCGGCATGAACGACCTGATCCGACCGGCCATGTACGACGCCTATCACGAAATCGTTCCGCTCAATCCCCGGAACGCCGATCACATCACCGCGGATGTCGTCGGCCCGATTTGTGAATCGTCGGATTATTTCGGTAAGGACCGGGAGTTGCCGGAACCGCAGCCGGGTGATTACCTTGCGATAAAAAGTGCCGGAGCCTACGGTTTTGCCATGGCGTCTCAGTACAATGCGTTTCCGCGACCAGCCGAAATTCTCGTCGACGAAAACTCCCACACCGTCGTCCGAGAACCGGAGGACTACAGTGATCTCTGGGCCGGGGAAAAGAATCCCCGCACCTGATCTGAAGTATTATACTGGAGTGACTTACTATGCTTGAAGGCTCTATGGTGGCACTAATTACCCCACTCAAGAACGATTCAATCGACGAACGGGCGCTTCGCCGGCTCGTTCGACGCCAGGAGGACAATGGCACTGACGTGCTGGTCCCCTGTGGAACCACGGGGGAATCGGCGACCCTCACCTACGAGGAACACAAGAACGTCATAGAGATCGTCGTTGACGAGGCGGATGAATGCAGTGTTATGCCGGGAACCGGATCCAACAGCACACACGAGGCGATAGAACTCAGCGAACACGCAAACGAAGTCGGCTGTGATACCGTTCTTGTCATTTCACCGTACTACAACTGCCCGGAACAACACGGAATGATCAACCATTACGAGACCCTCGCCAACTCGGTCGAAGTCAACATCGTCCTCTACAATGTTCCGGGTCGTACGGGGGTTAACATCGATGCCGAAACGGTCATTGAACTGGCCGAACACCCGTACATCGTCGGGGTGAAGGAAGCTTCCGGTGACCTTGAGCAGATCTCGAAAATTTGTTCGGAAACACCGGAGGATTTTGCCGTACTCAGTGGGGATGACGCAATGACGTTACCGCTGATGGCCGTCGGTGGATCCGGTGTCATCTCGGTCCTTGCAAACCTCGTTCCCTCGAAGGTCAACGACCTCGTCACGGCCTGGCACAAGGGGGAACCCTCCCGGGCCAGACAGCACCATCAGGAATTGCTTCCGCTGATGGAAGCCATGTTCTGGGAGACGAACCCAATTCCCGTAAAAGCAGGAGCCGCCATGCTTGACCTCTGTGAGTCAGAAATCCGTTCACCGATGACAAAACTCTCCCAGGAGTACCGAGAACCACTCGCCGACGAACTCGAAAACATAGGACTGACCGTCAATGAGTACGAGTAACAGCCAGCCCATCGTCGTCTCGGGAGCTGCCGGACGAATGGGTCAGACTCTTCTGAAGCTTATTTCTCAGGACGATGATCTCGAACTGGTCGGGGCCCTCGAACACAGCGAATCCCCCGAGGTCGGCCGGAACACTTCCGACCTTGTGGACGGAGCGCCGGATGTCACCATCTCCGATCAACCCGAGGACCTGCTTGAGTCAGGACAGACGGTGATTGATTTCACCCGGCCCGCCGCCACCCGTGAGCTTCTTACACTGGCCCGGGAACGAGGAACAAAACTGGTCATTGGTACGACCGGTTTCTCCGACGGAGATCTCGAACTGATTCAGGATACAGGTGACGAAACACCGATCGTCAAAGCCCCAAACATGAGTGTCGGTATCAATCTTCTGGCAGGACTCGTTAACCAGGCCGTGGAGGTGCTGGGAGAGGACTTTGACGCGGAAGTACTGGAAATGCATCACCGCCACAAGGAAGATGCTCCCAGTGGCACGGCTAATATGCTTGCCGAAACCATTGCTGAAGCCCGAGATCAGGACCTCGAGTCGGTCCGGGAAGACGGGCGTCGAGGGTTCGTCGGCGAACGAGCCTCCGATGAAATTGGTATTGCCGCTCTGCGGGGCGGGGACGTCGTGGGGGATCACACTGTCATGCTCGCCGGTGAAGGCGAACGAATTGAGTTAACCCACCGGGCCAGCAGCCGTGAAACCTTTGGGCGCGGCGCCCTGCGGGCCGCAAAATTCCTTAACGAAAAGGACAGCGGACTCTACACAATGAAGCATGTTCTCAACCTCTAAACTTTTCACTCTTCACCCTTCACTTTTCACTCTTCACTCCATTTCAAACGTCCTTTGTCTTGCTGGTCAATTCTATCCCCGCCTGAGTAACCGTTTTGGACCAGCGCATGACCCCCGTCAGGTGCATCTCCTTGCCCTCCTCGCCCTGGTAAGGAACGTGGACGGTGACACTGCCCCGGGTGGGAATATCGGCATCGCACTGGATGCGTAAACCGCTCTTTGAGATATCCTCAAGGGTTGCGTCGTACTCCTCGCCGGCCACCTCAAGCCTGACGGGGATGTGTGAGGCCTCCCGCCGTTCGAACTGACGGTTGACTGCGTGTCTGAAATCCTCGTCGGTTTCGAACGTTTCGTCTGCCATCATTGACCTCCCGGCGTATTAAGTCGATACAATACGGCTAAGTGATCAGAAACATTCTCAGGCCCCACTCCACGGAGGCATACTGTGGAATCGAATGTTTACGTCGGTCTCGGTAGCAACCTCCAAAACCCCCGCGCGAATCTCGCCCGGGCCCGGAACGCCATTCCCGGGGAGTATCCCCTTCTGAAGCAGTCATCGATTCTCAGGACGGAACCGTTTGAGATCGCCACGGAAAAACCGTTCTTCAACCAGGTGCTCGAGATTAACCCCCGTGGTTCCGATCCCGACCAGGTGTTAAAACAACTGCTCCGGATTGAACAAGAACTGGGTCGCGACCGGGACCGGAACGGACCGGATCGGATTATTGACCTCGACCTCCTTTATTATAATCAAATGATACTCCACTCGGATCAACTCCACGTTCCCCATCCGGAAATCCACCGACGGCCCTTTGTGCTGAAGTCCATGGTCGAGTTGAATCCAGCGTTCCTCCATCCTGAGCTCGAGAAGACCCAGGTTGAACTCCTGGTTAATACGCTCGGAAAAAAATCCGACAATTAAGATGGCGTCAATGATATAGTCTTTCGAAGGTAGACGCCCCGTTCAAGTTCGTGGATGAGTTCTTGCTGGTTGATAAGATAATCATGGAGATGCCTTTAAGATATTCATGAACCCTGCGGAACGGCAATCAATACCTAACTTAAATACAGTTGTTCTGCGACGGACCTACATCATCAGGGGACGGGTGACGTAATGGAAAAAGTCGGTTTCTTTGATTCGGGCGTTGGAGGCCTGACCGTTTTAGAGGCGTCGCGTGAAACCATATCCAACCTTTCGTACTACTATCTCGGCGATACGAAGCACTGTCCTTACGGGGACCGGCCACTGGCCGAGGTTCGTCAATTTGCCCTCAACGCCGTCGGATTCCTCCGGGAGCAGGACTGCTCTCAAATTGTCATGGCCTGCAACATCAGCTCCAGTATTGCCCTCAAGCCGGCCCGGCGCCAGTTCCCGGACTTAACCATTCATGGTCTTATCAATGAGGACCTTGTCAATCACATAAAATCCGTCACCGACAATGGCCACGTCGGTGTTATGGCCACTACCGGAACCGTTAACAGCGGATTTTATCCCCAGCAGCTCGAACCCGCTGGACTGAGTGTCCACCAGCAGGCTTGCTCGCCGCTGGTGCCGATGATTGAGGCCGGTCATCACTCCGGACCACTCGTCCGGCAGACCCTGGAGCCGCTGCTGTCCCCCCTGATAAAACCAACAACGAAATCAACCTCGTTGATCCCGGCCGGGTTATGGCCAATCGACTCAAACAGTCACTTTCGGATAGCAACGGTGAAAAACCCGCCGGCACGTTTGCGGCTACCGGTGAGACGGAATCACTTAAAGAAGCCCTGGAACACAATTTCAACCGGACGAATGTCACAATAGAACAAGTTACCCCAAAGGAGGCTCCCGCAGAATGAGCGCCGCTCTCGTTGCCGTCTTATGCTGCACGATTCTTGCGCTCGGCTATCGGTTTTACGGTGACCACATTGCCTATAACGTAACCCACCTCGACGCCTCCAGACCGACACCCGCCCACACCATGGAGGACGGAGTTGATTACGTTCCGTCCAACAAATGGGTTCTGTTCGGCCATCATTTCGCGTCGATCTCCGGCCTCGGCCCAATCCTGGGCCCGGCAATCGCGGTGATCTGGGGCTGGCTTCCCGCGGTTCTCTGGGTCGTCTTTGGAACGCTTCTCGTTGGAGCCGTTCACG
>JBDGPI010000183.1:7454-8969 GCA_042219765.1 Salsurabacterium abyssinicum (SeqCode)
CGACGGGATGACCGTCGACACGGAGGGGTACGTCTGGTCGGCCCGCTGGAACGGCGGCCGCCTGGTGCGGTACGCGCCCGACGGCTCGGTGGACGCGGAGGTCGAGTTCCCCGCCCGGAAGGTCTCCAGCGTCACCTTCGGCGGGCCCGACTACACGACGATGTACGTGTCCGTCCGCAACGACGCCCGATCGATCGGCGACGTAACGAAGTCAATCATCAACCAGCGAAGCCGTATTCTTTTCCTCATCCTGATCTTCTTCTTGATTTCACTGGCCATGGGGGTTTTTGCTTACGTTATCGGGGTACTCTTCGCCAAACTGTATCCGGAAAGCGTCATTCCAGTCTTCGCCCTGATGGTCATCGCCATGGGAATGGGAGTTGCCACTTACAAAGGAAACCAGGACCTTCAGGTCGTCACTGTTATAGGACTCATTCTGCTGGCATTTTCAATGTGGGGTGGGCTGAAGCTCCCGAACGTCGAGTTCGGTGTTAACACCTGGACCTACATCCTGATGGCCTACGCCTTCGTGGCATCGGTTCTTCCGGTCTGGTTTCTACTGCAGCCCCGAGATTACCTGAACTCGTTTCTGCTCTACGCCGGGCTCATTCTACTTTACGGCGGACTCTTCTGGATGAACCCAACCATTTCCGCTCCGGCGGTGACCAGTTCGACGGTCGTTACCGACCTCCCGCCGCTGTTACCGGTCCTCTTTATTACCATTGCCTGCGGTGCCGTTTCGGGCTTCCACAGCCTGGTCTCATCCGGCACCACCGCAAAGCAGCTCGACAGCGAAAACGACGGCAAAATGGTCGGGTTCGGTGGTATGGTTGCCGAAGGGGTGCTGGCCTTGATCGTCGTTTTGGCCTGTGTTGCCGGTCTCGGCAGCTTCGACGGCTGGCTCGAACACTACAGCAGCTGGGCGGCGGCCTCCGACGGCTTAAAACCCAAACTGGACGCCTTTATCACCGGAGGTGGACACTTCATTCACTCCTTCGGACAATACCTCGGGCTTTCCGCCAGGGCCGGCAAGGTGTTTATTTCGCTCGTCGTAGTTTCCTTCGCCATGACCACGCTGGACTCAGGGACCCGCCTTCTCCGCTACAATATTGAAGAAATCGCCGACTCACTGACGGAGGGGGAACAGCAATCACCCCCGATCGTGAACCGCTGGACGTCCAGTTTTCTGGCCGTTGTTGCAATTGGGTTCTTTGCACTGCTCGAAGTAAACGGTCAACCCGCCGGACTCTTTCTTTGGGTTCTGTTTGGGGCCAGCAATCAACTCCTTGCCTCACTCGGTTTGCTGACTGTAACCGTCTACCTCTACAAGCGTAATCGACCAATCATCTATACGATCGTCCCGATGCTCTTTATGGTGGTTATTACCACCCTTGCCTTACTGGGACAGTTCTTCAAACAGATGCCAAAATCCCTTCGCTACCCCCTTGCTGATCTCCTTGGTGTTAATCCCCGGCCCGAACAGCCCGGCAGCTGGGTTATCTTTGGAATGGTTAT
>JBDGPI010000184.1:0-3804 GCA_042219765.1 Salsurabacterium abyssinicum (SeqCode)
ATTCTCCTAGCGGGGAGGATGACCCATGGCCGACGAAGCCTTGACGGATCAGGATAGCCCCCAGGACATCGAGAAGCTGCTCAATCGTGCCGCCCGGATCAAGGGCCAGGTCGGGGGGATCGAGCGAATGCTCGAGGAGGAAGCCTACTGTATCGACCTGATCAACCAGATTCACTCGGTGAACCAGGCGCTTAATTCGCTGGCGACCGAAGTGTTGGAACGCCACCTAGATACCTGTGTTCGGGACGCCATTAATTCCGGGGATCCCCTGGAGGAACAACAGAAACTCGAGGAGTTCATGGACGCCGTCAGCCATTACCTCAAAAAATAAGAGTTACCCCCGAGCTAACACTGCAAGTAACAGTCCGCTCTTCCGGTGAAACGATGATTATCAGGAGGAACCACCCATGAATTCGAATGAAATGAAGACGTCGTCCGAGAAATCGCGGACCTTCCCGGTTGAGGGGATGAGCTGTACCAGCTGTGCCGATTCCGTCGAGGATGTATTATCCGACCTGGACGGCGTAAGCGAGGCCTCCGTGAATTTTGCCACGGAACGGGCCAGTATCGAGTTTGACGCTTCGTCCGTCTCGGTCGAGCAACTGGAGAATACCGTTGAGGAGGCCGGTTACGAACTGGTCGTCAACGGGAAGGCATCCGCCGGCGATATCGAAACGGTAACGTATGAAATCGAGGGAATGAGTTGTGCTTCCTGTGCGGAATCCATCGAGGAAGCACTTTCAGGTGTTGAGGGTGTTACCGATGCTTCCGTTAATTACGGTGCCGAGACGGCCAGGGTAAGCCACGAACGATCCGTCTCGACCGATCGGCTGATCGAGGCCGTCGAGGGGGCTGGCTACGGGGCCAGCCCCTCGAGATCCCGTCCGGGTGCCGGTGAGGACGAGGATCGGCAGATGAAAAATTTACGCAGGGCCCGGTCGAAAATGTGGTGGGGATGGGCCCTTACGGTGCCGGTTGTTCTCTGGATGATTCCTGAGATGCTCTTTCCCGGCTGGTTCGAGCACAGTCTACTTGGGCCGCCCGCCTACGACTGGGGGACGGTCCTTCTCGCCGCGGTGGTACTTTTCTGGCCGGGACTCGAAACCATGCAATCGGCCTGGCGATCCTCGCTTAACCTCAATCCCAACATGGACGTCCTGATCGCCATGGGTTCGGGTGCGTCCCTGGTGACCGGTCTGTTTGTACTGGCCGGTCTTCCCATCTTCAACTACGCCGGGGTTGGGGCTATGATCATGGCCTTTCACCTGACCGGACGCTACCTCGAAAGCAAGGCCAAGGGCCGGGCATCGCAGGCCATCAAGAAACTGCTTGAACTGGAGGCAAAGACGGCGCGCGTTATACGAAACGGCGAAACGCGCGAGATCCCCGTCGAGGAAGTCGAAGTCGGGGACGTTATGATTGTTAAACCGGGCGAAAAAATACCGACTGACGGTGAGGTTATCGAGGGGGAGTCCGGTGTCGACGAATCGATGGCAACGGGGGAGTCCATGCCGGTCACCAAGGAGCCCGGTGACGAGGTCATCGGTTCCACCATAAACAAGCAGGGTCACCTGGAAGTCAAAGCCACCAGTGTCGGCGAGGACACCTTCCTTTCTCAGGTGGTTGAATTGGTGCAGGAAGCCCAGGGAACCAAGGTTCCCATCCAGGCCTTCGCCGATCGAATTACCTCCTACTTCGTACCGGCCGTCCTGGTACTTGCTCTATTGACGTTTACAGGCTGGATGATCTGGCCGGAGACCTCCAGCACCGTCGCTCACAACGCCGACTGGATCCCCTGGCTTGACGTGATATGGGGGCAGTTACCCACGGCGAACCCGGCCGCCTGGTCGCTTTCGACGACCTTCACCATGGCCCTATTCTCCGCAATTGCCGTCCTGGTTATTGCCTGTCCCTGTGCACTGGGACTGGCCACACCAACCGCCCTGATGGTCGGGACCGGAATGGGCGCCGAACGGGGCATCCTTATTCGGTCGGGGGAAGCCATTCAGACCACGAAGGACCTTGATGTAATCGTCCTCGATAAAACCGGAACACTGACGAAGGGCGAGCCCCAGCTCACCGATGTTTACACACGCGATGGTGTAGACGAAAAGCAACTTCTGGCCGAGGCCGCCGGGCTCGAGTCCATGTCCGAACACCCACTGGCGGAAGCCATCGCTTCGGGCGTGCGAGAGCGTGGAACTAAATTAGCGGACGCATCGGACTTTCAGTCCGTTACCGGAAAAGGCGTCCACGGAACGGTCGGTGAGGTCAATCTGGTGATCGGGAATAAAGCGCTGATGGAGGGTCGGGACGTGGAAGTGCCGGAGGATTGCCAGGACGCCGCCGTTCGTTTCGAAACCGAGGCCAAAACGGCGATGTACGTGGCTCGGGACGGTGCCGTCGATGGTATTGTCGCCGTGGCCGATACGCTGAAAGACGACACCGAAGAGGCCGTTCAAGCGCTGAAGGAAATGGGGCTCGAACCGGTGATGCTGACCGGCGACAACGAGCGGACCGCGCAGGCGATCGCCGACCGTGTCGGTATCGACCGGGTGCTGGCCGAGGTGCTTCCCGACGAGAAGACTGACGAGATCCGTCGACTGCAAAACGAGGGACACAGAGTCGGTATGGTCGGGGACGGAATCAACGATGCCCCCGCCCTGACGCAGGCCAACGTCGGTATTGCCATCGGAAGCGGAACGGATATCGCCATCGAGTCCGCCGATATTACGCTGGTCCAGGGGAAATTAACGGCCCTCGTTCAGGCAATCAAGCTCTCGAAGGCGACTTTTCGAAAGATTCGACAGAACTTACTCTGGGCCTACGGTTACAACACGGTGGCCATCCCCGCGGCGGTACTGGGACTGCTTCACCCGGTCATTGCGGAGATCGCCATGGCGACAAGTTCCGTGACCGTCGTCACGAACGCCAACCTGCTGAAGGGGGTTTCGTTGGACTGATTTCAGGTGTTTTAGTACCGTTTCTAAAGCGTGATTTATTATTCGGGAGACCAGACTGGCTTGCCGTATTTATCCGGTCCGGGGTTTTTCCGTCATTCCCGAATCGGGTCCGGGAATGACGAACAATGGTTGCAGTTACTGGGGTTTTATTGGGGTAAACGGAGCAAAGAGACAAAAAAGTGGTTGTTTGAAGATGTCGTTGCCGGACGATGGCGCACGATGATGTGCTAATACTGCGGACACATGGACGTGTAAGTGTCGTGAAACCCGGTAATCCAGTAGAGAGGCGAAGAGGATTCGTACTACGGAAAGGAATTGATGATTATGGTGAGGTCGTCTCGGTGTTTCGGTTTTACAATGACCGTTGTTCTGGTCTTTGTCGTAACCCTGGCGGGATGCGGCAATTCCTCCTCAACGGAGTCCATCCAGGGGAAAGAAATGACCGTCTATCATTCCCCGTCCTGTTCCTGTTGCGAACGTTACGTCGAGTACCTCCGTGAAAAAGGCATGGATGTTAAAGCCGTCAAGAAGTCCCGGGCGGAACTTCCCATGATCAAGGCGCAACACGGTGTTCCGCGCAGGGCTTACAGCTTTCATACCGGGCGTATCGATGGTTACACCGTGGAGGGGCACGTACCGGCCGAAGCCATCGCCAAACTGCTGAACGAACAACCCGACCTGGCCGGAATCAGTATTCCGAAGATGCCCCGCAACACACCGGGCATGGGCAAACCCCTCGGCAAGACGTTCGACGTGACTTCAATTGACGAGGATGGCCGGACCGGGACCTTCACCTCCGTAACGTATTAAGACCGATCGCTGGATGAAGTCCTTGTTTAAT
>JBDGPI010000185.1:0-3181 GCA_042219765.1 Salsurabacterium abyssinicum (SeqCode)
AAAAACAATTACACAAGTCCTAACCCGAACTATTCATGAAACCCAATGAATAGTTCGTCTGAAGACCGCCCATTCGAAGAACGGGCGGGGCTAACCCATCCGTCCAGCTCTCTTTCCATAACGGGCTGAACGGCTTATCCCCTGGACAGTCTATTGACGACAGCATATCTGTCGAGAATAGATCGGGCTCAATCAATATCCAACCAGGGTAATTGGACCGAACGAGAGGGCCAAGCGACAGGACCAGCGAACAGATCATGAAACGAAGTGAGGAATGGTGCCCGGGGGGAGACTCGAACTCCCACGGGCGTAAACGCCCACATGGCCCTCAACCATGCGCGTCTGCCAGATTCCGCCACCCGGGCTTATAAGCTATTGAATGACCACCTATCTTATCGAAGCTTTTCCGTCCAATCAATTGTACATCTTATAGTCCTTATTAATGAGGGATCCCTAATTTTCCTCGATCGGTATTTTACGGAATTCAAGCTCAGGTTGAGCTGTATTGAATTCTGTAGTCCTCGGAGCGGACAAGAGGTCAACGGGAATGAGACCAGGGAGTATTAGGAAGCTTCTATTCAAGACAATCAAACATGATTTTAAAATAAGCAATCCGTAACCATAAGCTGGTTAATATTCCAGGGTTTCAAACTGTCGTTTGTTTCCGGTGAAGTCCTCGATCTCAAACTGCAGGCGACCCAGCAAACGTCCGTGTCCGGTCACGTCCCCGTTTGCACGTTTCCTTTGTAAGAATAACCACGGTACCCTTCGGCTCGCCCACCGTATATCGGGTAATCAATCACGTCAGTCGTGACCCATTTCTCGTCTTTCGGATCGTACAGTTGCCACTCGTGCTTAACGGTTTCTTTTAGCTGGGCGGGGGCAAACACGGCCACGAAACAGTACACCTTATCACCTTTTTTGTAGTAATACGTTTGATTCGAATCCGCCCAGAAATGGTACCAGGGTGGAGACTGGTATTTTAATTTATACACATCCCCTTCCCGATCCACGTTGTGATAAATCCCTCCCTTCTCCATGGCCAGAGGGACCGGGGGAATCACGTTCCAGTGATAAGCTCCCAATATCCCCACAAAAATTGCCGTAAGCAGAACCCCCATCCCTCCAACCTCCCAGAATCGCTCTTGAAATCGCCGTCGATAGATCAAATAAACGACCAATACCACGGGAAGCAAACTAATGAAAGCACTGGTATAAAATATCAAAGGACCCATAGCGCCAAGAATTACCGGAATGAAATACACAAAAAAGGAGAATGTTACAAAAAGGTACAGGGATACAATCAACCGCAAATTCATCAGGTGATCATCGAGAAATTCGTTGGCAACCATGAGGAGAATTAAGAAGCAGAAAAACAGAGCGGAACTACTGAGCGGAGTACTTTGGAAGTAATAAATGGCGTAGGCACTAAACAGCCCCCCCAGTAAGAACTGGATCACGAAAGGATACCAGTCTTTCCAGTCTTTAAACCATTGGTTACTAACTCTGCCCTGCTTTAAGCGACCAATGAGGACAATCAAAGCCCCAAGTACGACCAAATAAGAAAGTAAAATTACGTTATCAAACAGGCGATCGATACGACTCAGAGTCAAACCATCGTATGTCACACCCCCCAGGAAAAACAACGGCCAGGCGATACGTTCATTCTGGTAATAGAAGGAAGTCAGAGCTCCCCGGGCGGAGGAAAGGACTGAAGTAACGGTATTCATGCTGCGAGGAGTTGATTCAGGATTTTAACAGTGGTTCGTCCCGATCGGGAACCTGTTCGTCAGCATGATAGGATGAACGTACAAGCGGTCCGGACTCCACGTGCTCGAAACCGAGGTCCTCGGCCCATTCTCCCCAGCGGTCGAACTCCTCGGGATGAACCCAGCGGTCCACGGGAAGGTGTTTATCGGATGGCCTCAGGTACTGTCCTAATGTGAGTATTCGCACACCGTGGTCGTACAAATCCTTCAGGGTTTCTTTGATCTCGTCCTGGCGTTCCCCAATTCCAAGCATCAAGCCCGACTTTGTCGGAAATCCCGCCTCGGACGAACGTTTTAGCAGTCGTAGGGAACGATCGTACCGGGCCATCGGCCGAACACGTGGATACAGGCGCGGAACCGTTTCCACGTTATGGTTAAGGATATCAGGCCGGGCGTCAAAGATCTTCTGAAGTGCGTCCCAATCCCCCATGAGATCCGGTATCAGAACTTCAATACTGGTATCAGTTTCCTTGTCTCGGATGGGCTCAATCGTCTGAGCCCAGATTTCGGCACCTCCATCGGGTAAATCGTCCCGGTTCACCGATGTAACCACGGCATGGTTTAGGCCCATCTGGTCGACGGCGGCAGCCACTCGCCAAGGCTCCTTCTTGTCAACATCCAGGTCCTTGCCCGTCTTTACGTCACAGAAACCACAAGCTCTCGTACAGGTATCCCCCAAAATCATAAAAGTAGCTGTCCCCCGTCCCCAGCACTCTCCAAGGTTTGGACAGCTGGCCTCTTCACAAACCGTGTTCAACATTTTGTTGTCCATCACGTCCTGGATGTCATTATAATGCCCACCCCCGGGCATTTTTGCTTTCAACCAGGGTGGTTTCCGACCCACCTTATCCGGTTCACCACGCCGGGGCATCATCTTCCTTTGTTGTTCATCAGGAATTTCGTCGTACGCTCGCGACCAGGGTACGTCTTCTTCCACCGGGTTAAATCCCCGGTCAAATACGTCCTCAAAACTATCCACAACGGCTTCGCGAACATCCGCCATCATTGGGGCACGGCGCAAGTTGTGTTCCATGGTCGTCATCGAAACATCACGTTCGGCACAGGGGACAATGTTCTCGAAAGGCCTCAGGTCCATGTCCACATTGAGAGCAAATCCGTGGTAGTTCACCCATTGACTGACTTTAATTCCAAGGGAAGCAATCTTTTGTTCCCCCGTGTAAATACCGGCTTCATTCGGACCGGGGCGGGCAGATATGCCGAAACGGTCGAGGGTGTTAATGAGCACGGATTCCAAACGATTGAGGAAATGGTGGAGGTCTTTCTCCCGAAGTCGAAAAATGGGATAGGCTACCAGCTGACCGGGTCCATGGTAGGTAAGATGTCCCCCGCGACGGACATCCTCCACCTGTATTCCCTGTTTCTGGAGCTGTTCCCGGGGATCTTGAAAGTGT
>JBDGPI010000185.1:3204-6499 GCA_042219765.1 Salsurabacterium abyssinicum (SeqCode)
CCACCGTAACCACGGGAGGATGTTCGAGAAGTAAAAGTGTGTCTTCTATCTCACCGGACGCCCGTTTTTCAACGAGCCGTTTCTGTAAGTCGAGAGCCTTCTCGTATGGAACTAAATCCAACCAGGCATAATTAATCATGTATGGTCCTATCCCTTTCTGAAATTAGCTCGCAGATTGGCGCAGATAAACGCTGATGAATTCTTTGTTACTAAGCTTTTGCGATTTCCCGTTCATCAAAACACGGTACCTCCGTTTACAAAAACCGCAACAGTAAAGTCTTTGTTAATTTGTTAAGGATTAACCCGTGTTTTAATCTGTCCTATCCGCGTCCAACCGAGAGCTTTGTTATGGTTCTCCCGATATGTATAAAGGTTTTGCAGAAACCTGTTCTAACATTGTAATACAGATCGTAGTAAAACTCGAAGGATTGAAGGTTGGTAAAAAACGAATCACACAATGATTAAATTCGCCAAACTAAAATGTAATTTTACATCACCACGATCGATTGTAACTGCACCAACGTTAGAAACCCTTTATCAGCCTGAAGAAATTAATCAAAATACGGTTCCCATGCAAATAAAATACAAGGACTTGAGAGAAACCCTCTACGTAGCAGGGGGGATTGGAGCTTGCGACACTCATTCTGGACTCGCCTCCAGCGAGACTCCGAGGGACCTGAATTTGAGGACGCCCCGTCCATGGGGCTCAAATTCAGATCAAGCCGCTTACGCAGGCCCCAATCCCTTTGCAACACCATTGAAGGGGATTTGAGACAGGGTTTCTACAGAGCCAACACAAAGTTAGGTTTACTATTGTAATGAACCGTTAACCAATCAAAGGAGTAATTCATGAACGACATTCGAGAATGTCCTTATACCGGACGTCAGGTCGTGATTTCCGAATCTCGTGGCGATCGACCGCACGGGTTTGGGAGTGAACAGCAACAAGACGAGAACCAAACTAATCCGTTCCTCCCGGGAAATGAAGACATGACTCCGGATGAAGTGTACGCCGACCGTCCCGAGGGAGGCGAAATTGACGACTGGAGAGTACGAATCGTTCCCAACAAATTCCCGGCGGTTAGCCCCGATGCCCCTAACGTCAACGGTACAAACAAACTATTTACGGACCATATAGCAAGCGGACATCACGACGTTGTAATTGAAACACCCAATCCGAATCAGCAAATGAAAGACTACTCCGGCGACCAAATTCAGCGGGTGTTTAAAGCCTGGTCCAATCGCCTTCGACAGATGGGAGACGAACCTGCAACTCGCTATACGTTCATGTTCAAGAACCACGGGGAACAAGCCGGAGCATCCCTTCCCCATCCGCACAGTCAGCTTATATCCCTACCGGTCGTGCCACGCCAGGTTAAGCACCAGGTTGAACATGTCCACCACCGGGATACTGACGTACTGGAAGAATACATTGAACAAGCGTTTGAACAGGACAGGGTTGTCAGCAAAAACAATTCATTTGTTTGCTTTAGTCCCTACGTTCCCATTGAACCGTACGAAACCTGGATTCTCCCTCGCAAACAACAACGTTACTTTCACGAACTTACAAACGACAACCTGGCCAAACTCGGACAGGTAATTCAGGACGTGTTAAACAAAACAATGAACCTACTCGGATCGGTGCCGTATAACCTGGTGCTAAGCCAGGCCCCCCTGTTATCAGATTCAAACGACATATGGGGAAAAACTGTTCAATCGAATTATCGCTGGCACTTAATGTTACTTCCCAGGGTTCGCTACCAGGCCGGGTTTGAATACGGAACTGGCATGACGATCAACCAAACCTCACCCGAAACCTCCGCCCGGGATCTGCGGAACAACTGAATCACACATACTTCCTTAACGTTGTACTAAAGTCTTTTTTTCGGTTCCAATAATTTAATTATCACGCCAACGATTGTGACCGTTCTTCGCCGGAAGATTTTCCGTTGATAACCTGATAGGAACTAACAGGCTTCTCATACTTACATTTATTTCGCGGTAAATCGTGCCGGTTTTTTCGAATATAAAAACACTCCTTCACCGTCAAAATTTCTCTTCGAGCCTCAGCGATTCGTGGGGGACGGACAACGTACAGTAATTTACCGGGAAAAACCAACAAACAGACAATAAAGTGCAGTAGAAAAATTATGTGGAAGGCGGTTCCCGATACCCCAAATCCAACTGATTGCTGGGCAACGTCCATTATGCTCTCTTCTTTTGCGAGTAAAAAAACACAGAATTGTTTTATTTCCGAATCAATTAACGGTCACCGGAAAGATAATCAACCAAAATTAATACAGGAATTTACGTGGGCAGCGGGAATTAGTGGTGAATAGAGCGGTCGTGGGCGTCGAGGGCGGCCTCCATCAGCGTCTCTGACATGGTGGGATGGGGATGGATGGTATCAAAAATCTCTTCGGGGGTTGCTTCGAGGTTGCGGGCCAGGGTGAGTTCCGTGATCAATTCGGTGGCGTTTTCGCCCAATACGTGCCCCCCGACGAGTTCGTCGTAGTCACCGGCAAAAACCAGCTTCACGAAACCTTCCGTGTGGCCAACGGCAACGGCACGACCGATTGCCTGGAATGGGAACCGGCCGATCTTGACGTTCTCGTAGCGGTTCCGTGCTTCCTCCTCCGTTAGCCCCACACTTGCCACCTGGGGCTGACAGAACGTGCCGGCCGGAACCGACTCGTAATCGAGCGGTTCATAGTGTTCGTCGTCTCCAAAAGCTGCGTCGACCATCTTAATACCTTCGTGGGAAGCGACGTGAGCCAGCCAGGGAGCACCAATTACGTCACCGATCGCATAAACCCCCGGCAGACTGGTACGATAATCGTCCTTAACGTCAATCCAACCGGCGTCGTCGGTACGTAAATTTAAATTGGGGTCCCACAGATCCTCCGTGTTGGGTTCCAGCCCGAGAGCAACGAGGGCCGCGTCCGCCTCCAATTCATCCCCGTTCTGAAGTGATACATTCACGACACCATTGTTTTGATCAACGGACTCGGCTCCCACACCCGTCCGAATATCCATACCATCGTTTTCGTAGTGGGCCTGTAATTCTTCCGAAATCTCCGGGTCCTCCTGGGGTAAAATTCGATCCATCATTTCCACAACGGTAACGTCAGTTCCAAAGGTGTGATAAAAGTAGGCAAACTCCATGCCGATGGCTCCGGCCCCGAGGATAACCATCGATTCGGGACGCTGCTTGAGAACCATGGCTTCCTTACTGGTAATTATTCGATTACCGTTGGGTTCAATTCCGGGAAAAGACCGGGGTTTTCCCCCGGTG
>JBDGPI010000186.1:0-6253 GCA_042219765.1 Salsurabacterium abyssinicum (SeqCode)
CCACCGCCCATTTATCCTCGGGAGCTACAGTCCCCCGGGACTCCCTTCCCTCCATGTTCAAATAGATCCCGGTCAAACCGACCTGGTAGGCTTTGGTGTTCGACCAATCGACGTCAAAACGTCCCCGACGGTTCCGAAAAAATCGTCCTCCAGTTGCTTCCTGTCCGCCTTTCAGCGAAAGGTACCCGTTCTTCTTTAACCAGGTATTCACGTTAAACTGACGGCGGAAACTGGCGAAACCGTGGTCCGAAACCACCATTATCGGGACGTCATCACTGGTTGCATCAAGGACCTCACCAAGGATTTCGTCCATTTTCCGGTAGACGTTTGGTATTGCATCGGCGTGTTTACTGGCTTTAGCAGGGTCGTACAGTGGATGTTCCTCATCACGGTGACGCCACATCAGATGCTGTATTCGATCGGTCGAATCAAAGACTGCAACCATCAAACCGTTGGTCTGACGGCGAAGTTCAAGTCCCATGATACGACGGCGTTCCCGAAGCCCCTGGTGACTCTGCTCGAGGAATGTCTGATCGGAAATTGTCTCGTCCTTCAGAGCCTGGTCGTCCTGAGCCATGCCCATCGTGTAAAAATACCCGATACGCTTGGCAAGCTTTCGAGAGTAGCCCTCGGGATGACTGATTGCCATAACGGGATCCATCGGATTAATCTGGATCGGGGTCATGTACAGCTGGAAGGGATCAGTAGAATTCAGATGAAAGCGAACCACCCCGGAGACGGACTGACCCAACCCGAGGGGAAAAATTAACTTCTTCCAGCTACTCCACTGACCGGATTTTAGAACGAAGGTATCGGTCCCGACAGGGACAATTGCCACGCCCGTATCTCTTTTATGGAAAGTCACGTCGATCTCAGTGGGCCCACGCTCGTCCGTTAGAGGATTGGTGGGACCCTCAATGGTTGAAGTGTAAGTGCCACGATAGAAATTAACGTTGTTGTCCACCGAACCGGACCGCTTGCTCGTGTTCGAGCCGGTTCGCTCCGTCCAGTAGGAATAAGTGCCCTGTGTCCCCCGTAAATCCGGAGTCCCCAATCCGGAGAGCATCTTTCCGCTGACGGTCTCGGGAGGAAAAGTCACCGGAACCCTCACCATTGTTGATTCGACTCCAGCCTCACTGGTGATATCCCAGAAGGCCTCACCCTGCCGTTTGTTGATGCGTTCGGAGGGTATCAGAGGTATTTTGTAGGGCCCTGGTACGTTGAGCTCCGGGGGGATCCCGAGAAAGTCCTTCGCCGCCCGTACTTTCGTGAAAAGCTCCGGACGATAGCTATCGGTATTACGGCCAATGAACCCGAAGATACCGTGTCGCCCAGGGTTGGTTCCCGTTATGAAACTGGCCCAGCTTGTGGGACTAATCGGGGGATTGGGCACTCTCAGGTCGTAGAGCCCCCCCCGTTCCGCCAGCCGTTGAAAGTTTGGCAGTTCCCCCCGGTCCATCATGTTTCTCACAATATCGGGATCGAGTCCGTCCATCCCCAGTACGATCATCCTGGGATGATTTTTCTCGGACAAGAGTGAGGAGATCCACCAGCCGGATCCTCCCACTGCCAGAACGACCAGTAGTACGTAAAGTCCCCAGCGAGCCGATTTGACGGGAACAAGAAAATTCAGAGCTTTCCTGATCCATTTGAAGGGCAAAAGCAGAAGTGCAAAAACCGCAATGATTCCGCTGAGTACCAGCAGAAGAATGGTCGAAAAGAAGGCAAATCCCGCTCCGGGACCCACGTAAGCAAAAAACATTAATCAGTCACCAGTACGTTGTCATCAAAGGATCGGTCATTCAATGGAGTAGTGCCACTTGATCGCAAGACCACTGACAAAACTCACCAGAAAAAAGTAATTCAGCCAGCCCGGTAATCGGGCCATGCCCGGAATATTGAGCGAAAGCATCCTGAAATTTTCCGTGTAACCTACGTAAACGGACTTCACGGGTTGGTCCGTGGGGAAAACGGTAACCCCTGGAACGAGGACATGATGATACCACTTTTTCTGCGCCAGACTCGGCCATGCATTGCCCCAGGGGTCGTCCACGGAAATTGGTATCGTTTGAGAGTTACTACCGACAGGGTCAACCGACAGCTGTTTCGAACCGGGTGTCTCGGCAAGTAACCTCACTTTGACCTTTCCGGCCTCAAAAGTCCTCTTCTTTGTGCCAATCCTCATATCGTTAGGGATGCGAAGTTTGAATTCTTCCTGACTTCGTACGGTCACCTCAAACGGTTCTCCGACCTGGATCGTCCGAAGCCCGAATCGAGCTCCAATCCACGGAATGAGGATCACGATAGGGATAACCGTAAAAATTGCCGGGATGAAGCCGTATTTGGATAAATGAACGTTATCCATCAGCAAACCGCCTATATTCGACAGTGAATAGTCCCCGTGAAGCAGCCGGTTCTGGTGTTCTTTGAGCTGTTGTTTGTAGTAAGCCAGTCCCCATTGGTCCGAGGTGAGATAATAAACCACGATGAGGATGATACCGGCAAGCACGGAAACAGCTGTTAAACTAATGCTGTTCCAGAGGTAAAGGAATGGAAGGAAGCACCAATCCAGTAGCGGGAAAAGCCAGAGATGAAGCATCGGAACCCCCAAGTTACCTGTCGAAATGAAATCCGCTAACTGTAGAGTTCTGAAGATCCTACAAATTAACTCAGTACTGGCATTTTTCAAACCGACTTGTGGAGTCAATCAACGATGACGAAGCGATTATACCACCTTCAAAAAGCAACTGGATACGCCGGCAGCGAAGAATTCCTGGTCAAACTGGGCCAGGGTCTCTCCGCCCGGGGCTGGTCCTGTGGAATCGGTGTGATTCAAGAATCCGACAGACCGGCCGATCAGTTCATATCGCACCTTGAGAAAGCCGGTTGGACAGTCGACGTCATTCCGATGGACCTGACTTTAAGTCCGGCGGCCGTTGTCCAGGTACACAGTATTTTGCGCGATTACAACCCTGATCTAATCAACACCCACCTGATCCACGGTGACCTGATCGGAGCCCTTAGTTCGGTTGGTCTCGACGTCCCCGTCATTTCCACAAAACATAACGACGACCGCTTCAAGCATCGTTGGGGGTTTGGAGTCTTTGCTCAAATACTGAACTGGAAGTTCGATCATCTTGTCACTATTTCGGATCACCTTAAGAATTTCTACCAGAATCAGCTTGGCATAACGAACACTCCTTACACCCGAATACACTACGGGTTGGACCCCGATCAATTCCTCGCTGAGGTCTCGTCGGATCACGGGACGCGGCCACCAGTTATTAGAGAGGATGCAGTAACATTTGGAATGGTTGCCCGGTTAACGGAACAGAAAGGCCACGACACCCTACTGGAGGCGTTCGAGAGGCTCCCTCTCGCCGACCACAACTCCCAGCTTATTCTCGTCGGAAGCGGACCGCTTGAAGATGAACTTAAGACCACAGCCGAAGCCGGTCCGGCGACCGAGAACATTCATTTTCTCGGTCATCGATCGGATGTTCCACAACTTCTATCACACTTCGACGTCTTCGTACATCCCTCCCGGTGGGAGGGATTTGGACTGGTTTTCCTTGAAGCAATGGCTGCCAGGCTCCCCGTGGTGGCAACAAACGTAAGCGCTATTCCGGAAATTGTTCGACACCGGGAAACCGGTCTTCTGGTCGAACCGGACCGAGTCGACGCCCTCTCCGAAGCAATGGAATCCCTTTTAGTTGATCCGGAGCGACGAAGCCAGCTTGGACGAGCAGGGCGTAAGCGGCTGGAGAAGTGCTTCAGCGTGGAACGAATGATCGATCAATACGAGGAACTCTACACGAGGGTCATCGGGAAGGGTTAGTAACGGTTCATCTCGGGATCTATTTTACGAGCCCAGTAATCAATCCCGCCCGCGAGACTGTAAACGTCGTCAAGTCCCTCCTCTCGGAGATACTGGGTAACCTTCATGCTTCGCATTCCATGATGACAGTAAATTATCAGGGGACGGTCCTTCTCGGCTATGGAATCCAGGTTCTCCGGCACCTCCTCCATCGGAATCCAGACGTCATTCGAGAGGGTTGCAACCTCTCGCTCACGCGGTTTTCTGATATCTAGTAGGGTTAAGCTCTCGTCATTTTCCAGGCGGTCCCTGACTGATTCCGCCGTTAGTTCCAATTCGGACGATTCCATGTGTGATCCCCTCAGAGAAACAGAATCATTATCGTGCTTAAAAGAGCGGTCAATCCCGAGACGGTTCCGCTCATGAAACCAAACATTCCTGCTCGACGGTGCAAATCCCAGGTTCTTTCAAGCATTGCCCAGATAGCCAACCAGGTAAGGACAACACCGGAACTGCCCAGACCAACGGTCAACCACCATAGAAGCCAGTAAGCCCCTCTGTAGAACCCCTGGTATTCAAGCAGGGAGGTCCACGAAAAAACCAGGAAAAGAAAAACCAGGAAAACCAGTGTCGTTGTCCCTACCAACATCCTGAATTGATGTGACTTAACGTCCCTTCTCTCGATTGCAACCAGCCCTCCCGGAAGCGTCAGTATTACGAGCACAGAGAGGATGATTAAAAGAGATATTGACATCTTATTACTTTCCGGACGGTCCGGTCTTTCTTCCGACGTTACGCAATTGACTCAAGCCGGTCCCATAGTTTTTTTCCAATCGTTGACCACCGATAGGTTTCCCCGATGGTCCGATAAACGCTGCGACGGCTCTTGTCCCAGCGGGATGGGTTATTGTTGATGTCTATCATAAGGTCCCGGAGATCAGTAATTTCGTCAACCGTCCGCAGGTCATCAAAGGAAAGTCCCTCGACTCCCTTTTCCGTACTCAGCAGGGGAATTCCCTTCGCCGCGGCTTCGAGGGCCTTCAGTCGGGTCCCCGATCCGAGGGCAAGTGGAATAACAAAAGCATCAATCGACCGAAAGAAATCAGCTTTCGACTCGACGTAACCCCTGACGGTGACTCCATTGACCCCCCTCCAACTGTCGGGTGGTGATTGTCCGGCCAGGACCAGCCTGGTTTCCGAGTGGTTTGCGTAAAAGGGTTTCCAGACATCATTGAGGAATTTTTCCATTCCGAACTTGTTGGGAAACCAGTCGTACTTTCCGATAAACCCAAATACGGTTACTGTGTCCAGGGAATCCTGTAGTCGCCTTTCTCCGGAATCAAGCCACTCCTGAGGCACACCGTTCGGTATCAGTGAAATTTTTTGCCGTGCCGATTGCGGTAAGTTCGACAAATCGGGAGAGGTTGGTAACCCCGTTCCGGCGCTTTGCCGGATAACGTCGGTCTCAAAGGTCCTTAGCGCCGCTGCTTCTCGATTGATAAACCATCGTTTGGGTTGATAACAGAGTGAAGCATACTGCTCCCAGAGATCGGACTCAACGTTGTGCTCATCAAGCCAGTATCCCTCACTCCGGTCCAGAACATTTGATGTCAAATGAAGGTGATCAACGTAGATCAGCTGATCTTGTGGCAACTGCTGACTGATTTCGGAGGAAAAGAACCGTCCAACTGTCAGGGGAATCCCGCTGAGGAAACGACGCTTCAGGGTTCCAGCGATCGACCCGATGGCACTGTTGGTTCTTACGGTTGATTGATCCAAAAATTGGTCGCAGTCATTACCGTGACTCCCCATGAAGTATCCATCGAGCGACGCTCCCCTCCGTTTTAATTCCCGCATTAAATAGTACGATCGGAGGTCGGCACCGGACCGGTCGGGAACAGGCTTGTAAGGGCCTACCCAGGTCAGATCCACTGTCAGTCAGCCATGCCTTCGAACGTCGGATAGATACCGGTTTGCCGAGTCCGCCCAGCAGAACTGACGGCTGCGCCGAAGGCCAATGGTTGTTTTAAGTCTACGCCTGGCGGGATCATTCAGTGCTTCCTGAAAGACCTCCACCCAGTCGGTCGAGCTCTCAAAGCCCGGAAGGTACCAGGCGGCCTTGCCGGCAACTTCACGAAAAACATCAAGGGGTGACAGGACGACCGGTAAACGGTGACGAAAGGCCTCGAGAATTGGCATTCCAAAGCCCTCCCCAAGAGAGGGTAGCACCAGCAAACTTGCATTCTGGTAGAGCTGCTTGAGCCGACGATCCGAGACCCGACCTTCCCAGATAATACCCCTGTCCGGGTCATGGAGTTCGTCCGGCGAGGGTTCACCCCATCCATGCTGGCCCGCGAGCCGTAAATCGTACTGCTTACTAATTGATTCAGGAGCATTGTTTCTGTAGAAATCAAGTAAGGCCTGGACGTTTTTCCT
>JBDGPI010000186.1:6263-6947 GCA_042219765.1 Salsurabacterium abyssinicum (SeqCode)
ACCAACGAAAAGAATGTAAGGATCTGCCCTATTCAACTGGCAGGAGACCGGACCGGCTCGATCGTAGGATCGATGACCCGGGTAGAGCACCGGCCCGACTTTGTCGCTCGCCCAGGGCATTCTATTTAATATTTCCTCTTTCGTCGTCTGACTGCAGGGGTATAACCGATCCGCCCGCCAGAATGCCGCTTTGTAAAGCCCCTTCCAGTAAAGTCTGTTTTTGAGTGAAAGACCACTGTCGGACCTCAGGTACAGGAAATCGTAGACAATCATGTCCACGGGATACGGGGAAACAATCGGCCCGAAGTATGCTGGGACAAGCAGACGGTCGGGGTCAAAGTCACTCCGGAAAAGTTCAAACGGAAGCACGGACTGTTCTCGAAAAACCCGAGACCCCAGTGGCGAGGAAACCTCAATGAACTGGTGGGAATCATCCAGGTGAGGGGGACGGACTCGTCTGACTTCTTCCCCGCTGTGAACCAGGCCGAAACGGTCGTCCGAGGCCAGAAGGAGTGATCGTACAAAATTAGCGGTGAAGTACTGCATCCCTCCCCAGGATTCATGGAGGGAAGTGAGGTCAACGGCCAGATTCAAGAGCAATCACGGAGGGCTGTTACAAAACCTGATCCTATAAATGCCCCAGTAAACCACAATCCTCAAGTGGAATTAAACGGTATCCTGGAT
>JBDGPI010000186.1:6957-7182 GCA_042219765.1 Salsurabacterium abyssinicum (SeqCode)
CGGTACCGGGCCCGGTTCAGTGCATCGAGGTACGCCTTCGCACTGGCCTCAAGAACATCGGTACTGGTGCCCCGGCCGTTTACCGTTACCGTGCGCACATGCAGTTTCACGCTGACTTCCCCCAGAGCGTCCTGCCCACGGGTGACTGACCGTATCTCGTAATCCTTGACCTCGGGATCGTACTCAATCAATTCATTGATACCGGAGTAAACGGCGTCCACGGGA
>JBDGPI010000186.1:7253-9200 GCA_042219765.1 Salsurabacterium abyssinicum (SeqCode)
CCTCGTCGACCCTCACCCGAAGGGTTGCCGTGGGTATAATGGTGGAGCCACTGACCACGTGGAGGTAGTCAAGTTCGTACACGGAGGGAATCTGCGAAACCTGCTCCTCGACGATTGCCTCGATATCCTCGTCGTAAATTTCTTTTTTCTTGTCGGCGAGGTCCTTGAACCGCTCGAAGGCGTCCTCCAGTTCCTCGTCCGATAGATCGTAACCGAGTTCCTCGAGACGATTCTGGAAAGCATGCCGGCCGGAGTGTTTTCCCAGCACCAGCTGGTTGTGATCCAGGCCAATGTCCTCGGCCTTCATGATTTCGTAGGTCTGTCGTTCCTTGAGGACACCATGCTGATGTATACCGGATTCGTGAGCAAATGCATTGGAACCGACGACAGCCTTATTTCGCTGAACGGAAAGACCGGTTAAGGAACTGACAAGCCGACTCGTTCTGGCAATTTCTTCGGTATCAACGTTAACGTTGAGATCGTAAAAATCACGGCGCGTTTTCAGTGCCATGACGACCTCTTCCAGCGCGGCGTTTCCCGCCCGCTCCCCGATGCCATTTACGGCAACTTCAACCTGACGTGCTCCCTCTTTGACCGCCGACAGGGAATTGGCAGTAGCCAGACCAAGATCGTTGTGACAGTGCACGCTCAGGGTGGTTTCATCGATGTTAGGGACGTTTTCGCGCAGGTCGTTGATAATGTCACCAAAGATCTGTGGAAGTGAATAGCCAACGGTATCCGGAATATTAACCGTTCCGGCACCGGCATCAACGACGGCCTCGACAATGTCACGGAGGAAGTCCTGGTCGGTCCGGGCCGCATCCTCGGGACTGAATTCAACGTTGTCCACGTACTGCCTGGCTTTTTCAACGGCCTCCACGGCCATCTCCATGACTTCTTCACGGGTCTTCTCCAGTTTCTTTTCCACGTGGACGTCACTGGTGGCAATAAAAACGTGGATTCGTGGATCCTCCGCGGGTTCGAGGGCCTCCGCACAGCGTTCAATGTCCTTTTCACGGGTCCGGGCCAACCCGGCAATGGTCGTCCCCTGGACGTCATCCGCTATGTCTTGGACAGCTGTAAAATCCCCTTTGGACGCTATGGGAAATCCAGCTTCAATCACATCAACGTTGAGTTTGGAAAGCTGGCGGGCAATTTCGAGTTTTTCGGCAGGATTTAAACTGGCCCCGGGGGATTGTTCCCCGTCACGCAGAGTGGTATCAAATATTTCTACGGTCTCGTCCTCGGTTGTCGAATCCACGCTATTGCATCCTCCCAAACTGTAAGAACAGACAAGAATAAGCCAATTTTAAGGAAACCAAAATTCTACCAAACTATTACTGGACGAGCCAGCATCAGCAAGGGCGGAGCCGAGTCGAAACGACTCAGGACGCAGAATCGGCGGTGGCCGTTGAAAGCAGACGTGATAGGTCCAGGAACCCCACGCAAAAATAACTCAAAAATGCGATGGAAAACACCATGAGAGGGAAACGGGCCGCCACCACTATAAAAAGCAGTAAAGCCGTAATGACACCAAACTTATTGCCATCAAGCTTGGCGGCTTTTTTGAAATTGGGATACCTGAGGTTACTGAGCATCAGATACGAAAGTGCCAGGATTGAAAGAGGGACGAGAAGCGTGAAAAATTGATGCAATCGGTCGGGAAACGTCTCGGTCAGAATAAAAAACTTATACTCAATGAAATAAATCGAAACAATGACCCCGGCCGCTGCCGGTGTCGGAAAGCCATTGAAGTACGAATTAGCTCCACCCTCAACGTCGTGGGCATTAAACCGGGCCAGCCGGAGAGCTGCCCCACAGACAAACATGAAGGCAAGCAGGATTCCGAGGCGCTCGTAGACGAAGAGCCAGTCCACGACAACATGCCCCGCTCGGTCGAGGACGCCCAGTTCGCGGTCATCAACGACGACCTCGAGGTCAGAGAGA
>JBDGPI010000187.1:0-5069 GCA_042219765.1 Salsurabacterium abyssinicum (SeqCode)
CCGCAAGGAAATTAAGCAAAGTGCCAAAGAAGCCTGGGAGGCAGGACCGTTACCGCTGTCGGAGGACGATCGAAAGGAGAGGTGGTCCGAATTACGGAACGCTCTGAAAAACCTGGACTACTGTAAACGACAGGAAGACGCTCTCATGGCCGTCTCCCGGGTCCTGGATCAAATCGTTGACGCGTACTTTGACTTTTCTCAACAATGGCGGCCCTCCCCAGGTTTGCGAATGGACGCCCTCAACCAGATCGAACCCCGATTCCGAAACAAGATTCGGGAGGCAATGGCCCTTCGTGACGCCACCGAAGCAATTGAAAAAACAAAGGAGATTTTTCAGGACCTGGTCGATAAATTTGGTCCCTTGCCCAACTCCAGTCAATCAAACCAGAAAACTGAGAAGGGTGGCATGTGGAAAGTCGCCTTCCATCCGTTTCGACTGCTTTGGGACTGGTTTTCAGGCCGCTGGGTTTCTCACTTGAATCACGTTTATAAAATTTTGAAAATCTTTGTCTGGCCGCACAAACGATACCTTATGACTCTATTCACCCTGAGTACGCTATCGGGTCTGGCGTCCTTTCCTATCGTGTTCGTGGTCGCCCTGGCGTACTATTCGCTCCAGGATTTCTACAGCCTTATGGGCGCCGTTTTCATCGGAGCCATTCTGGTCGTGCTATCGAACTTGCTTAATATCCTAACCAACCTCTACCAGATTAATGTTTCGGAAAGACTTTGGTACGTCTACAGCATGCGTATCACGCGACACATTCTCGGTCGTGACGATCTGGTAAACGAGTACTCTTCCGGTGAACTCTCCTACCGCCTCTCGGAAGACACCCAACGTTCGTTCGACGGTGCTTTTGAATTGATTCAGACCGTGCTCGATACTCTTGCTCGGATAATCCTACTCCCCCTCGCGTTTTTCATATTGCCCGTCAAGATCGTTTTTTTCGCACTCTGGATCGGCATCATCACTGGTGTCATCTATTCCGTGGCAAGTGCAGTAATTTACAAGCGGGAGACCAAAGTCACCCGGCTGAGGGGAGAACTAACCGGTAGGGAAATCGAAGCTCTTAATCACATCGAAAACGTTAACCTTGAACGGATGCGGCAGGACGTGATGGACCGGGTCAAAGACAAGGCCAAGCCGCTACGCAATCAGATAATTGGCCTCGCATCGGTTGTTGAATGGATGAATGGCGGAGTCCACCTGGTTACCCAAGCAGCTCCAATTCTCGTCATCATTATAATTGCCCGGGCCGTAAGTGCCGGTACGCTGGACCCTGGGATGGCTTTCGGAGTAGCTATCTGGCTGGCAATGATCATCGGCCCGATCCGGGACTTCTTTGCCATGGGTCCTGATCTTCAGCGATTGCTGGTCCATGGTGGACGTTTTCTCGAGGTCTACGATCCCAAACACACAATCAAGCATAACCAGAGTGGTTCCGAGGACTTTCCTGACTACCAACGTGAAATTCGATTGACCAATCTTGTTTTTCGCTACAAACCCTCCGATGATCCACTTATCAGGGCACACAAAAAAATACCCCTCAAAAATTTGACGTCCATAATTGGTCCGAGTGGATCCGGAAAAACCACCTTTTTGAAATTGCTTAATCGCAATCTGAGTCCCTCGAAAGGCCAAATCACCATCAACGACACCCCCATCAACAAAATTGACATGGATCAGTGGAAAAAGAACGTAGTCTTTGTGCCCCAGAATGATTTCACCGTTGAGGATACGGTCCTAAGAAATCTCTCGCTGGGACACGGGAAAATCGTCGACGCTACGGAAGCCAAAAAAATCCTCCGGCAGGTAAAACTCTGGTCCACGCTACAGCCCCGGGGAGGGCTTGATTACGAACTTCCCGAAACGGAGGAACTTTCCGCCGGGGAACGGAAGCGTCTCTGCCTGGCCAGAGCATTACTTCACGATCCGAATATCCTTTTGCTCGATGAAATTGTTGGGGTACTGGATCCAGAACTCGAAAACCAGATAATTGATATTCTGGAAGAGGTAGCAGTGACGGAGGACACAGCTATTATCTACGTCGCTCACCGCCCCTCTGCCGCCAACCGGGCCGATCAAATTCTCAGAATCATGAATGGTAATATTTCGATCATCAACAACGTAAAGGAAGAAACTGGCACATCATGACAATTGTTCTGAGTGACCACATAACGGGTGAATTCAGGACCACCGATAGTGTAAAAAACACCCTCATGCGGCTCTGCGACCAATCGGCGCGGGATACT
This sequence comes from Salsurabacterium abyssinicum (SeqCode), assembly GCA_042219765.1. Taxonomy (GTDB): domain Bacteria; phylum T1Sed10-126; class T1Sed10-126; order T1Sed10-126; family CAZEBV01; genus JBDGPI01. Next base: position 2,254 of record JBDGPI010000187.1, read on the forward strand.
CTCGATACCATGAAGGAGACAGGACTGACGGACGACAAGTTTGAGTCCCACCACCGCCGCCAGTTAAACAGGAACTACGGTGTTCCCGATCACGAACGCTGGCATCCGTTGTCCTTCGCTTCCGAAATCCAGTTTTACGCCGAGATAACGTTCGATGATGGAAGCTATTTCCTCAATCCGAAGGAAGACTTAAGTCATGCAGTAGACGCTCCATTGGTAATCCACGGCCCTTCCCCTCGCAGCAACGCGGACTGGGCAAAATCGGTGACAATTACGCTGAGCCGCGGTGGTAAGGTATCCGCACTGCAACTTCACTACCCAATGCACATCAGGCCGTTACACTGGTGGGTTTCCGAACCGTTCATGCTGATCAACGCCATGTCTCAGGTTCAAAAAAAAGGGAGCGCACCGGGTGTTGACGAGATCTCTCCCCACGAGGTCAATCCAAGTTTTTGCTGGGACCTGGCGAAAGAACTTTGGGATGACCACTGTGAGCCCGATCCATTGCGATTAGTACTCGTTCCCAAAGGACGACAGAGCGAGAAAATTCGACCGCTAAATATACCCACCGTCAGGGATCGAATTATTCAAAAGTCCATGTACGAAGTCCTCAACGCCTTTTACGAACCACAATTTTCCGAATATTCCTACGGTTTTCGTCCGGGCCGTAATTCCTTCCAGGCCATCACTAAACTCAGGGAATGGATGGACAAACGATACCGGTGGGTAGTGTCAGTCGACCTAAAAGATGCATTCGAAAATGTTCCCCATCCCGTTATCAGGAGAATCATAACGAGTGATACCGGTGATAAAAAATTGGCTGATTGGATTATCCGGCAACTCCGAACCATCAGCCATCTTGACCGAGAAGCTTCTCGTAAAGCCCTCGGCCGAGACATTCCTGAAAAATGGGAGAGCTGGGACGGTATGGAGCGAACGAAAGGAGTCCCTCAGGGTGGGCCAGTCTCCTCCGTGGTCTTTAACGCTGTCCTGAATCGCTTTGATCAGTGGTGCGAAAACAACAGTTATCCATTTATACGATACGCGGACGACATGGTTTTGCTGGCTCGATCGAAAGCCAAAGCCGAGGAGTTTTTTCGAAAAAGCGTCCTATTCTTCGAGGACCTCGAGATGCCGGTCAACGAGAAAAAAAGCGAGATTATAAATGCTTACAAGGATCCCGTGGAGTTTCTCGGGTTCGAAATCGACAGGGGGGTTATCAAGCCAAGCCGGGAGAACATCGAAAACTGCAAAGCAATGATAAAGGAGAGCCTGGAGCACGAGTCACTCGCGAAAGCCAGTAAACGGGCACAATCATGGGGTGAATACTTTAAACAGACAGCCAGCGGATCAGTTAACCAGAAACTTGAAGAATGGTTCAGCGAACTCCTTGAGAATACATCTTCGCCATCAGCTATAAATCCCTAAACACCGGATTCAGTATTCAAGGTAGAAAGAATGAGTTACTCCGGAAATCCAGTCAGACTGCGCGACTGCCGGGATCGCTCGTTAATCCGCTGGATGACTTTTTTGTTTTGTTGCCGGCCTAGACTGGTTGCACCACCTCTTGCCGAATAACCACCGCTCGACACAACGCCACTTTTTTTACTATCGTTACGATCTGACATGAAACTACACTCCCGTTGAAAGTAATTAAGTACACCAAGCAAAAAATTTGACTGTTTTCTAAACGTCAGGTGGTGGCGCAACCTCCACCCGCTCAGTACCGGGTTCCGTTGGATCATCATTTTCAAGAAACCGTCTGAAACATCTGGGACAAGTATCCACTTCTTCCTCAGGTTCAAATCCCTCCGGTCTATCCGGATTCGGGGGCATTAGATGGCTCATATAAGTTGGAGCATACCACTCCACCGGCGCACGTCCTCCAACAATGCCAAGCATTTCCTTCCCGATCGCATGTAATTCCCGGATACATTTTGAGAGATGATGACGGGATTCTCCGGCCCGGGTTATTAAATGGGAAATATCCAGAAGCTTGGCATCGGATCCCGTAATCGTCTTCACGATTTCAACAAGTTCATGGTACTTTTGCATCAACGACTCCGTTACTCTCGAATCAAGTTCATCAATCCCTGAAAAAAACTGATTGATTTCGTCGAGAAAGTCCGTCAGGCGAGCTCGCAACTTCATACGTTCCCGGGAATCAATCATGTCGTACACTTCTGTGCGCTTGGCGTTTTTCTGCATAAACTCAAATACTCCCGGATCATCAAAGACAACCTGGCCCTCGAGGATCGCCTTACGCAAATTGGATTCATCACTTCTTTTCCGAATTTTTTTCGCCATGTACTGCCAGGAATCCCACTGTACGTGGACTCTCCAGCGTTCCCCCCGATAGTGATATTCATGCCCTGCTCTTTCGCCCGATTCAAGTTCAAGCACAAAGAGATTGACCGGTGGAAGACTACGAAAAACACCATGCGTTTGGGGTTCGTCCTCTTCAGCCGGGGGATACCGTAAAGCCGCAAGGCTGGTCGGTTCTTCACGGATCCAATCGATGAGGGTTTCGAGATGAGATTCTCGCCGGTCCACGGGTAGAACGTCTTCCGCAGTATCCTCTTTTTTATTGGATTGATTCAAATAAACCAAGTCCCTTATTGATATCTGTGACCGAAATCTATTAAAAGAACGTAAGAAATGGCGGGATGACCTGGCGAGATGAAAAGGCCTTTCTGGCCTCAGCCGACTCCCTTCTTCATGGTGGGCCGTAGCCTCACCCGTTTGCCGACTGAGGACTTGGGAGTAATTTTAAAGCTCGAACTTTGTTCTTGCCGCTGCGCGCCGTGATACGCGGT
>JBDGPI010000188.1:0-6823 GCA_042219765.1 Salsurabacterium abyssinicum (SeqCode)
GTCGCCGTGAATTACTGGTGCGGGAAGATCAACTTCGTCAAGAGCAGTATCCAGTTTCTGGAAGAGCCGCTCCATGTTGGCGGAGTAGAGGTCCGGGTCCTCCGTCAGTGTAGCGTCGGGAGCGTGACCTGCCCCACGGGTGACGTAAGTCGCGTCCTGACCGGGGACCGTCCTGGGACAGATCCCATCACCGTCAATGTCCTCGTAACGTTTGTAGTCGTCGAGCTGTTCGAGTTCCTCGTCACTCAGCAGTTTACCGGTTTCGATCTCCTCGTCGGGATAATCCAGCTCGTCGACCGTAAAGTTACACATGGCCAGTCCAAGCTCGGACATGACGAAAACCGGCATCTGGTACTGGGCCGCCAGATCGAACGCATCGACGGAATACTCGTAAATCTGCTCGATTGTGCTTGGTGTGAGGACCATCCGCGGCGCCTCGTCGTGACTTATGTGCATCAGGGAGCGAATGTCCCCCTGTTTCGTGTGAGTCGGTAAACCGGTGCTGGGCCCAACCCGTTGCATGTCAAAAATGACCACGGGCGTCTCCGTGAACGAACTATAGCCAATGAACTCGGCCATGTTAGAGATTCCTGGCCCGCTCGATGAGGCACTGGCCCGGGCTCCGGACCAGGATGCCCCGATAGCACGACCAATACAGGAGTCCTCGTTTTCACCCTGTTCAACGACCAGTGGATACGCTTCCGAGTATTTCTCCAGGTTTTCACCATGACTGCTGGCCGGGGTTATTGGATACCAGCTTGCGTAAGTGCAGCCCCCCATTACGGCCCCAAGAGCCGAGGCGTCATTACCGTCCATGAACCGTTTGTCGTCGGTCATATCCCTGGCCTCGAGGTAGTAAGGGTCCCGCTTCTCCACGTTTTCACTGACGTAATCAATACCGAGTTGCAGGGCGTTGAGATTGCTATCAATAATTTTTTGTCCCTTGTCGGCAAAATTCTCCCGAATAATGTCGGCGATGTATTCTTTGTCGACCTCAAGGAGTTCCATTAAGGCCCCGACGTAAATGACGTTACGCATAATGTTCTGAAGCCGGGTGTTGTCGTAATGTTCGGCAGCAATATCCTCGAAGGGAACTTCGTAGTAAATAAGATCCTCACGGTACCAGTCGTTTGCCTTGTTTTCCTGTTCGAGGTCGGTCTGTATTTTCTTGCCGAGACTGGAACTGGGATCATACATACAGACCCCGCCGGACCGTACCCTCTGAATATCCTCGGCGGCGTTGTCCTCAAATAGAACAATCGTCCAGTCGAGGACGTCTTTGAAACTCTGGAAACCGTCCTCACTGACTCGGATGAGGTACCGGGTCGGATCCCCCTTGATGTTGGAGGGAAAGAAACGTTTGCTGCTAACCGGAACCCCCATGCGGAACAATGACCGTGTAAAGGCATCGTTCGTGGAGGTACTGAAGTCACCATTCATACTTGCAATGGAAATCTGGATATCGTTAATTACTGGATCTCGATCTGTTTCTAACATGATTTCACCCAATTAATGATGGATAATGGATATGCGTGATAGAAGCTCGTATTGTATATTAACTGGTGCCGTACTTAAAGTAGCACCCGGTTATTTCTGGCGCTCTTCGACGATCAAAACACCGGATCATCTCTATTAACGTTAAGGAATTAACCCATGTTTGACGTTGTCCTTATTAACCCCGAAATACCTCCCAACACCGGTAATATCGGCCGGCTGACCCTGGGTAGCCGCTGTGGTCTGACTGTTGTTGGTGAGCCTTCCTTTGACCTGTCCGACGACGCGGCCGTCAACCGAGCCGGACTGGACTACTGGGATCAGGTTAACCTCAACCGTTTCGAAAACTGGCCGGAGTACAAAACCAGTACCTCCGGTTCCTATCACCTCATCTCAAAATTCGCCCGGACGCCCTACCACCGGGCCAACTTTGAACCAGGGGATCAAATAATTTTTGGCGGAGAAACAAAAGGAGCCCCCCAGCAGGTTCATGATGACCCTCTGGTACAATCCCACTGCATACCAATGTCGGATGCCATCCGGGCCTTCAACGTCTGTAACGCCGCTGCCGTGGTACTCTTCGAAGCGCTTCGACAGAATGATCCGGACTGGTTCTCGGAAACACCCTTCAGCGGTCAATCGCCCCAGGAATTCTACGATTCCCATCCCGATGATTCCCCCCAGTAGCAACACTGTTCGTAACTGGAAGCGAAGTCAGCTCTTTTCCTCTCCGATCTCACTCCAACTCGGACAGGAAACCCATTGAATTCAGGTGATGAAGCAGAACACTTCAGAGTATCGTATAACGAACTCGACCGGTGCCTTGTCCTTTTCAGCGTCATACTTCCATCAACGAGCTGCCTGGTTCAAGTGATTATCCCGCTTCGGAGTCACGAAGCACTTGAAACCCGATGCAGTTAGTCATACTGTAGATTCGACGGTGATTTTCGGTGACTGGAATACTTGATAATCCAACTCTTACTTTTTTAAAGCATTGCTTTTGACCATCTTTTCACAGGGGGGAACCTTTCATGTCGTCAGCGTCCGAGGAACGTGAGTCCTGGAACACGCGCCTGGGTTTCATATTAGCGGCTATCGGTAGTGCCGTTGGGTTGGGAAACATCTGGCGGTTTCCGTACATGACGGCTGAATCCGGCGGGGCAAGTTTCGTTGTGCTGTATCTCTTACTTCTGTTCTTAATTGGTATGCCCGTGATGATAGCCGAATTCGTTATTGGCCGGAAATCAAGGCTCAGCCCTGTCAAAGCCCTTTCCACCGCCGGCGACTACGACTGGAGTCCACTTGGGTTCCTCTTCGTGATTACGGGGTTCATGATCCTCTCGTACTACAGTGTCGTTGCCGGATGGACCCTTCAGTACATGGTCGATTCGGCCGGTGGAGTTTTAACCCAGCATGAACCGGGTACCTACTTTGATGCCATAAGTACTGGTACACGTGCCATCTTTTTTCATACGTTGTTCATGGTTATTACCACCTGCATTGTCCTCGCAGGGGTCAAACAGGGAATCGAAAATACCGTTAAATTCCTCATTCCGACACTGGTGGTTCTGCTGGCGGGCCTGGGGATCTGGGCTTATTTTCAGCCCGGTGCCGGCGAGGGGTACGCCTTCTACCTTGAACCGAATTACAATAAACTTTTCTCGTCAGTCCCCCCCTTCGTGGACGTGCAGACGCTTGCCGACGCGGCCGGTCAGACGTTCTTCACCCTCAGTCTCGGTATGGGTGCCATGATTACTTACTCGAGCTACCTCTCCCAGGACGAGGACCTGGTCGAAGAAACCCTGATCATCTCTATCTCGAACGTGAGCATTGCCTTTTTGGCGGGGCTGATTGTCTTCCCGATCATATCCGCCTTCGGATTGCGAGGCGAGATTGCCGAAAGCACCATTTCCACCCTCTTTATCGCCATTCCGAAAGCCTTTCAGAGCATTGGTGGGTTCTGGGGTGGGCTGCTTGGCTTCACCTTCTTTGGCTGTCTTTTCCTTGCCGCCCTGACCTCCGCTATTTCTCTGCTGGAAGTCGTCACAAGCACCCTTATCGACCAATTTGACCTGCGGCGTGTTGTAGCCGCAGCAATGAGTGGTGGTCTGATCTACTTACTCGGTATCCCGGCGGCCCTGAACCTCGACTGGTTGAGCATGGCGGATCAAATCGCCGGAAACCTGCTCCTGATGCTCGGTGGATTCCTCCTGACGATCTACGTGGGATGGTTAATGAGTGAAGCAACCGAAGAACTTCAACGCGGGCTATCCATTCCGGTACTGGGTCTCTGGGTCGGACTTATTCGATACGTTGTGCCCCTGGTTATGTTTGCTCTTCTTGTTCTGACATTCTGGGACATTTCTTATAGCATGTTACAGGATGCGCTCCCCTCGGGGTGACGATTACTCCCCCTTCCAGTTCAGATTAGCTCCAGTCGGTAAAACACAAAAAGTCCGGGGGCACTTACAGTATCTTGAAAGATCTTTTACCACGCTTTGACTTCTGTGTGTTTGATCTTGAAACCACCGGCCTGGAGCCGGACGAAAACACCGGTATTATCGAGGTGGGTTCCGTCAAACTGAAAGGCGGTCAACAGGAAGAAACCTTCCAGAGTCTCGCGGACCCGGGTCATTCCATACCGGAGAACATCACCGAGATAACGGGTTTATCGGATCAGGACATTCAAGGAGCCCCCGCCGTCGATACCGTTCTTTCCCGTTTTATGGAGTTTGCGGAGGGTTCAATTCTCATAGCTCACAACGCACGCTTTGACCTGTCCTTTTTGAACTACTTCTCGTCGGACCCCGTTAACTTCGATTACATCGATACCCTCAGGCTTTCGCGGCAATTAATCAACGCCGAAAGCCACTCCCTTTCCTCCCTATCGGAGGACCTTGGCTTGACCCTCAACAGGGCTCACCGGGCGCTTGAGGATGCACTTGCGGCAAAGGAACTCTTCCTTCACCTCAGTGACAAGATTTCCAGGCCGGAGGATTACTTCCGCTGCAACCTTCCTGATCCCATTCTCAATGCCGCTTCCGTGGATGTCCCCGTAACGGTACTGCCGGAGGATTCCGCATCCGATCCTAAGTACGGCGTCAGGGACTGGATTCTCCTGAGTCTACATGAACTCGATACGAGCATCGGGGTCTCTAAGCTGGCAAAAATCCTCTGCGGGTCAAACAGCAACGACATTCAAAAATACACCGACGTTGCTGCCTACGGGCGCTTGCAATCACGGACTCAATCCGAGGTTAAAACGGCGATCAAGAAGGCGGTCGGCGAAGGGTACGTTGAACGGAGCGGAGAGCCCTATCCTGTCCTCAGTCTTACCGACAAAGGTATTCGACACCTTATTGGTCTGTCGGATACCTCCTGTTAAAAAAGGGCTATCGCAAGCTCCCTCTGGGCATTCGGTAAGTAAAATCGAGGCGGGTGCTGGTCACCGGATCAGTCTTGAGTTCGAACTGAACCTGGTTCGAGCCAGCTTTGCGAGAGGGAACAGTTGAATCAACCATTGTCCAGTACGGTTGACCGAACGCCCGCTTAACCGTAACGGAAATCGGGACGGAGCGGTAATTTTTGACGTAAACCCGCTCAGTCGTTAATTCCTGCCAGCCCCGAAGTACCCGGTCCTCGTCAAACTGAAAGTTCAATCGCCTGTGATCCACAAAGGATCGCTCCACCCGCACGTCATCCGGTGAATCGACGCGTACTTCAGCACTGTCGGACGGAGCTGCGTATTCGAGGGTGGTTTTGCTTTCCCACGAGGGTCCTCCCCGGCCCACTTTACTCATGAGATTAACGGTACCGGCGGGCAACACGGTCGTTCCCAATTGATTTTCCGGAGTGTTAGGGATTGTGAGGGTTTTCGTCAGTGATGATTGATTCTCCGTCAGTCGTACCTCGTAACGTTCCGAGACGCCAACATTCTTCCGAACCACAAAAGGGACGAAAGTCATGGTATTTGGTGGTACGCGTATCGAGTTATCCATTTCAAGTAAGTGATAATCCGTCGAAACCCGGGCTGATGCAGTCGTACGGTCAGGTCGGCTCCGCATGAGTGCCATTGCTTCTTCAACACGGTCCGACTTGTCGGATTGGGCCCGTTGGTGTTTCTTCCCGTGAGGGGGTTCCTTGGGCTGCCACTGACGTCCGTGGTCGCTGATTGAGGTGAGTAAATTGACCTCCCCGAGGAGAACCCTGACCCGATCCGTTTTAATTTCGTTTCCGGTACGGTTCCGGAATTTGAACCGGCCGCTCAGCCGGGCGGTGTCCGCACGCTGGTTCACAACGAAATTATAGTGTGGATCGGCGGTCAATCCGGCAAAAAGATACGTTATAACAGCCGTTGTCCGGGTCGGTTCCTGGACTTTCAGAGTCCATATTACAGTGTTTTGGCGCTCGGAGGGATACGAGGTCTCCTTGAGGTGAAATTTATCGCTGGTACCTTCGAACGAAAGATCAAGCGAGGAGGGATCCACGGTTCGATTCCCCCAGCTGAACCGTAACTTCGTGACACCACGGTCAAGGACGATGTCCCGGTGTTCCTCGGCCATGGCTAAATCACCGCTTTCGTAAACCGTCGTCACAACGGTATCCGATCGGTTCAGCGGAAGTACTGATACACCAGCACAAACGGGACTGACAACCAGCAGAAGAAGAACTGAAACCAGGAGAACGCTGGCCCCGCTGGTAGTGTCTCGGGCTGTCATGGCTTATCAGGAATAATATTTAATTGCTTGTACTTCAGGAGAATGCGCCGCGTCTCCCCCGACTCAATAGTGGGGTCGAGAACAATTTTTCGATTTGTAGGAGCGCTGTAAGCCTTGGGTGGATCCTGAATCATCCACTGTCCGTGCATTGGTTCGACCAGGCGAATTTCCGCCGGATCGTCGGTTTGATTTTCAATCGTGTATCGGAGGGTTCGCAGTTCATCGTAAAGCTGTGGTCTCCGGTTTTTATCACGCCGCACGTCCGATCGGTTTCGATCGATTAACTCACGTTTGGCTCGAACGTCATTCGTTCGACCGACGGGTACACTTACTGTGTCACCGACTGGAACCCGGTTTACTCTTCCCTCGCCAAGAAAAACAGAGGACCCCTCACGCCGGGAGTAAATCCGGAGTCGTCCGGAAAGGAGGGGGCGGTCACCAAGGTTCGCGCGAGCACTATTGGCAAAACGATAGACCACCGTAGCGGGAGAAAAGTCCTCGTTGAGCTCCTCCCTGGCGTTTTTAATTCGGTAGAAGTGTGAATACGGTACACGGCCCTTTTCGTAATTGTGGATGGATTTGGTTTCATGGGATTTAAAGGAACTACGGAG
>JBDGPI010000189.1:0-10756 GCA_042219765.1 Salsurabacterium abyssinicum (SeqCode)
ACCGAAGCGGCATCCGGGAGATGATTGGCCTGGAGAGTACGCCTCACTGGACGTGTATCAACAACGCCTTCAAGAAGCACAGCACGTTGTTGTACCGTCAGTTGAACCAGCGGATCCAGGAGTTGTTGCCGACAGGAACGATCGCGGCGATGGATGCCTCAGGCTTCCAGCGCGGGCGGGTGTCCCAGTACTATACAAAACGAACAGAAATGCACTTAAAGACCCTGAGAACGACGTTTCTGGTGGATTGTGATTACGGCTGGATTCTGGATTGTCACATGATGACGACCCGTAAATACGATACGAAACTCGGGCCGGAGTTATTGGCGTCGAATGCCGGATTCTATAGACGTTTTGGTGGCCGACAAAGGCTACGCGGGCTCGGACTTTCGGGAAGCAATTCGGTCCCGAGGAATCACCGAACAGATCAAATACAAAGAGCACAACGAAGCCGATGAAAAAGCGAATGCCTTTCTGGATGAGCGTAACTATTCGAGGCGAAGTTTCGTGGAGAGTGTTATGTATGTAATGAAGGAAAAATTCGGGGAAGCGGTGCTGAGTTATACCTGGCACGACCAGTTCAAGGAGATGGTCGGACGGTCCATCGTCTACAATCTGGACCGTGAGCCGCGCGAAGGAATGACCTTCGTTTTTGCTGTTTATCTGCTGATCTCAAAACCCCGTCAAGTCGCCGTTAATTGAGGATCGCTACGAGGCCATTACTTTGAATGTTAATTTGACTGTCCACAATAGACTGGACAAAACTGGTTGCACTCAAAAACCCTTGTAAAGAGGTACCCTGAATGAAGCGAGTCAATACTACAATACTACTCCTATCACTCGTGGCGGTTTTACTAACACTTCCCGTTGAAATCCTCGTCTCGGCTTACAGTACATCATGGGGCATTATTGTTCCTATCAGCTACTTCCCCCTGACACTTGCGGTAGCGTCTGGCTTAGCTCTGCTGGTTGGTCTATTGTGGGTTGAATGCTACCGGCGGGACCACCTACCTACTATGATGGGAGTTTATCTGGTCGGTGGACCCTGCGTGGCAATCTTAAAACTCTGGATTGTTGGTCAATTCACCTTTCTTCCTACCATTGTGTTCTTCACTCTTCCGGTTCTTATCGTTCCCCTGCTGGTGGCTTATGGCTACGTCAGGCTCACTGGCTGGATGCCATTGACACTGGCAACGACTGTGGCAATTTCCACGGCAAGCACGGACTTATTTCGATTAATTGGTACCTTCACTACCAGCTTCTCTCTTCCGGCAGCTCTTACAGTAACGTCACTCAGTTTACTCCTGGTACATTTACCGATTATCGACAGCTTCACTCACAAAATGATGCCGGAATACTCTCCCGGTACCATCACGGTACTTCTGGCAATGGCTGGTCTACTGACTGTTTCCGGCATAGCGTGGCAAAGGACGTATCGGCCGCCCAAGGGACCTGGAAACCTCCCCTCGGCTTTTAGAGGATCCGTTCCTGAGGTTACCTCAACGGGGAAAAAACTCGGACCCAACTTCCGCCGATCGTACTAATTTCCATAGACACTCTTCGCTGGGATCAACTTAAATCCAATAACCAGTCTCACTTTGTCTCCCCCGAGGTAAAATCCTTTCGTAACGATGCCATCTGTTTATCGAACCTGATAAGTACTTCCGGTTGGACGTTCCCAAGTCACGCCAGTCTCTTTTCCGGGTTTTTGCCCTATCGTCACGGTGCCTTAAACAAGAGGTCAAAAATCAACCCCGACGTAGCCCTGTTCCCTCAGTACCTGAAAAAAGTCGACTACGCCACGGCCGGTATTACCGACAAGGGTTACGTCTGTGCGGCCTGTGGATTTGGAAGGGGATTCGACAAGTTCTGGCAGTTTCAAAAGGGAGGTCGCCTGAAATACTTCTACACCAATTACGTTCCCGGACTCGTGGAAATCAGCCTTTTTATAACGCAAAACTTCCAAAACTATCCTACCCAGATTCAACTACGAGAACGTTACCGGAAAAAAATTGTCAGTGAAAAACCATACCGTCGTTTTCATCGAAACATTCGCCAGGCTGAAGACTGGATTAATACTACCCGAAACTCCTCGGATCCATTTTTCCTCTTCCTCCATAGCTACGAAGTTCACGATTACTGGAAGTACTACCCGGAACATTACAACCGGCTCAAACAAAATCATCCCGATCTTTACAACGCCTTGCCGCCCAGGGGTTCCAGGGACCACGAGGAGCAAAACTGGATTTCACCTGGTGAATCAATTGATCCAGAACGGATTCAAGCACTCAGAACACTCTACAACTACGGTGCGGAAACGGTTGGAAATGAACTGGGTAAGTTTTTCTCGTACTTAAAAAGGAAGGGCCTCTACAGGAAAAGCATAATCGTCTTACTTTCGGATCATGGAGAAGCCTTTTCTAAATCTCAAAAACTATTCGGTCATGGTGACATCAACGATCTCTTAATCCGGGTTCCACTCTACGTAAAACTCCCGGACAACCAGGGAAGTGACACGTCGTTTCACTCACAGGTACAAATTACGGATGTCTTCCCCATGCTATTTCATTACCTGGGCTTAAACGTTAATAACCCTCCCTACAGGAGCCCGGCGAAGGACCTACTGACAAAGCTCGTCCGGGGAGGCCAACCATCGGGACGGACCGTCACAAGAGGTGAAAAAACCAGTAACCATAATTTATTTGTACGAACTGAAAACTATAAAATGATATTCCCACCCGGCGACGGAGAGGCACAGTATTTCAAAGTATCCAAAAAATTCGGTAGTGAAGTAAAAATTCCTGCTGAAGACGTTCCCAACGACGTCAAAGGAATCCTGGTTCAAAGCCAAAAACAATACCGAAACAGACTTCGAAAGTACGCCACCCCGGACACCGGCGGGGCAGAAACAATGGATCCAGCCAGGAAACAGGACTTAAAAGGCCTCGGTTACCTGTAACAAATTGCAGTAACCCGAACTGGGAAAACTTGCGTTCCCACAGTGGAACGAATGAACTGATCCAGGGGAAGATCCGTAACCGTACCCAAGATTCAATTCGCCGGTTTTTCCACGACTACTACGGAATCAAGAATATTCGTTATTGTCTCCCTGTGTTTACTGAAACTCTCTCTCCGGGTCATACAGAGAACCTGGTAGTAGGTTTCGTCCGATTGAATAAGCTGGGGCAGGATTTTGAAAGGTGTTCCCTCAATGCTAATGTCAGCCTCCCATCTCAGTGCATCCCTTCCCCAGACTTCGAGTTTTTGCTTACCCGTACGGTTATAGCCGGAGTACTGACGTTTTAACACCCGTTCGAGGGGACCAAGGTATTTGTCGATATCCTTACCCTCGAGTCCAGAAGGAATTTGATTGGCCAGGAACTGGCAGTTTTCCTGAAACTGGTCCTCAGAGGACTCCTGATGAGCGATTGAGCTCGCTTCTGTCCTGGTCCAGTCCGGAGGTATCGAAACTCCAACGTTTCCACGGAGAACATTGATCTGCTGATAGGACGACGGATCCTGTTTGGAAGCCAATCGGAGTTGCTGCCGCGAGGGCGTCCGGAGATCCGATCGGATTCGTTCGACGACCTCCTGGGGCCCAACGGGCAAAGCAACGACCTGAGTCCGTCCTTTGCGTTGATCCCGGACGTATGCCGTACGGTCCTTAATCGAAATTTCCGTGGGTGGTTCGTAAGTTTTACCCCGGGAATAGGTGTGGAGCTGTAAGTCGTAATCTCCCGTAAACCGGCCCGGCCCGAGGTTCCTCTGTAGAAATTCAAGCATGATTGTAATCGGGTTATAAACAGGTTCAGCGTTATTGACGATAGTCTTAACGTCCGTCAGGGCCTTACTGTAGCCGTGTTTCTCCTCACCCGAGAACGTCTCAGTACCCGCCGGTGCCGCACCCCCGTCAACATCAAGGTATTGTTCGTCCGGTTTAATCGAGTTGGTGGGCCGTTCTCCCATATTTAAAAAGACGGAACTGACTCCCCCCAGGAGAAGAATCACAATGAAAGCGTAGGCGGCGTACTTAAAGGATTTACCGATCCAACGGAATATCGATCCAATCGTCGTTCTCCGGGACACGAATGGAAGCGTTTCGGCCTGGTCGTCAGCTTCGGGATGACTCCCGGAGTAGTTATTGACCCGATCAGGGGCCTGCTGGATCAACTGGTTCGTCTCATTGGAAAGAGGATTAAAGAGAGCATTTGAACTAAAATTTAAGGTTTCGTCCCTCTCGTTGCGAACCTGAAGTGACTTCAGGTGCAGGAATGACGAACCAGACATTGACTTGATCGCTCGAAACCCCAGTGAATCCACGCCAAGGTTTTCCGGCTGGGACGAAAAGAGTCCTTTTGAGGTTTCGACAAAGAAGAGACGCCGGTCCGTGACGGCAAGATAATAGGATTTTCGCCGGGACTGAACAAAAAGGAAAGCAATCAATCCAAACGTCAATCGCGATAGTGTTTCAAGGATGATACCGGGACCGGAGGACATAAAACCGACCCACTGAATTGATTCATCACTCTCAAGTTTTCCCTCGAGGGTTGTATTAATAAAATCCTCGTGTACGTCCATTAGCCGAAGTATTCTCCCCCTATGAAAAGAATAAGACGATGAATTTACTAAACACCATAAGCATTATGTAGTGAAACAATTACGATACAACCCTATTTATTCCGCTATAATTTTTTTGACTGCTTCGCTCAAACCCGAGCAGAACAACGGTAAACATATACTTCATGGTCGGCATTAAACGTTCAGTGATCAATCACGACGGGCATTCCGACGGATGACTTACCCGTCGGGTCCAAACCCTCGGCCAGATTCAAATCACACTGGATCATTACAATTAACTACCGGTGTTATTCACCGTCATAAAAAACCAGGAAAGTACAATTTTTGGGTGAAAGATTTAGAAAAGCCAACGAGGGGGGAAGAATGCTGGGGGATTTGTTTTAATCATGACAACTTGACCTGGTGATAGAAAGTTCTAAAAGCGTTCCTTCGGGCTGAATTGTGGGAGCAGAAGTAGCTGAATCGGGTATTCAACCGGACTCTGGGAAATTTAACGCTCCACCCGCCTGGTTACGTTTAGATCCAGGAAATTGTCTTGCGTGCTGGACCAGAACCAGCCGTGGACACTCAGTTCCGAACCGCTAACCCCCAGACCGACCTTCTCAATCCGTTCAGTTAAATGTTGCACCTGATACAGTACATTCAGTTTCGCCAGCCGGTCGGCCCTTAGTTTATTGTTACTCAGGTCCAAGAGTTCCTGTCGAAAAGTTTCCCGCAGGCGGATAAGGCTTTGCTCGGGTCCGTCGAAATTTCCCTCTTCAGTTACTTTGAGGGTATCCTGGATAAAATTACAATCTTCATGACCACAGATGACTATGTTTTCGTAGCCCTGGCCGTCGATGGCGTAATTGAGACTGGATCGCCATCCCGAACTTGATGTGGTAATGGTGTTGGCCAGACACTGGTAAACAGTGTACTGATCGGAAAGTACGGACAGTTCCTCCTCCAGTGAAGCACGCATTCCGGAACAACCAATCAAAAGAACCCCGCTTTCGAAGGACCGATCCCTTGGCTGCAACGTCTCTTCTCCAAAGTCTACGTCAAAATCAAGGTGGTCAACACCTAGCTCACTGCCGAGCATAAAAGAACCTCCGGGCTAGTAGCCTGATATTGATCAGGGAGAATGGCTGGTTCCACAATATAAGGAAAGGTTAATAATCTTCAGTCTTTTTATCAAATAGTTCTTCTGTATAATTTTTAGGAACGTTTTGTGACATTTGTACCATTATTATCCTAATCAGGTCGTATGGTAGTTATGCAAGTTAACTCACGCCGTAAGTCAAGTTTGCTGAGTCGCTTCAACAACTCGGTCGGTTTCATCGAAGCTTTCATCTGGGGGACTTTTCTCCTGAGCCTGGTTGTGGCACTGTATCCGCAGGAATCCGACCGGATTCTCTCACTTCAACCGTACATCAGTGTTTCAGGACTCGCTCAGGTAATGTGGCCCTACGCCACACTGCTAACGGGCATAATTCTTAATTTTTCCAAACGTTACATGGCGGGTAACCATCGCCTGGGATACTTCTTCCTGCGGTGCTTCATGTTTCTGGTCTCAGTAATGGTCCTTTCGGCGACCGATCATATTCTGGTGTTTCTCCTCGCCTGGTTATCCATGGGCTGGTTCATGGCCGGCCTCATCGGCCACAAAATTGACTGGCCTCAAGCCAGGGCTGCCGGTCGTCTGGCCCTTCAGTATTTCCTGGCCGGAACGATGTACCTCTGCGTGGGAATCCTTGTCCTGTACGAAGAAACCGGTACCTTCTTGATCTCCTCAATTCTCGAGAACATCAGCGAACTGAGTCTTGCCCAGTATTACCTGGTGTTTGCTTGCTTTTGCATGGGTGCCTTAATCCAGTCGTCGCTGTTTCCGGTCCAGGATTGGTTGATGTCCTCTATGACGGCTCCCACCCCCGCATCAGCCCTCATGCACGCCGGCTTTGTTAATGCCGGGGGAATTCTTCTAACGAAGTTCTCGACCATCTTCGTTCAGTACACCACCCCGATGTTGATCCTCGCCGGTATTGGAGCGTTGTCGGCAATTATGGGGATAGTCTGGAAAATGGTACAAACCGCTGTCAAGCGACAGCTCGGATGTTCGACCATTGCTCAGATGGGTTTCATGATCCTGCAGTGTGGACTGGGATTCTTTTCGGCCGCGATCACCCATCTGATACTTCACGGGTTTTACAAGGGCTACCTTTTCTTGAACTCCGGTAATGCAATCGGACAGACAGCACCGTCTTCAACGAAAACGAGTCAATCAAGTCTTACCCGAAACCTCGTCAGTCTCACCACGGGACTGATAGGCGGTGGGGTTTTTGCTCTTCTCACCGGCAAAGGTTTAAAATTCAACAGTGGCCTCTTCCTGGCGTTCATTGTTGTTCTTACCCTTCTTCACAGCAGCCGGGAAATTGTCAACCAAATCAACGTTTCGAGACTGTTGCGCCACGCCGTATTTCCGCTCGTGGCACTGGGTGGGACGGCAATTTACGGCCTTATCTTTAACGGGATAACCACGCTACTCTCGGAACTTCCAAACGTGGTTTCCCCATCACCATTGTCGTGGGTTCATCTGGTAATAGCCCTCTGCTTTAGCGCTACCTGGCTTATGATTGAGACGGAAGCGTACAAAAAGTTCGACCGGCTGTACGTCTATATCCTCAACGCCAGCCAGCCCCACCCCGCGACGATCCTTTCATCCAAGGAGGAGTATCATGTCTAACTTCAGGAAGGAACTGGACGAACAGATCACAAAAGCCGGGGAAAAAATTGGTCGCTCCTGGCCTCTGTATTCGTTCGTAACCTCAAACCCACTCTCCGGCCTCGAAAATAAGCCTTTCGAGGAAGCAGTCAGTCAGGCCAGGGGGGTTTTCGGGGGTCGTGGCTACCCAACGGCCTCCCAGTTCCGGCAGGCCTGGGGGACCAACCGAATCGATCCGGACATTCTCGAACAGAAACTGAACGAAGCCGGAATCGAACAACCCATTGAGGAATTACTCCAACAGCTTGAATCCCACGATAGTGATCGTGACCACAATCGATCCCTTGGTTCCGCCGAACGGTCGCTGAACCAGATCCTTGAAAAATGGCTATCAAGTTTCCTTGATGAAGGCCAATCGCAGTGGTCGATGCCCAATCGGGAGGACGGGTTCTACAGAGCCTGGAAAAAGATTGCCAGTGTCGATCGTCACATTCCCAACGCCGGCGAGTTATCCGACCTTCCGGACAACAAGTACGA
The DNA here is from genome assembly GCA_042219765.1 of Salsurabacterium abyssinicum (SeqCode). Classification (GTDB taxonomy): domain Bacteria; phylum T1Sed10-126; class T1Sed10-126; order T1Sed10-126; family CAZEBV01; genus JBDGPI01. The sequence goes on from JBDGPI010000189.1 coordinate 7,817, forward strand.
CGCCATTGAGCAGGTTCTCCAGTCCGTTCCCCCCAAGGATAGAAACCGCGTTTTTACGTACCACATCACGGCTCTGCCGGGATGGTGTGGTTACATCAAGCAGCGCTCACAGCGATCCAACGACGAGTGGTCCGAGAAGTATCCTATTGACCTTACCGATTACCTGGCGGTTCGACTGATCCTTGCCGATCACCTGGGGGCTACAATTGTACCGGATAAGGAGGTTCTGGACCCGGAGGACGATGAACTCGACCCAGTGCGACGGAGTTTCCTGCAGGCCTGGGAGGAGACCTACCGTTGCAATTTGGTTAACTCACTCCACCTCGACACCCAGGAACCCCCCAGCTCCGAACGGGAAAATCGCCCCGATGCTCAGATGGTCTTCTGTATTGATACCCGGTCCGAGATAATACGCCGCCACATCGAGTCCACCGGAAACTACGAGACCCATGGATACGCTGGATTTTTTGGAGTCCCGATGCGGTTTCGGGAATACGGTAAATCTACAACGATCAACGCCTGTCCGCCGATTGTAGAACCGGAACAAACCCTCCACGATGACGTTAAGGACGACGCCAGCGGTAACGGTGAGGCCTTCAAAAACTGGACGGAATTAAAGCAGACGGCCAAGAAAAGCTTCAAGAACATCAAGGACAACGTGGCCTCGGCGTTCAACTACGTGGAATTTAGTGGCCTCTTTTACGGCGTCGGCATGATTGGTAAAACACTATTCCCCTCCACTACAAATTCGGCGACAAAGCTTTCGGACAGTAAGTTGCCGGACTACGACGAAGTAACGGAAGTCAACCTTGATGATTCAAACCCTAAATCAAACGGCTCACCGGCCGATGGATTCAGCCTGAGTCAGAAAGTAACGTATGCCGAAAACGCCTTTAAGTTGATGGGGTGGAAACACTTTGCGCCCATTGTGGTTTTTGTCGGTCATACCAGCCAGACGTCAAACAACCCCTTTGATTCAAGCCTCCAATGCGGAGCCTGCTCGGGGAACTCCGGAACACCGAGCGCCCGGGTTCTGGCGTCAATCTGCAACCAGCAGGCGGTCCGGGAGCAACTGAAGGAGCGGGGTTTTGAAATACCGGAGGATACTGTCTTCCTGGCGGGACGCCACAATACCACCACCGACGAGATCACCTTACTCGACAAGGAAGTTGATGACGGCTACTCCGATCAACTCGATCAACTTCGAGGTGACCTCAACACAGCACGCGAAAAGGCAACCGCCGAACGGATGGAACAGATGCCGACGATTGATGTTCAGAACAGCCAGGACGAAACGAAACTTCGCGCCAGCGACTGGGCTCAAACCCGCCCCGAGTGGGGACTGGCTAAAAACGCCAGTTTCATCGTCGGGCCCAATCGGCTCCGTGAGAACGTTGACCTGGACGGTCGGGCCTTTCTGCATACTTACGACTGGACAACTGACCCGGATGGTTCGGCACTGGAAAGTATTTTTACCGGCCCGGTGGTCGTCTGTCAGTGGATCAACCACCAGTATTACTTCTCGGCCATCGATAACGGACTCTACGGGAGCGGCTCAAAAATAACCCATAATCCGGTGGGAAACTTCGGCGTTCTGCAGGGCAACGGTGGGGACCTGATGACCGGATTACCGCTTCAATCCCTGATGAAAACGGACACCGAATTTCAACACGAACCGTTACGGATTCTCACGCTTGTCCATGCACCGCTTGAGCGAGTTCAAACAATCCTCGACAAGCACCAATCCATCAAGCAACTGGTACAGAACGACTGGATTGGATTAAGTGTCATTGATCCAACTCAGGATAATGAACTTATTAGAATCGGTGGGACTGAAGAATCAACCACAGATTGTACCACGGAGGCTTCGGAACAACCGGCGAAAACCACCAGCTAATCCGACGTTACTCAGGTTGTTGTTAACTCTCGTTATCGTCCTCGGTCTCTTCCCGCACAAACCCGTCAAAGGGGGAGGTCTCATGCTGGCGAACGAGGACTTCGTCGGTGATTTTGAGCCCCAGATCGAGTAACTCCTCGGCTACGGGAGTAATATCACTATCTCGCTCACCGATAACCTCAATCAATAAATTTTCATCACCCGTCACCAGTTCCTGGACCGAGACCACACCGGGTATTTCCAGGATCTCCTCGACCATGTCCCCCCGTTCGGGAATCGGAGCCGTACAGAACAGGACCATTCGCATTGGATGGCCCGATTTTTCGTAATCAATATCCGCACTGTACCCTTTGATAATCCCCTGATCCTCAAGTTTCTTGATGCGCTTGCGAACGGCACTGGCGGATAAGTCGATCTTCTCGGAGATCTCACCCGAGGAAAGATGACGGGCGTTCTCCTGCAGTAATTTCAGAATTGCTTCGTCGTGCTCGTCGACGTTGTCGTAAGGCGCCATGGCTAAGACCCTTTTCGATAAGTGGATATTGGTTTCGTTAACTACTCAACACTGCGTTTATACTTTACCCGGAGCGACACAGAAAAAATTCTTCCGACCACGGAACAACAATACCAAAATGGCTGCTGAGAGAAACCCGAAGAACAATTCCCGGTATACCGCTCGAATCAAGCTTTCCTTTTCAAGGCTCTGTAGAAATCCTCAAACAGCAGCGGTTTCGTGACGAACATCGAACCAGAAAACAGTTCGACACAAAAAGTGATCTTTTATAATCCGATCCAGGTTGTAAATCACCATCCGAAGCAGCATTTCTCGGAACTGTCGATACCAGGTCCGGGCTCGGATCCGATCACCGTAGAGTCGTTTGATAACGGAGAACACCGACTCAACCTTGCTTCGCTGATGATAATCATCATCGTCGATCCGGGCATTTGCCGCCTGATCAATCGGGTTGTATTCCCGATGCGGAATTATCGGCCGATCGTTTCGGTCCTTGAGAAGTCCCCGAAGCTCGTCAGTGTCATAGCCT
>JBDGPI010000190.1:0-5692 GCA_042219765.1 Salsurabacterium abyssinicum (SeqCode)
GTATTTCTGTGACAAGGCTACCGACGTTTTTCGCTCCGAGAAAATTCCCGTCAATGATGAAGTGACCGGTGTCGTCGACCGGAGGCCTTACGGTGTCGTGGCCGCCATAAAGCCCTGGAATTTCCCCGTGAACTTACCAACCTGGACCCTTGGGCCGGCTCTTCTCGCCGGAAACAGTGTTATCTTCAAACCCTCCGAACTTACACCAATAACCGGCCGGAAGGTCGTGGAGTGTTTCCCCACGGAACTTTCCGAGAAGAACATTCTTAACCTTGTTCAGGGTAGCGGACGAGTCGGACGAACCCTGGTTGATAGTGAGAGTGTCGACTACGTGTCGTTCATCGGAAGCCGTCAGACCGGGGAGTGGATTTACCGTGCCTCCGCCGAACACTTCCACGGGCTCTCGCTTGAACTTGGCGGCAAAGATCCTCTGGTCGTCCTTGACGACGCCGACCTCGACCGGGTCGTTGACGACCTGATATACGGAGCCTTCAAGAACTGCGGGCAGGTCTGTTGTGGTATTGAACGCTGTCTCGTACCGGCCGATTTCCTTGATGAGGTATTCGAGCGCGTCAGTAGCCGGGTTCAGGAACTTACGGTTGCCGAGGGCTCCGATGAATCCGCCGACCTGGGTCCCATGATTCGGGAAACTGAAGTAAAACGGGTCGAGGAGCACCTTCGGGACGCCGAGGAAAAAGGGGCCGAAATAACTTACTGCCGGAATCTCCCCGACCGGGAACACGGTTTCTGGCAGGCCCCGGCAGTTTTAAAGAACGCCAACAGCGACATGAAAATTATGAATGAGGAAACCTTCGGGCCCGTGCTACCAATACGTTCCTACGACAACGAGGATCACGCCATAGAACTTGCCAACCGGCTCGACTACGGCCTGAGTGCCTGCGTCTACTCCGAAAAGCCCGGTCACGCCCGGCGGGTTGCCTCTCGCCTCGAGGCCGGAAGCATCGGTATCAACCAGATCGTGGGCTCCATCGTTGAACTCCCCTGGGGAGGCGTCAAAAAAAGCGGAGTCGGCCGAATGCTCGACCGGGAGGGCATGCTAAGCTTCACTCAGTCCGTCACGGAGAGGTGGAACCCGGACGAACTCGACGACCTTGACCGGTAATCCCGGCGCAATGCCTTGATTTTCCCCTCAGGCATCCGAGACGGAATGATCCATCAGGTGGAATCCATCGGGTACGTCCTGTGCCTTCTCCACGCCCAGATCATAGGCACGATCCCACTCGCCGTCCTCCATGAGCTGCTGCATCCGATCGTCGTCGTAAACAACCTGCAGTGCACAGAGATTGCACTGACCTGACCGCAGTTCGTCCCGGAGTTCCGTAAACAATTTCGACACGCGGGACCGTGTCTCAAACTCTTCCTCAAGTTCAATCCGAGTCCGCTGTGAGTAAAAGGCGCATCCCCCTTTGGTCGATATACCGGCGATCATGTTTGGGGTGTCGATGACACTCACAAACCAGGTGTCACACTTCTCTTTGACGTCAATAATGTTACACAGAATATTCCGCTCCCCGGCGGCCTCTTCAATCCGGGTGTTGAGGGATTCGTCCTCCAGGTCACTGGTCACGAAGGTGGCCCCCTCAACGTACCCGGGAATATTATCCTGGGAGGCTGGTTCATCCGCCACTGGAATTGTCCGGGATTCCTCGAGGGACAGGGATTCCGGAACCCGTTCCAGTGGTCCGGCTTCAAGGGTTATTTCCGAGGGAGCGTCATCCGTTTCCGGAACCACGAGAAGCTCGTCCGCAAAGACCGCCATTTTTTCCGTCTTCTGCAGCCCCTCATCCCGTTCGCCACCGAAGACAACAGCCCGCTCGACATCGACCATAAAAGGCATATACATTTCTGCTCACTCCTGTAAGATTTCCCCTTGCGAGAGAGAATGAATCGACACGACGTTCATTGACGAGAGCTATTTCAGTACAATACGGGGCTGCTAGATTATGACCGACCTTCTGAAAAATCGTATCCGCGACTACGATCCGACGGTCATCGGTCGTGAGGATACCATCGTAACCTCGGTTCTTATTCCGCTTCTCCGGCCGGCGTCAAACCAGGACAGAATTGAGGACTGGTCACTCCTCCTGCAGAAGCGTGCGGAACACCTGGAAAACCAGCCGGGGGAAATCTGTTTTCCGGGTGGGGTGGTTGAACACGGCGATGACTCCCCGGAGGAAACGGCGTGCAGAGAGACGGCCGAGGAACTTGGAATTGATCGGCCGGCAGTTGACATCTGGGGTGAGCTCGACTCGATGATCATGCCCTGGGCGCTGAGAATTCACTCATTTGCCGGAACGATTCCCCCGGTGGATCAATTGTCTCCCGATCCGTCCGAGGTCGACGAAGTGTTCACCGTCCCACTGGGTAAGGCACTGGAAACCGATCCGGAACGATACGACGTTCCGATGACACCGGATCCAGGCGAGGATTTCCCCTACGAAAAAATCCCGCAGGGCAAAGATTACCCCTGGATGACAAGCTATTTACCGGAACTCTTCTACAAGTTCAACGATCGGGTCGTCTGGGGAATTACCGCTCGTTTCCTGAACCGATTCCTCACCATTGTCGAATCCCTGCGCAGGGACTGACGGACGGGATTTAGCCTGATACGGCCTCGGAATTAGAAGGAACCGGAAGATCCGCGGCGTTGTCGGGCAGCGACAGAATTGACTCCCTGATATCGTCGTAACTGTCTTTTACCGGGATTTCTGGGTGTTCCTCAGTCAGGTCCTCGGGGGGATTGATTAACATCGGGTGATCCGCCCGTTTGAGCATGGACAGGTCGTTGTAGGAGTCTCCGATGGCGGCTATGAAGAAACCACTTTCCCGCAGTTTCTCCAGGACACGCCATTTTCGCCCACGGATCCTCAGGCGAAAGCCAGTAATGTAACCTTCGTCATTGGTGATAAAGCGATTGGCAAAAAGGTTGTATCCACCCATCTCCCAGATAAGTTCGTCGGAGAGTTCATGGAAGGTGTCCGAAATTATCATGACCTGGCCCTGACGGCGAGCCCAGGAGAGAAACTCAATACTTCCGGGGTAAGCCATGACTTCTCGCGCTACTTTTTGAATGTCCGGAAGCTTCAGGTCCTCCTGCCGAAGGACTTCTATCCTATGCTCCATTAACTCCTTGAAGTCCTCCATTTCACGGGTTGTTTTCATTAATTCGTCAATTCCGTACCGTTCACCAACTTCTTCCCAGATCTCAGGAATGAGTACACCCTCTAAATCAGTGGCAATGATCATTGACATGCACAATACCCTTTCAAAAAGATGATTGATAACGCAGTTACAAAGACTGTCGTCTGAACAAATGTCACAGCCTCGGGACGAGGCAACGGTAAGTCAGATCAGCTGTATAAGTCTATAAAGGATCGCTGTCGTTTTCCATAGGATTAAATGTACCTTCACGAAGCATATAATAACGATTGATAAAGCCAAAGGTCGCTTCACCGTCGTCAGGGTCAACTTCAATGAGTGGCTGAACGTACTCGTCGGGCTCAGTTCCGTAAACTCTAAACACCTTGTTCGAGAGATCCCGCTCAAGGTAGACGGTATCCTCCGTGTTTAAGGGCTCCAGGGCCTCGGGATTCCGATCAAGCCCCGCAAAAACGTTGCGCATCTCCTGGGCCGTAAATTCAACAGCCACGTCAATTCACCCCGTCAGGTCCTTGAAAGGACATATACTTTTCCAGTACGTCTCAAGTGGCAAATTCCTGACTGTGGAATTGTACCACAGCCAAGCTAGTTTAGTATTATGCTATAAGCTAATAGTTTCAGTCAATCTCGGATAAAGAAGTGGATGCTAATGATCGATCAACCTGATTCCATCCTGATTCGTTACGGTGAACTGGCCCTCAAGGACAGCAACCGGGGCCTTTTCGAAAGTCAACTTCAATCAAACCTCGAACGCCGGCTCGACGGGCTGCACTACGATCAAATAACCCGCTTTCAAGGTGGAATGAAGGTTAAACTGCACGAAGATTCCCCCACGGATTCCATTCTCAAACGATTGAAAACGGTACCGGGGGTACAATGGTTCGCTCCTGGTTTCACTACCACCCGTGACCCGGAGACGATAGGCGCCCGGGCACTTCAATCGATTGATGCGAGCTCCCCTGCCTCGACCGAAACCTTTGCCGTTCGAACCCAGCGCTCGGACAAAAGTCTCCAGATGGATTCCATGGACTACGACCGTGAAATCGGTCGAATTATCCTTGAGAACACCGGACTCGAAGTTGATCTCGACAACCCGGATATTACCATCAGCGTTCACCTCCTCTTTTCGGAGAGCTTCGTTTTTATGGAACCGCACGACGGACCGGCCGGGCTTCCGGTGGAGTCATCGGGCGACGTACTCACCTTGCTCTCGGGCGGTATTGACTCACCCGTTGCGGCCATTCAGATTATGAAACGGGGCTGTCGGACGGACTTCCTGCACTATTATCCGTACTCCAGCGCCGAAAAAGCTCTTAAAACAAAGATTGGAAGCCTCATCTCAATTCTCGGACGTTATACCACGAAGGGAAAACTCCACCTTGCCCCCTACCACGAGTACGACCTGCGCAAAGCTCCGGTCTCGGAACGGAAGGAAATAATCTTATTCAGGCGTCACATGATGCGTGTTGCCGAGACGTTGAGCCACCGCGATGACCTCGATGCACTGGTTACTGGAGAGAGTGTGGGACAGGTGGCGTCCCAGACCCTTGAAAATATACGATCCATCCAGCGGGCGACGAATTCCACTATCCTAAGACCGTTGATTGGGCTGGATAAAGACGAGATTATTGACCGTGCAAAACGTTACGGAACCTATCCCCTATCAATTGAGGAGTACCAGGACTGCTGTTCCATCCAGAACAGTCGGGTCGACACACGGACTAACCCTGATGAGTTACGGTCGATTGAGGAGGAACACAACCTTCACGAGGCGGACAGGGCCGTCTTGAACTCAATGACCACAGTACCATTCGACACCAACGGGCTGACTGGCGGCAACGACACGGCTCAGCCAGTTGAACGCTCCGGCAAGAGGTCGAACTAATCACCGAATGAAGTCCAAACAGAAGACGTTCCTGGGCATACTGGCCGCCGCCCTGCTGGTTTATGTGGGGGTATCAATTTTTGGCCTAACCGAGCTTGACCGGACCGGTCGACTCGGACTGACGGTTCTTATTTTTGCCGGTGGACTCTGGGTCCTCGAGCCACTTCCGCTACAGGTTACCGGATTAATCATTCCGGTATGCCTCGTGGGAACCGGGATACTTGGAATCGAAGAGGCATTTGCTCCCTTTGCCTCCCCGGTGGTCTTCCTGATTCTGGGAAGCCTGTTCATGGCTGAGGCCCTACGAAAGCACGGGCTAACCCGTCGGCTGGCCCTTGACCTCATTGTTCGCTGTAACGGACGTCCGAAATTACTTCTTCTCGCCATCATGGCGGTTGCGGGTTTTACGTCCATGTGGATCTTCTCCACGGCCGTAGTAGCAATGTTAATGCCCGTCTGCCTGACCATAGCCGGCAAAGTCGAGGAAGAAAATCAGGATACCTTCATAACAGTTCTACTGATGGCACTGGTCATCGGCAGTACACTTGGAGCCCTCGGGACAATCCTGGGGGCGTCGTCCAACGCCGTTGCCAGCGGTAGTCTTAATAACATTACTGAACTACCTCC
>JBDGPI010000190.1:5702-6311 GCA_042219765.1 Salsurabacterium abyssinicum (SeqCode)
ATACTCGGTAAATCTCGTCCCTGGTCGTTCCTGGATTGGATGAAATACGGGACCCCTCTTGCCTTTTTCTTCGTCGTAATTTCCTGGGGCATGCTTCTCTCCAGTTTTTATCCTGATATTAACCGAATTGACACGGAGGTTGTTCAATCGGAACTCCAGGAACAGGGACCCCTCACCCCCTCCGAAAAAGGGATCTTCTACGTGCTCTGTGGAGCGATATTTCTCTGGGTCGTCGGGCCCTATATGGGCGAGTCTTTGAATATTCCAGCTGACCTGACGGAAAGTGCCATCATTTCACTCTGCGCGGCCGGCATGTTGTTTGGGCTTGATATTATTACCTGGCCCGACGCAAGGCAGGTCAACTGGGGTATTTACCTGATTATTGGTGCTGGTCTTTCTCTCGGTGAAGGCTTGCTCGAGAGTGGTGTGAGCCTCTGGTTTGCGCGCTCCGTAACGGGTTTTGTGGGTGGTTTTCCCTACATCGTTATGGCCGGTTCGCTCATCGTGTCAACCGCGCTCGTCAGTAATACGGTCAATAATACAACCGTCGTTGCTATCCTGGCTCCCGTGATGGCCGATGCGGCCAACGAACTGCCCTTCACGGTAACG
>JBDGPI010000191.1:0-9565 GCA_042219765.1 Salsurabacterium abyssinicum (SeqCode)
CTTCGAATCGATAGACCCGGGAGTCCGAACTCGACACCGCATGAAAACGGGAAGCACGGCCCTCCCCGGCTTGAAACTCAAGGCCCAGCCCGCGACCGTCCTGGCGGACCAGATCGACCGACCGGTCGGGGTGGTCCAACCGGGAATAGGAACGAAGCTTCACCGAGCCGAGCGACGCCTCCGGCAGGTGGAAATACCCACTGAGCGCATCGGTTTGGAACGGAACGGTATCCTCTCGAATTGACCCCATTAACGGCTCGCCGTCCGTAAAGTCCACCCCGGCGGTCGTGTCCTCGCGTTCGTGACGCACCGACGAGGAAGCACTGGATGATCCGGTATCCGATGAAACCTGTTTGTTCGGCTGTCCCGTGGGCGCGGATGTGTCATCGGACTGGTTCGGGGCCGGTTCCAGCATAGAAAACCCCAGGACCACCAGGAAGGACAGAAACAGGGCCAGAAACACCCGTTTCCCCATCCCGCCTCCGGAATTGTTCGAAGAATTCATCCGTCGACGTCCAATTTTTCTTCGATAGCTTGATTGGCTTCGTCAAATAGACCGCGCAATTCATTCCGCCGGTCCTCCTCCGGCACCTCCATCAACTCCCGAAGCTTCCTGGTACAGAGGGCTTTGAGTTCGTTCTCCGACTCATCCACCCAAAGAATTTTAAATACAATTTCCTCCTGAAATTCGAGTGAGGACGTCTCCCGCCCGGAAATCTTGACTCCCATCGAGGACAGTGGATCCTCGGAATCGACCGCCAGGTACAGCATTTCTCCGCTGGGCTGATGCTCAAAGGCCCACTGGATGGGGATATTGCCCTCAAATTTCGCCGTCTCCATCAACAGTTTGAACACTTCATCCTCCGTTTCACCGCGTTCGAACAATTCCGCCAGATAGTCCTCCACTTCCTCTCCCTGCTCGCTTCGTTGTTCCTCAAACATGAATTCTACCTCCTTTGAATTTTCCTCATTCGTCGTCGAACCACTGTTTGTAACGAACCATCGAGAAACACAGTACGTTTCCACGTTCTATAAAACGTGTCGTTTATCTACGGCTTCCTCCCCCGCAATTTGAAGCCCTAAAAACCGACCAGGCCGGCAATGTTCTTTACAAGCTTGTCCGGTCCCGACCGTCTCCCACGGGAAGAAATGTGAGAAAACGAATCGGGCCGGACAAGCGGCAGGAGTGATGGCACCGGGTGCGCCTATCATTTTTTTATAATGGCGTTTCAACGGGCCGGCGGATCATCAGGCCGGGGGATCGGAGTTTGACCGGTGATATCGAGTTATCGATTCCATCGTAATCCACGAGGCCTCGTACGGATGCACCGGTCGAATTGTTTCCTGATCCGCGCCCGATCGGAAAAACTCCTTTACGGCCTCGACCCGGCTTTTCGGTAGGTCCCGATAACTCCGAAACGTTCCGTATTCGGGATCGTCAATGGCCACGGCGAGAAGTTTTAAATCAATGACACGTTCGTCCTGAAACTCAATGCCACCCACGACACGCGATTCAACAACCATCCCCTGTGTCGTGGTTTCCTCACAAAACAGGACAACATCCAGTGTCTCGTTGTCCTTCGTGGACGTCTGGGGAATATACCCGTAATCTTCGGGCATGGGGGCCGGCGGACACAGATGGATGAGATTTCCGTTCCGGCGGTATTTGAAATCGAATTTCTCTCCCCGTGACATTCCCACGATCATGTACACTTCGTTGAGAGCTTCGCTGTACGTCAGCGGAAATTTACCACGGTTGTTACCGTTTGTTCGGTTCACGATCATTCACTCCCTGTTCCGTCTCGAACAACCATTGTTTGAATGAACCAGGAATTCGGCACGTATACACGCCCGTCCATCACAAGTTGACCCGGAATGAACTGGAAATAAACCTAACCCCGGCCACCGGAGCCAACTCGTGATAAGCGATTTATACGATTGTTAAAAAGTTAGTGAATACCGGTTTGAAACCGGCCAAACAAAGGAAAGGTTACACAGGAGGAGCGTGAATGAGGTGGAGTGGATTCAGTCGAAGATAAGACTTGCCAATGGTGTCCGAGTCATGCCGGACACTGCGCGTGACACAACATAGAAAAGCCGTAATAAATAACAAACTCAGCAAAACCGGGAGCCAAAAATCCAGAGCGCTTCCCGGCTCGACATCTTCGGCAATCAACGTTCCCGTCAACATACCGGACCCTGCTTCCCGTATGGGAAGGTTGGACGCCAACAAAAGAAAAACCAGGCCGGTAATTACGGCAAACAAAGTTACTTTTTTGAACGACATCCGAATCCACCTTTCTATTTCCAACAGCGTCGAGATCTTCAGTATAGCATATTCATTCGGATTTGACCGTGGTTAACTTCCCCATCGATGGTACACGTAACGAAAAAACAGGATTCCAACCGTCATCGAGATTGACCCCCATAACACGAAGGGAGTATGACGATAAAACGAGGCGATCAAAATTCCGTCCGCGCCCCAGGCACCAAGAGTACCCGCCACCGGAAACAGAACGGTCCAGGAGGGGTATTCCCCGTGCAAGGCGGCCGCAAGATTAACCAGTCCAAAGACCAATAAAAATATCAAACTGGAAAATTCGGTGATCCGTTCAAGCGAACCCGTAAATTGAATAACAAAGGCCAAGAGGGACATGAGCACAGTGAAGTAGACGGGTACGTTCCCCGACTTTCTATCGGTGAGAACTCCGGGGAGCTCACCGTCCTCCGCGACCCGTTTGCCCAGCCGCGCCGTCGCAAAAATGGTGGCGTTAATCGCCGAGGCCGTCGAGATCACCGCCGCCGCAACAACCAGGCTGAAGCCAAAACGGCCCAAAATCGGTTGGGCAACCATGGCCAGCACCGTCTCCGAGTGCGTTTTCACCACCTCGGGAGCGACGGTCCCGGCCGTGACAAACGCGATCAACATATACAGAATCGTGACCAGGACGATCGATCCGATCATTGCTCGCGGAAGCGTTTCGTGATGGTTTTCGATATCGCCGTAATCGTAGGTCAACAGCTGAAATCCCTCGTACCCGACGAAGATCATCGCGGCCGTTTCGACAATTGTGGAAGGGGGTCCCGAAAAAATGGGAAAGACCCGGTCGGGCTCAACGTAAACCATCCCAATCCCGACCAGGCCCAATAAAATGATGACTTTTCCATACACGAGGATGTCCTCGGTCACGCCGGACTCCCGGACGCCGACGAGGTTCAAAACGGTCAGTCCCACGATGGCTGTGCCCCCGAGCATAGGAGCCACCCGGGGAGTGGCCGGGCTGACAAACTCGGAGAGGTATTCGCCAAAGGTGAAGGAATACAGGCTTATCGTGAAAATGTACCCGAGTATCAAGAGCCAGCTTACGGTGCCCGCGGCGAATGGATTGATCAATTCTTCGAGGAAGGAAAAACTGCCACCGGGTTCGTCGAAACTGCAGGTCAACCGGGCGTAGGACGTCCCGGTAATCAGGGCCAGAAGACCGGCGAGGCCGAAACTGACAAAGGCGGCGGAGCCGGCCTGCACGACGGCCACTCCGAGCACGGCAAAAATACCCCCGCCGACCATGCCGCCAACCGCCATGCCCACGGAATCGAACAGGGTGAGCTTCCCGGATGAATTGTTCATGTCTGTTGATCCAGTCCCTTACTTCTCATAACCGGACCTGAACACCGATTTCAAGGACCTGGTCCGGCGGGATGTGAAAATAACGGGTGGCGCTCTGGGCGTTTTTGGACATCCACGCGAACAGCGCGCTTCGCCACCCGTACATCCCCACCTCGTCCGATGCCCGAATCGTTTCCCGGCCGAGAACGTAGGTGACACATCAATCCTCTTGTAATCCCGGCGCACTCAACGAGAGTAATATCAGCTGTTTTTTCCCGGAAGCCCCGGTTGATTGTTCATCCTGCGCCATTCTCACCACTCCATTTTGACGTTTTAAGCACTCTCCGCAGTTGATCGCCACAATAAACCAGCAGAATCATCACCAGCACAAAAACACCTTGCTTACTGTTGCCCGGTTTGAGAGCCAGTCCTCCCAACAATCCTCCACAGAAGCTCCCGAAATACTGACTCATGTGAAACAATCCCATGGCCGTTCCCCTTCGTCTTCGGCTGACTTCCCGGGACAACATCGACGGCAGGAGGGCTTCGAGAATGCTGAAGCCGGAAAAATAAAGAATCATTGCGAACAGAAGCGTGCCGAACCGGGCCTCGGTCAGTGTCAGCAGTCCCAGTCCCACCACTAACCCCACCATCCCAAGAAGTAAGGCGTAACCTATTTTCCCTTTCCGCTCGGATAGAAAAATGATCGGAAACGCAATTAGAGCCGTCGCACTCAACACGCCGACGTAAAACCATGGAATGTATGGACCGGCCACCACATTCGCCAGCATGAGGGGCAGAACCGTAAAAAGCGCCCGGAGACTTCCGTTCAGGACAAAAACCCCTCCGTTCAAACGCCAGAGGTTCAGTGTTTTCAAAACCCGTCCCACTCTCGAGAGGGAAAATTCGACCTCCCCATGGTGCTCGATCGTGTCCGGTGTCGGTACCAGCACAGCAATGATACCGATGGCGCCCACGGCCAATCCGACCATCAGGAAAAAGACGCTCCGGGGGCCAAATTGTGAAGGTAGAAACGATCCACCGATCATCCCCAGCCCAAAAGCGACACCAATGCCGGCCCCGATCACGGCCATGGCACGGGTTCGAACCTCCGGTCGGGTCAGATCGGCAATCAGCGCCATAATCGACGAACCGATCGCACCGAGACCCTGTATGAACAGCGCCGGGATCAGGGTCCAGATCGAATGCGCAAACCCGGCGAGCAAACTGCCAAACGCAAATAGCCCGAGTCCCCCGATGATAACCGGCTTTCGCCCGACTTGATCGCTCAGCCACCCGAGGGGTACCTGCATAAGCGTCTGTGCCAGTGGATAGGCCCCCATGACCAATCCAACCAGCACAGGGGCCGATGGGGTACCGTCCAATAATGAAAGTGCGAACGGACTTAACATGGGAAGAACAATAAAGATCCCCAGCATCCGGAGCAGGAAGACCCCCGATAGGGAAAACACGCTCAACCGTTCCCGGGCATTAAATCCTACACTCGACCGTTTCGAATTCATCCGTTCACCTATGCCCGCTCAAGAGCCTGCGTGGGGATTTCATGATCGTGGTTTTCCCCGATCTGCTGTCGCCGAAGTTCTTCGTGATAGGTGTCGATGATATCCGAACGACTGAGGACCCCCTGTAGAATGCCATCGTCATCCACCACCGGAATTAGCTCCATGTGGATATCCGTGATCAAATCAAACGCATACAGCAGGCTGTCGTCCTCCTTAATGGATATCGGCGGAGTATACGCCAGGTCCCGGGCAACGAGTAAGTCATCCTCCATGTCCCAGTAGTCCCAGACGTGGTGGAAACTCAACATGCCCACCAGATCCTCCCCGTTCTGCTTCTGAATAACGGGAAAATGCGTGTGATGGGTTTGATGGAAAATCTCTTTGAGGTCGGAAATGGTCGCTCCCTCGTCCACGGTAATGACGTCGGTGGTCATGGCCTCTTTCGCCTTGATCGACTGAAGCAGATTGGCTTCCTTCCCCTGGGTGATGTCGATCCCCCGGTTGAGCAGTTTGGTCGTGTAGATGTTTTTCGTCTCGACAAAGTACGTAATCACGGTGCTCAACACGCAAACCAGCATGAGGGGGAGAATAATTTTGTAATCACGGGTCATTTCAAACAGAATAATCATCGCCGTAATTGGAGCATGGGTCGCCCCGGCCACCAACCCGCCCATCCCGACCAGAGCGTAGGAACCGGGATCCGCCGTGTAGGCGGGAAAATATCCATGAATAATTTTCCCGTAGGCGCCTCCAAGCATCGCTCCCATGAACAGCGACGGGGCAAACACCCCACCCGATCCTCCGGATCCGAGCGTAAAGTCCGTTGCCACGATTTTGGCAAAAAAGAGCCCGATCATGAGAGCCACCGGTAATTCCGCCGTGAAAATCTGGTCGATCACGGGGTATCCAACCTCCATGACCTGCGGAAGCCAGAGGCCCATGATTCCAATCACAAGCCCCCCGATCGCGGGCTTGAGCCAGTCCGGAACGGGAACGGTCTCAAACACATCCTCCAGACCATACAACGACTTACTGAATAACAGAGCCCCTCCCGCCACGAGAAAGCCCAGGATCGTATACGGAATGAATTCCCAGAAACTATGAAATACAAATTCGGGTATCTGGAATGCGGGTTCGGAGCCCAGGTATGCCTGGGACACCCCTGTCGCCGTCACCGATGAAATCAGGATGGGCGAAAAATGATCCAGATCGAGGTCGCCGAGAATAATCTCCAGACTGAACATGGCCCCGGCGATCGGTGCGTTGAACGTCCCCGCAATGCCGGCGGCCGCCCCGCAGGCCAACAGCGTTTTTACCTGGTCGGCCGTCAGGTTCAAAAATTGACCGAGGAGGGATCCGGCGGCAGCGCCGATCTGTACGATCGGTCCCTCCCGTCCGGCCGATCCCCCCGAACCGATACAGATGGCCGATACCAGCGTTTTAAACGGGACCACCCGGGCACGCAACGTACCTCCTTCAAGGGCGACTCCTTCCATCACTTCGGGTACTCCGTGTCCCTTTGCCTCCTGACAGAAATACGAAATCAGGGGACCGATGATCAAACCCCCGGCGGCCGGAAGCAAAAGCCGTTGATACCACGGAAGCTGTACCACCATGCCCAGGAATTCGGATTCGTGAAACGCGCCGTAAAAAATCCATCGGATACCGGCGATCAGATAGCGGAACCCGACCGCACCGAACCCCCCGGCAATTCCTATAAGGAAGGCGAGCAGAATCATCCCGGTCAGTTCCGACACTTCCAGGAAATGGTAAAAATGGATGGACCACTCCTTCCAGTATCGATACGAACGTTTCAGGAGAAGAGTCCATCCGGACTCGGTTTCCGGAATCTCACGTTTCTCTCGATCAGGGTTCATACGGTTCTTTCCCTCTTTTTAAATTAAGGTACGTTTCTCACAAAAATTGTGCCGTATGCGTTAAAACAACCGGTATTCAGCAAACATGAAACCGATGGCAAGCAGGTAAAACACGGTCCGCTTGAGCGCACTCGCCCGCTGAGCTTCGTAAGCACAAACGAGGCTCCCGGCCGTCACCAGAAGTTCCGGAAAAAAACCGGGCAAAGACTTCATACCGGCCAGCACAATTTCCACGAGAAATCGAATCCCCACGATTAGCGTGAGGAATTGAAAATACAGCAGGGCCTTCTTTTGATTCACGTCGATGAACTCGATACTTTCCTCAATTCCCCATACCGCCCCCGCCCCCATTAAGATCATCACCAGGACATCCAGATAATGTCGTAAAAAATTCATTCTTACGCACACTCCATACCCGTTCAAAAATCAACCACAAAACGGAAAAGTTGGATGGAAATATCGTTAACCCGATTCCCTCTGTGCAGAGTGAATGGTTAACGGTTACGAAAAAATGGAAGGGTTAGGAAGGGTTAAGCTGGAGGTGCGTGAACGGGAGGAAAACCAACGTAAATATGGGGTGGGTCGCGGTACAGATGATTCCCGTGAGCCAATCCTGATAATTGGAGATCCGAGCTGAGAATGTCCGGATTCCCATAAATCCCCGACGAGAATAGTTCCAGTGTCCCGCCGACAATGTCCCAGTCAACATCGCTTATATCGACATACGACATGAAATGGAGGGAGAAGTATGTCAGAGCAATAACCAATATTCCGGTCATCACGAGGAAATACGGGGACGTATTGAAAAACGTCGTTTTATTTCTGCCCCTTATGATTCCAGTGATAAAATCCATTTTGAACACACTTTCAAGATTCAATTTGAACTGATTATATCAAAATAATGACCCTCTTTACACAAACAAACCATTCCCTGTCTCCACTACCTGTATCGTCATTCGATCGACTTTTTCTGAACGAAGAATCGTAACAGGTTGATGCAGGGAGTTTCCGGCCAAATTTAGATTTCCGATCTTATAACCGTTTGAATTGGCCTGAAGTGGTATGGCAAGAAAAGAGTCTCATGTAAAATGCTCTTACTTCGCAAATCATTCAACCTATAAATGGTCCGTTCAACCGGCCAATCGCTCCCCTGAGATAATGTTCCCTTCAGGAATTGTACTATGACCGAATTATTGATCCGCTCTGAAACTTGCTTAGCTCACCCATTAAAAAAACTCGAGACCTCAAAACATGAAACTCCTGCTACCAGAAGCAAAACAGCGCCTGAATAAAAGGCGACCCGCCTCCAGCGTTGATAGGCGGGGGCAATTTCCATGATGGCGAGAACCGGCACAATTAAAATAAGAGAACCGAAAAAAGCGTCCCCGCCCAGAGCCGTACAATGGTTATAACAATTTCAAAGACAAGTTGTACATAGCCAAAAAATGTAATTGAAGAGTAAAATCTCAGTGCCTTTTTGTTATTAAGTGGCACATATCCCATTGCCTCTTCCACGCTCCAGGCAAACGCAGCGATAACCCACAAAGTCAGTCCCAACCAAAAGAACAGATGCATTCGATTTATGGCATTCATGATTTAACTCCTTTGATTTGAATCCCTTTTCAAAAAAAGAAAAACCCAAGAAAACGAACTTAACCCACTTCGATAAGTGTGGGAGTGATCGGACGCACAAAAAAAGGAGTTAAACCGGTGGGGCGTGTATCGGGGGGAAGGCTACATACAGAAAACATTCATTTTTTGGAAACTCATCCCGCTCTTTGTTAAGAGAATCATTTCCCTTGTGATTTCTCGCAACGACAATAAACCCCCACAAGCATAGAGAAACCAAAAACTTTTTCGCGCCTTCTTCCAGTTCACCATCCAGGTAGTTACCCGCAAGCAAATAACCCGTATAACTTGCCACGAGCAACGTGCTCAAGGCAAGACCAAGCAAACAAATAAAGCGTTTTTTGGGTCGAGCAAACCGGTTCATCAATATCACCAGAAAAATTATAACTCGTACTCTTCCATATTTCGAACTTCACTGACCTGCAAGAAACGTTAGCTACTCAACTAAATCTAAAAATCGAAGAGCGGTCCCAATTGAATCCATAGCAGGATTTTCTACAATAATTGGTCCCTGATCGGGAATGGTGTCTCCCCTTAACCGCTCCTTCGAGCTGATGACACCTGCCCGTTGAATTTTCATCCTCATGATTGGGCAGGTGTTTTCCATTGACTCGCCTTCTATTCGTCGGACTCGGTGGATTCCTCGGCGCCACGGCTCGCTACCTCATCAGTGGATGGGCGCAAGAATTGACGAGCTCATCCTTCCCCCTGGGCACGCTCGTCGTCAACGTGGCCGGTTCGTTCTTCCTGGCCTTTCTCGCCATTCTCGCTTTTGAATCCGGTCACCTTCCGGTAAATCTTCGCCTGTTTTTCCTAACCGGTCTGCTCGGAGCATTTACAACCTACTCCACCTTCAGCTACGAAACCCTCCAACTGATGCGGGAAAGCCTCCACCGAATGTATTTGTTGAACATCGCGTCCAACACAAT
>JBDGPI010000192.1:0-2007 GCA_042219765.1 Salsurabacterium abyssinicum (SeqCode)
CGATGTATTCAATTTAGTGAGAACAACAAACACCAACAATAGGATTCCATTTAGAGGACTATCCGGGAAAATTGATTATATTTCCCGGGCCAACCCAGCGGGCGTTTGAACAAAGGGTCAACCAAAATACTAGGACACGACTGAAAAAGGGCTCAAGAACCACCGCCGTTATTAACTCATTTTACACGGCGACCTGGAAAAGGGCGGCAACAATCGTTAACCCACCAAAAAGCAGGACAAAATACTCGAAGCGTATGGAACGAGCCAGGGTCAGCAGCCCATGTATCGTTAGCAAGCCAAAGACAAACGAGCATCCCAGGCTTATAGCCAAATTCAGGTCAAGATACAGTGCCTCGTAATTTAGAATGATATTTCCACCGAGGACGATGGGCAGGCTCAGCAAAAAGCTCAGTCGCAGGGCCTGTTGATCCCTGTACCGTCGTAAAAGAAGGGTTGAGACCGTGATGCCCGACCGGGAAATACCGGGCATGGCGGCCAGTCCCTGAGCAACTCCCAGAAGAAGTCCATCCAGAAGGTTCAGTGAATCGGGGGATTTTAAACCCTCCTCGGGAGCGAGAAACTGCATCAGGGCCGTTATCAGGAGTAGTACCCCTATCAGAAACGTAACGGCCGATCCAGTAAATTTATACTGTTCCTCAAGGCCTGAAATGAGTTGCAGAAGCCCCATTCCCAGGAATCCACTTATAAGTGTGGCCACAAACAGGAACCGGACTGTTCTCCTCTCGGTTTCTCCTGCCTGAGTGTAATAGATTGTGTCAATCAAAATGTCCCGGACGTCACTCCAGAAATAAACTAGAGCGGCAAGGAACGTTCCCAGGTGCAAAAATAGAGCATACTCGATTGATTCGCTTAGCTCGACGGGGGCCTCCGACAGGTACATTCGGGCCAGGACAATAACTGCCTCGGAACTGACGGGCAGCCACTCGACGATACCCTGGATGACTCCCAGGATGATTCCATCAACCATCACGAGTCCCTCCATTCGCCGACCATAAAATGAATGTAATATGACTTACGGAACCAACATTTTCTCTATCGTTTGTATAAAGTAAAGTAGTTCTTGAATTAACATCATGGGAGGTAATAGTATGGAAAACTGCAGTCGCTGTGAAACACTGCCCGAACCGCTTGAAGGCACCGGGAAATTCATTGTTTCCACTCCACTCAATCATACGCTGGGAAAAATCAAGGACATATTTGACGGCCACGGACATCCTTACTCAATGAAGGACGCCGAACTCCTTTACTCCACTATTAGCGCCGAAGGGTTAAAAACCCTCGCCGATGACCTCGAATCCAATCTCAGCGACGCCGAACTCCAGGACGTCCAGTCCCTCTGGATGGAGGACGACCTGGAACTCAAGATGTCGGACCTTTCCCGGATGTCCTCCCTTGAGAATTTAATTGCTAAAGTCGAAGGTGACTGGCTTATACAAATTCTCAGGGAGGAACGCCTTTACGACGTCTTTCAACCAATTGTGCTGGCCGAGGATCCGTCCCAGATCCACGGATACGAGTGCCTGCTGCGTGCCGAATCCACCGACGGTGAGACCATCAGCCCCGGTCGAATCTTCGGGACCGCTCAGAAATCCGATTTACTCTTCCAGCTCGACAGGCAAGCTCGTATAGAAGCCGTAAAAAATGCCAGGAATATCCCCGTTAACAAAAAACTCTTCATTAATTTCATGCCGACCAGCATTTACGACGCCGAGTACTGCCTCCAAACCACCATGGAAGCCGTCAGTGAGTACGATATTCGCAAGGAGCAGCTTGTTTTTGAGGTTGTCGAAACCGAGGAAATTAAGGACCGGGAAGGATTAATTGAGATTTTGAATTATTATCGGAATGAAGGTGTTGCCGTAGCCCTTGACGACCTGGGTGCCGGCTACAGTTCCTTGAACTTACTGAAAAACCTTAATCCGGATTACATCAAGCTGGACCTGGAATTGGTTCAATCGGTCGAGGAGAATGAACTTCAGGCTCAGC
>JBDGPI010000193.1:0-2555 GCA_042219765.1 Salsurabacterium abyssinicum (SeqCode)
GAAGAAAGTACCGGATGATGAAACCGACCAATCCGGAACCGTTTATAACCACAACATGCGCACGTTCTTGATAGACGGGAACCGTGTGGTTCGATACTGGTATCCGGGAAGCGACTGGGACGTAAAGGACGTGGCGGAACGATTAAAACAAATGAAGGGATAAGCGTATTGGTAGGTTTCGCTAGAAGCGTATGGTAAGCAAATTGGTATTTAGGATTGGCACAACTCTATAAACTTCATCCCAACCTCCGGGAGGAGCCTATTTAATTCCTCCACCCAGTCTCGAACGAAATTGATTTCCGGGGAATGCCTAATGATATTTAGTTGAGTAAGGAGGGAAAAAATGACCTCGCTATTTGTGATAGCTTGTGGTGTCTGTTATGGAATGGGCAACTCGGACGTGTTGTATGTCCAGATGGCCATGCTGTCTTTACCGTTCCTGATGGTCGGCGGTATGTTCTCGATTATGTACTGGAAAGGAGCATTCAAGACGCGGATTCCGGAGGGGAATCAGGGGGAAACTGAAAATCACGATACAAAGGAGGAGTCATTATGAAACACTGGTTAGTTTTATTACTTGGATTGATTGTACTTCTGGGGTTATCGGGATGTGGATCTGCTGGGGAAAAAAGCAGGAATAATCAGTCTCACGAACAACCCAGGCAGTCGAAAGAGGTCGAGATCGTCCCGATGATGGGACAGTTCCAGCGGTTCAGCCACAAGATGGGACTGGCCGTTCGGCAGAAAAACAAACCACTCGCGAAGTTCTACCTTCACGAGCTCGAGGAGGTTTACGGAGAACTGTCCACCGTTAAGGAAGCCGAGGGGTATCCGGTGGGTCAGATGGCGAAATCGATTTTAAAGCCGGAGTTAAACGGCATGGACGAGGCGTTGAAGGACCCGGATTGGGAAAACGTCAACAAGCAATACCGATCCCTGATCACCTCCTGTAACAACTGTCACATGGCCACGGAAAACGAATTTATCAAAATAACACCGAGGACCACGAAGTCCGGTTACAATCAGTCATTTCAACCCCAATAGGAGGTACATTATGAACACTCGGTGTGTTGTCGCTATTTTCGTTGGTTGCTTGCTGTTCCTGAGTGGATGCGGCTCGTCGCAGGAACTACAGCCAATTTCAGGTACATACGAGGTTAACAGCTCGGCCTCGTCCGTGAAATTCACGTCAATCAAGAACGGCGACCTCGCGGTCACGGGGAAGTTCAATAAGGTCCAGGGGTCGGTGACGATTCCTTCCGACGGTGCCCTCTCGGGATCCCGTGGTTCATTCAAACTCGATTTGTCCTCCATTGAGACGGGTCTGGACGTGCGAAACCAGAACATCGTCGACACCTTCTTTCGCATCCCCTCGAACAAACAATTTCGCTACGCGTCGTTTTCTTTTGATTCCGTAAAAACTCAGCAGTCCCGGCTTACGAACACGAATTCCCCCACGGAAGTGGGGGCGTCCGGCTCGATGACACTGGCCGGCGAGACCGTCGACACGTTTGTCCCGCTTCGGGTTACACGGACGGGGGAAGACACACTGCGTATTACCAGCCGGACCCCGTGGGTTCTGAGTATTAAGAAATTCGGGCTGTCCGGGCCTCTCCAGGCACTGATGGAGGTATGCGGGCACAAGGACGTTTCGGATGCGGTCCCGCTGACCTTTGACCTCCAGCTGACGAAAACAACATCATGACGGAGACGTCGTAAAACCATGAATCCCCGGGAACAGTTTGACCGGATCGATCGGT
Source organism: Salsurabacterium abyssinicum (SeqCode) (assembly GCA_042219765.1). Lineage (GTDB taxonomy): Bacteria > T1Sed10-126 > T1Sed10-126 > T1Sed10-126 > CAZEBV01 > JBDGPI01. Next base: position 1,761 of record JBDGPI010000193.1, read on the forward strand.
GGATCGCCTCGACCATGGCGGAGTACGGTCCCTGGTTGTTGCGAATGTCGCTGGGGGTCGTATTTATCTGGTTCGGGGCCCTGAAACCGCTCGGGATCAGCCCGGCCGAACCCCTGGTGAGAAAAACGGTCTTCTGGTTCGACCCGGATTGGTTTGTTCCCTTCCTCGGCTACTGGGAGATGGCGATTGGCGCCGGATTGTTGTTTCGACCGTTGATCCGCGGGGCGATTCTTCTGCTTTTTCTACAGATGCCCGGCACGGTCATGCCGCTGTTTTTACTGCCGGGGGTCTGTTTTAATTCGATTCCCTTCGGATTGACCATGGAGGGGCAATACATCATTAAAAATCTTGTGCTGATCAGCGCTGCTCTCGTCATCGGTGGGACCGTCCGCCAGCGGGAATAATAACCAATCGGGCGGGGAATCAGGCGTCCTTAAGGATCTCCAGTCCCTTTTCAATCAGCGTGATGCCGGCCCGGTTTTGCGGGGAGTAATACACGACCCGGCCTTCCTTTCGCCGTTCGAGCAGGCCCTGTTCCTGTAGTTTGCCAAGCTGGTGGGAGACCGCCGGCTGGTTCATGTCCAGAAGCTCCGTCAGGTCGTGGACACAAAGCTCCTGCTGGGCGATGTATAGCAGAATGCGAAGCCGTGTCTGGTCCTGCAGAAGCTTGTTGAGGTTGGACAGTTCTTCAAGTTCGTCCGCGGGCGGAATGCGCTCACGCAACTGGTCGGCCTCGTCGGGCGTAATGGTGTGAAATCCTTCCTGAGTATCCGTGTCGGCTTGAGCGCTCACTAT
>JBDGPI010000194.1:0-1945 GCA_042219765.1 Salsurabacterium abyssinicum (SeqCode)
TGAAGGTGACGTTTAGAGGGATTCGACGGTCTCACGTATCTCGTCCAGCGGGGGCATTTGACCGGGATCATCGGTCTCCCAGCTGTACTGGATAATACCGTCTTCGTCTATCACAAAGGCCGCTCTATTCGCCACGTTCTTCAGCCCGAGTAAATCGTCGCGCATAACGTCATAGGCATCAATCATCTCCCGGTTGAAATCCGACAGTAACGGCAAATCAAAATCTTCCTGTTCCTTCCAGGCCTGCTGAGTGAAGGGAGAATCGACACTGACCCCCATGACTTCGGCACCAAGTTTCCGGTACTGAGAAAGATCCTCACTGGCGGTGCAGGCTTCCTCGGTACAAACGGAGGTAAAAGCCATCGGAAAGAAAAGTAATACAAATTTGTAGCCTTTCGTATCCTCCAGGGTAACCCGTGACTCAGGGTCGCCCGAGGGTGGCAAACTAAAATCGGGTGCTTTGGTCCCTACGGATAATGCCATCGCTGAATCCTCCAGTCTAAACCATATGTTCAGGTATTAGGGTTAAAAGTACTAATTTTAAATCCTTAATACAAAATATAATCATCAATGTACTTGATACCATGGACTGAGTCGCGAAAACCCGGGTAGTCAATCGCCCTGAACGCAAACATGACAATTGATACTTGGGGAATTAATAAAAAGCAGGGTCCGGTCAGCCCGGACCCTGCTCTCATTGTCGGAAAGTATTGTCGGGACGTGGATGGACTACTGAAGATCGAACCGGTCGAGTTTCATGACCTTTTCCCAGGCGTCCGCGAAGTCTTCCACGAACGTCTCCTCGCCGTCGGCCTCGGCGTAAGTTTCCGCAATAGCCCGTAATTCGGCGTTCGAACCGAACACAAGATCCACTCGTGATCCCTTCCACTCGACTTCACCGGTTTCCCGATCACGCAACTCGTAAACCCCTTCCTCGTAATCGGACTTTTGCCACTCGTAGTCCATGTCGAGAAGGTTTTCGAAGAAATCGTTTGTCAGCGTTCCCGGCTGGTCAGTAAACACGCCAAGGTCGGACTGCTCGTAATTGGCGTTCAGCGTGCGCATGCCTCCGAGGAGGACCGTCATTTCGGGAGCCGTTAGGGTCAGTAAATTCGCCCGGTCCAGCATTAGCTCCTCCGGCTGACGGTCGTACTCACCGCTGTTGTAATTGCGGAAGGCATCAGCTTTTGGTTCTAGCCACTGAAAAGACTCCTCGTCGGTCTGGTCCTGGGAAGCATCCGTTCGACCCGGTTCGAAGTCAAAATTGACCTCGTACCCGGCCTCTGCGGCAGCCTCTTCAATTGCCGCATAACCGCCGAGAACGATCAAATCGGCAAGCGAAACCCTGGTGTTATCGGACCGTGAGCTATTGAAGTCCCCCCGAATGGCTTCGAGGGTTTCCAGCACGGACTCGAGTTCATCCGGTTCATTTACCTCCCAGTTCCGATGCGGCTCAAGCCGAATGCGAGCCCCGTTGACACCACCCCGTTTGTCACTATCCCGGTAGGTGCAAGCAGCAGCCCAGGCAGTCTTCACGAGCTGGGAACGGTCCAGGTCCGAATCGAGCAACGTCTGTTTCAGATCGGAGGCTTCGTCGTCACCGATCAAGTCGTGGTCGACGTCGGGCAGTGGATCCTGCCAGATCAGATCCTCTTCGGGAACTTCCGGACCAAGGTAACGGTCTTTGGGACCCATGTCACGGTGAATTAGTTTGAACCATGCACGTGCAAAGGCTTCACGGAACTCCTCGGGGTTGTCACGGAAGTGCTCCGCGTACTCCCGGAATTCGGGATCCCGTTTTAAGGCAACATCCGTCGTGAGCATCATCGGAGTAACGTTTTCACCCGATTCATCGGCTGCCGGCGCAGAGTTCTGAGCGTCTTCGTTCTTGGGCGTCCACTGGTAAGCACCACCGGGACCTTCCGTCAGTTCCCATTCGTAATCC
>JBDGPI010000194.1:1955-3233 GCA_042219765.1 Salsurabacterium abyssinicum (SeqCode)
GGTGTCCCACTGAGTAGGATTGTTCGTCCAGGGTCCCTCAATGCCACTGGTTATCATGGCACCCCGTTTGTCGCCGTCGTACTCGTTCTCGTACTCATTTTGCCACCCAAACCCCTGCTGTTCGATTGGGGCGGCTTCCGGTTCCGGTCCAAGATACTCGTCGTCGTCGGCGGCACCGTGTACCTTTCCGAAGGTATGACCGCCGGCGATCAGGGCAAAGGTTTCTTTGTCGCTCATGGCCATGCGGCCGAACGTCTGACGGATACGGTACGCGGACCACTCGGGATCCGGTTCTCCATTGGGCCCCTCGGGATTGACGTAAATAAGTCCCATTTCGGAAGCACCGAGCGGCTTTTCGAGTTCGTCTTTACCACTGTACCGGTCCTCGTTTGTTAGCCACTCCTGCTCGGAACCCCAGTAAGCGTCGTCCGGTTCCCACTCATCCTCCCGGCCGGCACCGAATCCGAGTGTCTCGAAGCCCATTGTCTCCATGGCTACGTTTCCGGCGAGAACGATCAGGTCGGCCCACGAAAGGCTTTTTCCGTATTTTTTCTTTATCGGCCAGAGAAGACGACGGGCCTTGTCGAGGTTGGCGTTATCGGGCCAGCTGTTTAGTGGAGCGAAACGCTGTGTTCCACCACTCGCTCCACCGCGACCGTCAACGGTGCGGTAAGTGCCAGCGGCGTGCCAGGCCATTCGTATGAACAACCCGCCGTAGTGACCGTAATCGGCCGGCCACCAATCCTTCGAGTCCGTCATAAGGTCCTCAAGGTCCGATTTCAGCTCGTCGTAATCAATTTCCTGAAACGCCTCGGAGTAGTCGTAATCATCGTCCCTGGGGTCAAGGTGAGGGGAATCCTGCTCGAGCATCGACAGGTCCAGTTTGTTCGGCCACCATTCCTTGTTCCGGGTGGTGGATTCCTCCGTCCCGATACCCTCCGGTCCGCCTACCACCGGGCAATCGCTTACATCTACGTCGTCACCTGAAACATGCTCCTTCGTCATAACTGTCACTCCTGATAATGAAAGTGGGAATCAACGCTACTCTGTTCTCAGTTTTTTCTCTTGAGCTTATAGTAAATGAGATGAGCAAATAAACGAAATCAATAAAGTTTATACACTAAATAATTTCCCCTTATAGTTGGTGGGAACCATGGAACTTCGACAGATAAAATATTTCGTTTCACTTGCCCGTGCTGAAAATTTTAGCAGGGCGGCCGAGAACGTTCACGTTTCACAGCCGGCACTCAGTCAACAAATCAAAAAACTGGAATCGGA
>JBDGPI010000194.1:3243-5515 GCA_042219765.1 Salsurabacterium abyssinicum (SeqCode)
GAACTCAACTGCCAGCTGGTTGAGAGAATGGGAAGTGGAATCAAACTAACGGAAGCCGGGGAAAATTTTCTCCCGCACGCTCTGGAGATTATGGACGCGGTTCGCGGGGCATCGAGTGCCGTGGACGACAGTAATCCCAATGCCCTCAAAGGCACACTGAAAATAGGAATTATACCAACGATCGCGCCCTATTTTCTCCCCGACATGATGGAGGATCTGTACCCAGGCGAACCCGAACTCGACATTTACGTCGAGGAACAACAGACGGACAACCTGCTGAACCGTCTTAAGATGGGGGAGGTCGACCACCTGCTGCTCTCCCCTCCCATTCCCGACAAAGGAATGACCGTGGAGCAGGTGGGATCGGAGCCGTTCTACCTGGCCGTAAGCAAGGAGGAACCGCTGGCGGACCGCAACCAGATCTCACTCGATGAAATCAACGACGAGCCGATACTCCTGCTCGAGGAAGGCCACTGCCTGCGAGATCAGTCACTGTCGTTCTGTCAACAGAACAACGTCACCCCGAACGTTGTCTTTCAGGGGAGCAGTCTTCACTCGATCCTGAACCTGGTTGAGACCGGATTTGGCTATACGTTCGTTCCTGACATGGTTCGGAAAAGCCAGCATCGGGATTCCCTCGAATTCATCCCCTTCACCGAGCCACAACCCAAACGGGACATTATCCTGGTACGCCGCTCGAGCACCCGGATGAACAAACTCGATAAACGTTTCAGGGACCTGGTAAAAAACTGGTTCAAGTAAATTAACTGAACCGATATACCTGATCCCAACAATAGCTAGACGTTTGATCAAATGATCAATTCTTCAATTGATCAAACGTTAATCACTCAGGGATGAGCTCCAGGTTGTAACTCAACAACTGGAAAGGATGATAATTCCAGACAGAAGCTATCCGGCATCTGAAAATCGGGTGATCATTACGGGAGGGAAAATGGTGGGGCCTGCAGGGATTGAACCTGCGACCTCCACCGTGTGAAAGTGGCGCTCTGCCACTGAGCTAAGGCCCCTTGAAGAGCAACTATCCTAACTGGGTTTAGCGAATTATTAAACTAGGTTTTCCTCGAAATCGGTATCCTTCAGGCAAGCACGGGCCGACTCCTCATTCCCGGGTTCCACGTAGATTGGCACTCCTCTTGCTTCCGGGTTTTTGGGACTGTGGCTGGTCCGAGTAAAGTGTGACTCCTCCGTAATCGCTTCAATGTTCTGATTCTCTAAAAGATTGCGGATCATGTTGGCCTTTAGGTTATTGTCCGCTCGAGCGACGACGGGCCAGCCGGCAGGGGGATTCGGAAGCGTCGTTGGTTCATAAGCACCGGACTCCGACCGACCCGTCGCATAAATGTCCTAGGGCCCCATCAGGAGTCCTCCAACGCAGCCCCCAAGAAGAAATGCCAGGATTAAATAAAAGTAATAAATTAGCCCATAGTCTCCTTAAAGGAATCGACTCCCGCAAAAGTAGAATTCGTACCGTTTCGGGCAAAGTTGACTCAAGGTTTTTTTAATTGATTCCTCTTTCTGGTACTAATCCAGTTAATTTCACCATAGTCTATTAATCCTAAGAAATTCTGCTGAAAAACCAGTCAGAAATTTTGTGCGGGAATTTTTTCCATGAATCCATCGAATTCGTCAGCCTTTCACCAAGAGGGTTACCATGAATGCTTGATTGAACTGGACCGGGTAACCCCCGGCAATCGGGACGTGGCCGATACCAACCTCTACCGTTTACCGATCTCACCTTACGGGGGCCTGTAATCATGGCTGACTCACCGGCAGGAGGACATAGCGGAACATATTCTCGGGTAACCAACAAACGTCTAAGGATCCGTCAGTGAAGAGTATCCATTTCTCTCATGGTTTGATGATTCTTTTACTTTCTATCATTTTGACTGGATGTGCCCTCCCTCAACCTCAAGGAGACCATTCAGCATCGAAAACCAAACAAACATCCAACTATCCCGGACTGCCAGTGACGGAGATAGACAATGCCAGGTACACCTCCGATGCGGTCAAGACGGCGATTCGGAAGCATATCAGGGAGGTCAAGCTAAAAAATCACGGACTTTACCCTGTCCAGGACGGACGGTTAAACCGTCTCTGGACGACTTCCCTAAACGAGATCCAGCAGATCAGAGTTATCGTCCTGAATAGGAGCCAAATCTATTTTGGCAGGGCTAAATTCCGAATTTTCGAACGGAGTCAGTACAGCACGATGGAGGTCGATTTCTGGCTTCAACCGGACCGTGAGGGAAAA
>JBDGPI010000194.1:5525-32344 GCA_042219765.1 Salsurabacterium abyssinicum (SeqCode)
CTGGGTGAAACTATCCGCTACCGATTCCGGAACGATCGACTGATCAGGAGGCAAAAGTAATTTAGAGGGTTATTGGCGCACCAAGTTGATTCCTCATTGAATCGGTGGAGTCAAGTAATATCCTGGCTGCTTCCAGAGAACCGGTTTCCCGATCGTTTTTGGCGTTCCAATCTCGCTGTCGAGCAAGAAGAGCAACCTCAATCAGTCGCCCCAGACGAAATGAAATGGTCCGGGCGTTAGCTTCGAGCACTTCTGGTTCGTCCAGGTGTTCCATCGACCACTCAAAAATTTCATCCACCGACTCGCTGACCGATTCCAGAACGCCACCGGTCTGGGACAGGTCCGAGGACGCCGTCGTTTTCTGTATTTCAGTCTGTAGGCGATCCCGGGTTTCGTCATTTGCCAGCTGTCGAAGGACTTCCAGAGAAAGAACACTGGTGGTTCCCTCCCATATCGGAAGAACGTGCGCATCCCGTAGCATCTTGGGAAGTCCAGTATCCTCGACGTATCCAGCCCCTCCGAACACCTCAATTATTTCGGTGCTTGCTGATACTGCCTGTCGGGCCGTGTAGAGTTTCGCCAGGGGGATCAGAAGACGGGCCAGTTCATCGTCGTCGGAACCGAGGAGTTCGGCGGCTTTAAAGGACAGTAAAAACGCCCCCTGAGCCTCCGCCTCGAGCCGATTCATGACTCGTTTGTGCAGGGGTTTTTCGGAGAGAGTTCCTCCAAATAGTTCCCGTTTTTTGGCATAACTGCGTGCAAGGTCCAGCCCTCTCCGCATCGATGCGGCGGCACAGACAGCGTTCCAGGTACGGGTTATGTTCAGCATCGGGAAAATATTTTTGACACCGTTGCCAATCCCCATGACCGGACGAGCCGGAGTTCCCTCGAGGGAAATCTCACCCGTAGGTAGTTCACGAGTTCCCAGCTTGTCCTTCAGGCGGGTGATCTTGAAATCACGGGGTTTACCTTCGGGACCACGAGTGCGGACATAAAAAAGCGTTAGTGAATCCTCGTCACCGTTCTCGGTTTTCGCCAGGGTTAAAGCCATATCCGAGCCAATGGCCGAAGTGAACCATTTCCGACCGTAAAGCTCCCAGTCACCATAGTCGTTTTTTCGAGCAACCGTATTTGATCGCGACACATCGGAACCGCCACTGGTTTCCGTCATCCACTGCCCGCTGGTCCAGAACTCATCAAGGTCGTTACTGGTCAGACGGGGAACCGCTTCATCAATAAGATCCTGGTTTCCGGACTCCAAAAGTACATTGGCCGCACCATCGGTCATAGCGAGAGGACAGGTGAAAGTATCACTGGACGGGGCATAAAGGAATACACGAGCAAACTGATCGATTCTGTCGGTTGGAGTGTTGGATTGGTTGTAGGGTAGGGAAACGAGATCGTAGTCGACGGCGACCTCTCGCCCGAGTGACCAGAGTTCCGTGTGCTTAATTCGATCCACTCGCTCTCCCCAGGGGGAAACCCTAATCAGCTCGGGTTCCTCGTCCAGCGTTTCAAGCTGACAGTTGAATAATTTTCCCGAGGTAAGATCCCCCAGTTCCGTCAGTTTCGAGTCCATCATTTTCCGTCGATCCGAACCCATTTTACGATCGAGGTAAGCCTGTAATAGTCCGTCGGATTCGTATGGGTTCGACAATTCAGGTGGTTCCTGGTTAAACATTAATTTATTCCTCCATACTCAAAAAAATATTTAGATATGAAAAAAATACGAATAAAGAATCAGGATGCTATTAGCCTCCTGGGGAGGCTTTCAATAATAAGATTAGGTTATTCGCCGGGAACTACTATCGGTATATTAACGACTGCCCACGTTCCCTCTCCGGGTTCAGTGTAGAGATCAAACGTGCCATCAACTTTCTGGGTTATGTTTGAAACGATGGACAGTCCAAGGCCGGTCCCCTCGGAAATGGATCGAGTTGAAAAGAATGGATCACGAATTTTCGGCATCAGTTCTTCCTTGATACCGGGGCCGTTGTCGAGAACCCAAATGCTCAAATTATTGTCGTTCGTGACAGCAAACAGATCGACCTCGGGATCGTCAGTTTCACCATCCAATATAGCTTGAACGGCGTTCATCAGAAGATTCTTAACGATAGCCTGGATTTCGTCATCGGAGAGTAAAATACTCTTATTACTTGTGTCGTCCGGAAGCTGATCCTCGAATTTTATAAAATCAACCTCCGACGACTGACCGGCCTGATGAACGATTTCCGAGAGTAAATCCGGCAACTTTGAGAGGGACGTCTCGGACTCATCGGACGTCTGCTTCTGTGAGAACTCCTCGACTTTATTCACAATTCGATCAATCCGGTCGGCCCCCGATTTAATGTCATCAAGGATATCCTTCAGCTCGTCGAGAAAACTGTTTAATTCCGGCGACCCCGATTCGTTTTCATGCTGTTCGTTGAATTTTCCCAATCGCTTCATCAGGTAGTCCACGTTACCGCTAATAAAAGCATTGGGGTTGTTGATCTCGTGCATGATACTGGCAGACATCTTTCCAATGGAGGCCAGTTTTTCCTTGTGACGTAGCCGTTGTTCACTCTTAACCCGCTGAGTAATATCAAGGTGGATCACAAGGACATTCCGCCCGTCACTATCGCCCAGTGGTTTTGCCTTCATAAGAAACCATCGGTCCCGGTCCTCACTATGACAGGGATACTCCATGGAGAACGATGATTCTTCTCCGGAAAGAACCTTTTTAAGACCGTGGTAAGCTTCCTGACCGTAATCGTCCTCGGCATCACGACAGACGTCTAAATAATTTACCCCCGGGTTGAGGTAATTCTGGTTTATGTCGTTCCGAAGACCAAAGTCCCTCCACTGTTGATTTGCCTCTAAAATATCGCCGTCCTCATTCAGAACTACGACCGTCAGTGGAAGCGAGTCAAGGATGTCAGCGTAGAACTCGGGGGCACTTTCGTACGGATGATCTTTCATCGCTCGTTTCACCATTATTAATGAAGCGGGTTACCTTGGGGCTGCAAGTATACTAAATCATGATTCGGTTAACTTACATACTTTACCACTACTCGAAGGAAAACTTTAAACAACGGGCCTCAACCGGCAGGTGGCCACAGTTGAGACGGATAGAAGCCCCAGTTCATTCCCCGCGAAAGGAGTTTTTGGATTTTCCGGATTTTTCACGACGAAACGGGGTGAATTCAACACTATCCGACCGAGATGGATGCGGGTAGTGCGTCATTAGATCCAGAATCTCGTCCGGGAAGTCCTTTTCCACTGGAAGTCCAAGTTCCTGGAGGGTCTCCGCGTGAAGAGGATAATCGTGCGTCCAGGCCCCTCTAGAAAAAAGATCGGCGATCTCCTCCCGGTCCGTCCCGGTGATACTCGTCGGGAGGAGCTCCTCAATACTATTTTTCATCTGTCGAAGGGCTTTCCGAGAAACATCGGCATGTATTAACGTTTCATCCTCAATATCAGCCAGAGGTTTATTCTTTACCGTGTTCACGATTGAGGCAGCGGGGGAATTATTTATCTGGGGATCAACGGGACCGAGAACGGCGTGGTTTGACATCACGATCCGATCCGCGGCAAGAGCAATCAACGTCCCACCTGACATGGCAAAATGGGGAACGAACGCGGTCACCTCAGCCTCGTGATGTTTAATGGCCCGAGCAATTTGAAGGGACGGCAGAACAAGGCCTCCCGGTGTGTGGAGAATAAAATCAACAGTTACATCCGAATCAGTCATCTGGATGGCTCGAAGGACCTCCTCGGAGTCATTAATGTCAATGTATTACATCATCGGAATACCGAAAAACTTCATGGACTCCTGCCGGTGGACGAGCATTATCACTCTGGAATCCCGTTGCTCCTCGAGTCTTGAAATTGAACGTTGCCGAGAAAACTGGGTCATTTTTCGCTGAAGAACAGGGACAAAGAACAAAAGCAAAAATACCAGCCAGATTTAATCCACAAGAATCACTCCAGAGAGGATTAGAGCCAAAGGACTTAAAATTTCAAGTATAAATCTTCAGGTTGGATCAAACCAAATTCAAAGGTTTATCCTCCAGACGCGATTTCACCTGGATCCAATCACCGGAATCCATTAAACCTTTCAACCGGTCCCTGGCTTTATTTTTGCTTTTTAAGCACCGAATTTGTATCGGACCCGTCCAGGGAAAGTTCCCCAGGTTCGAAGAAAGAACCGTTCTTCTCGCCCTCGCCCTGAAAAACACTTCCAAGTGCATTTTTCGCGGATCCCAGGAGGCTTAATCCGGAAAGTTTCTCCAAAATCTTATCACCGACATAGACGGGAGCTCCGATCGATCCTATCACTGCCGCATCCACTCCCAGATTCACAAGAATTCTCGTCCGGATCCAGGACGTATCAACGATCGGCCTGACAGGTGTTCCTTTTACAGTAAAGTTAAGATCAAGATTTCCATTATTTTTTTGCAGATACCGCAGAAATTGATTGAGGGGAATACCAATCACCTTCGACCCTGAACCCGTACCAGAACCAGTTTTGAGGTCCCTGAAATTAACCTCAACCGCTAAATCTAATTTATTCGAGGTAATGTGTCCCCGGGCGCCGAGTTCCATCTGTCCGCGCTTCAACACTACCGGTAAAACAGAACTAAGGTACTGGTTTAACTGGCTAACCTGCTCGATCCTCATACGGGCAATTAAATTTGTAATGCCGGTCAGTCCTACCGGGAGTAGTAACGTCCCCTTGAACTCAATCAGACCAGCGGGATTTTGAAATACCAACTGTGATTTAAGCGAAAGTGGATCATTCCACCCTGATAGTGATCCCGACAGGAATGTTGCCCGGGAAAGCTTCAGAATAGAAACTGTATCGCCAGTTGGAAACTCAAGGGTAGAATCGAGGAGCTCAAGTCGGAATCGGTCTGCTCCGAATTGAAAGTTGGTGCCGGTATCCTCCGGTACTGCCACTTCCGTGTCCATTCCCGGTGGATTCTGGTCCAGGGGACGAGTGTCGGGAGTCACCTCCGGCGGACGAAGGACCTCGGCACGAAGACCCTGGACTCGGATATCGGTTTTCCTCAGGTGAAGATGGTCCCTAGATACCGAAAATGGGATAAGTGTCGTGAGAGTTCCTGATCTTAGTTCGACGCGATTGCCCATGAATTGATTGAAACTGGCCAGACCCAATCCACTGATTTTCAATAGGCCGCTTCCCTGAAGTTCGGGCAGAACCGAGACGTCCAGCGAGGTCGTAACCTGGCCGGTTCCCCCCGCAACCGTCGCCCGAGCATCTATATCGATGCCCTCCTTGAGGGTTCGCGGGGTTACAATGCCAGTTTTTACCTCAATTTCGTTCAACCGTAACTCCGTATCTCCCCTTACGGAAGCAATCATCCAATCGACGGTACCGTGATCCAAACGAAAAGTGTCTAATCGAAACGACTGGAAGCTATTTGATACCCCGCCGGAAGTTGCTGGTAATTCCGCCGGGGCCAATTTCGTCGAGGGGGATTTTTTCTTACTCGTCCCTGTGTCGGGCGAAGTGAGCTGAACGTCAGGGTCACTGATGGCCACTGTATTAATGACAATTGTATCACTCAAAAACGACGTAAGATCAGGACTAATAGCCAACTCGGAAATAGATACACTGGCCGTGTAACCCTGTGCAGTTGACTTAAATTTGACACCACGAAGAGTAATTTTATGGGCGAAAATATTTAATTTAACGGACCGCAAGCCGAAGGAATCCCCGAAATATTGCGTGCCATAGTGCTGAACCTGGTTTTCCAGGTACATCCTAACCGTACCAACCGAAATCAGGGTGAGAAGCGTAAGCAAGACAATCGTTATAAGGACGGAAACGAAAAGTTTTCGTGACATAAACTCCACAGTCTAATGCTGTAAGTTACAGTTTCTTGCAACCGTACACATTTCGCTTTATCGAAAGACAATCATTCGGAGTTGCCCTACGAACTTAAAAGGCACATTATGTGACGGGGCCAGAACTAAAAGCCAGGATCTAATCACCTTCAAGAAAAGTTTAACAAATTATTATCAGTCCAGTTCCATTGAGTATCGATTACAGTTTATCCCGGTATCAACCCAGCGTGGTAATTTTCCGGTGGACAGTTTCGTCGAGGCTGGATCGAAGATCACCGTGTTAACTCCCCGCGAATAAATTTGAAAATGATTGTCGTCCGTCCTGAATTTGCTGCCGAAAGCCCGAAAACTATCCGTCGACGTTTCTATAGCCAGGCCGCCACAGGCATCCGGTACAGTCGGTAGGATCCGAATTTGAGCCTCACTGAAAACCCTGGCAACTGATTCAACTTCATTCCTTTCATGTTGCGCAAAGTCGACACTAACCAGAATTCGGTCGAAGCATGTCTTGAGGAGTTCAAGGGTATCTTCCCTAGCATGACGAAAGAATTTAAGGTTAGTCTCGCAGAGGGACTTGCCAGTTATCGTATCGGATAAATCCCGGAGTTCAGGGGAGGAAGTTGTTAACTTTAAAATTATCTTTTCCGAAAGAAGTGGACCGAGAAGGCCAAAAACCAATCCTTGTGTCGAGTACCAGGTGCTTCTACTACAGACAATGGAGTAGTCTTCACTGGCCGTCCACAGCATGGATATCGGCTCAAGAAGATTCCGGGTAGTGTACCCTCGGTACAACGCTTCGTCGGCCTGCTCTTCGTCGAGAAAGACACGAATTTCCGGGGTTCGATCCAGGTGTCCGGAGTAGGCTCTAGGAGAAAATGATTCCTCCGGAGGACCGTGGTCCTGAGGATTGACGGAACAGTCATTTCTATCTTTCGGACCAATCGAAAGCCGAGCGTCAAATTTCTCGGCCAAATATTCGACTTTACCGCTACCTGGTTCGGAAAGAACAACGGTGTAATCATTCCAGAAGCATGCCAGAAGAACCTGCAGGAACGCCGGTCCCTCGGGGAGGCAAACAATTATCCGATCACCGGGTTCAAGGTTGCTTCTTGTAAAAGCCTCTACCCAGAGTCTGGCTCCCGTCCAGAGCGAAGCCCCGGGAACTGTTGTTTCGTCAAAAACAACGGACGGCTCGGAGGCACCACGCAGTTGTCCTGCAATGAACCTGCGCCAGGTAAAATCCGAGCCGTCGGGTTTACCGCTCTGGATGGGAGATACTCGACTGGCCAAAAATTAATCTTTGGTTTTTACGAAGACCCAGTTTGTTTCGGAATCCTGGTCGTGGTAGAGACGGATTTTGACGTTGGTGGGTTTCATTTTGTACGTGAACGTGTAGTCCATTTCTACGTCCAACTCCCCGTCCTCCATGCCGTCCTGGAACTGTCCGTAGAACAGCTGATTGTTCGTACAGGGGGCAACTTCAGTGAAGAAATTCTGACCCATGGCCGTATCGGGGTCAACGCCAGCCATCTCGGACTCGTACTGGTTGTATTCCTCGACGACTCCGCTTTCATCAACTTTAACGACACCAAAGTCCAACTCGTCTAGTTCGTCGGAATTCATCTCAGGAATTTCTTCAAGTGTATCATCGGAAACAAAGCTCATGAGAGACCCTCCGGTCTTGTGATTAAGTCTCGTGATGTTTTTCTTCATACAGGGCTTCGACTTGATCCTGCAAACTGTGAACCATGCTGATGATGTCCTCGGGATCCGACACGCCCAGTTCGTCCCGAAGTGTTTCTTTTTCTTCGTAGAGTGATTCAAGTTGCTGCACGGTACTGGACTTGTTGCCCTCGTCAGTCACACAAATCACCTCCTTTTATTTTGATCCTTAATATAGCCAACATTCCGAAATTGACAAAAATGCTAAATGTAAGGTTCCTTACGGCTGAATAAACGGATTCCCTTTTTAGTTCGAGACTTATGGCTTTTACTGTTTTTAGAATCAATCGACCAAATTTTTTCCGGAGGTTTTCAGCAATGAGCTTTGTCGACGACATCCGTGAGACCCTGAATGATCCCGACCTGGAGGAAGGTTGGAACGAGACAATAGAAAGCATGATTGAGGATGAGGACAAAAAGGACGAACTGCTGGAGTGGATCCGCGAATACCGGGATGAATTTCTTGCTTTGACCGAGGACGTCCAGGATCCTGACGAAATTAGAACGTCCCTGATTCTTCGTTACGTTGAAATCAAAGCTCACTGGATGATGCTTAACACCCAAATGCAATATCAAGCCGTCAACACGGGCGGAGCAGACTCGGACATTATGGTTAAAGGTTCAATAATAAGCCACTTACTCGAGGAATTGGAAAACTTCCTGGACGAGGAGGAAGTCGAAAAACTGGCTGAATTTCTCTCCCAACCCATGGACAAACTTTCGGGGGACGAACTTCCTTGAAAATCAGTGGTGAAACGCTGGACTGGCTCCTAAAGGCCGGACTCTGGATTGGAGCGGAAGAATCGTTTGAGGATGCTTTCGAAGCACTCCAGCGTGCTAACGCCGAAATTCGCTCAAACGAAGAAGACTTACTCAAATCGACATCACTGCAACAATCGGACATCCACCGTTTGCTGGAAACTGTCATCTGGACCTCCCGTGCCGTAAAACTGGAGGATCTCGCCTCGAACCTCGTTGAGATTTTCACGACACTGGGTTCGGACGACATTGAATTGAACGGACACAGCCGTCACTTCAATGGATCCCTGTTTGAGTGTGATATCCTCCCTTCGAAGGAATTAACGGATTTCTGGAACCTTCGAGTGAAGTCGGCCAAGAGTCGTGGAGCCTCCTCCTCACTCCACAGTCTATTTGACTATGTTCTTCGAATGGTCGAAATTGGTTTGCATCCACTGAAACCCGATCCCGTTAGCTTTATCGTCGGTGAGTTTGACGAGGACCGTTCCGTCAACGATCCCGGCATAGAATTTATCGTCGAAGTTTTTCATCGGTCCGCCAGGATTACAGTGGACTCCCGCCAGTTTATTTCAATTCACGATAAGGTCATCTGGGTTGATGACTCCTCTGGCCGAATGGGAGTCGTTGGAGGAGAGCCTCTTCCTGTTCTTGGCCAACCGGAAGGAGACGAAGCTGCCCTCCGCATAGAGAACGAGGGAGAAGAAATCCTTCAACCATTCAATTCCATACAACTGATTGACGAAGGAGACAAGACCGATGAGTGATTCGGACATGCTCGAAGCCTTCAAGTCCGAGTTCGACGATATTTCGGACGACATCGAGGAGGTTGCAACCAAATTTTACGACAATCCTAACGTTGACGACCTGGATCACTCCTACCGGCTGATGCACACGTTAAAAGGAAACTGCTACACCGCCGGCTTTGAAGGAATGGGAAACCTCGTTCATACGTTCGAGGACGTCCTTGGCGAATTGAAGGAAAACAACCGATCCCCTTCGGCGGAGGTAGGGGACTTGCTCCTGGAAGTTAACGATCAGCTAAACCAAATGATTCAGGAGGATCCCGAGTCGGATCCGCCCGAACAGCTACTGGAATCCATCGAATCCATTCTGGAAGAAAACGAAACAAAAGATGATACTGAAACGACTTCGGACAGCTCGGACTCATCCTCTCAATCCGGCACTTCATCAACTGAGGTCGAAATTCAGGAGATCCCTGTCTCAATTGAAAAACTGGACGAATTATTTCGTAAGAGTGAGAACTTAAGAGCCGAATTGCTCGACCGCGGCGAACGGGGGTTAATGCAGGAGGCGGGAAAGATATCCCGTTCACTGCTTGACATCCGTCTTATTCGACCAAAGACAATTATCCCAAAACTAAAGCGTCTCGTGCGGTCCACCACCAGTGAGCTGGACGACAAGTCAATTGACTTCCACGTCTCGGGAGAGACGAATCAGGCAAGTGCCTCAGTCATTGAAGACCTGTCCAAGATTCTTCCTCACCTGCTCAAAAACAGCATTGATCACGGTATTGAATCCGAATCAGTTCGTGAGGAAAACGGCAAGGATCCGACGGGAACGGTCGAACTTTCCTTTGAAAAGGTCGCCAGTTCGTTCGTTGTTAAAGTAAGCGACGACGGTGCCGGCCTGGACGCGGACTCAATAGCCGAAAGCGCCGTCGAGAAAGGAGTTATTGACGAGAGTGAACTCGGTCAGATGACCAATTACGAAAAACTCAAACTAATTTTTGAACCCGGTTTCTCCACCACCGAAGACGTTTCGGAAGTTTCGGGTCGAGGCGTGGGAATGGACGCCGTCGCCACAACGGTGCGGGAGTATGGCGGTCGAGTGGAGATTGAAACGGAACTTAGCGAGGGGACGACCTTCGAACTGCACTTTCCCGTTCCCTTTCAGTGGGACGAATTTTTGCTGGCAAAGATCGGAAGTCGTAAACTTGGGTTCCCAATTCGTTTCATTGACGCCGTTCACTGTCTCGAAGATCAACTCAAGCCTGAAAACGGAATGATCATGACCGACGATCAGGCTTATCCCATGGTCGGTTTCGATGAAATCGATCCCCGTTTTGGGGATCCGATCGAACGACCAGCCGTAATACTTGATCTGGCGATGCCCGTTTCGCTGGCCGTGGACGAATTACTTGGCTTCACCGGTACGTTGATTCTCAGTCCGCCGTCCCAGACCAGGGAAACGTACATATCCGGAATCGGACGGGATTCCACGGGAGAGAACTTCTGGGGTATAAACCTGAAAGACGTTAGCCGAAACGTTAACGCCTACATGGTGGGAACCTGATAGCTCACCGGGACTGGATCAGGATCATACCTCATTCACCACCGGTCGAGGTAGAGGATGAAACTGATCCGCTGGACCGGTACCAACAACCAAAAATCTATTCAGATTCGTTTTTCGTCCCATCGTCCTTACCAGTATCCGCGTCCTCCTGATCGTTACTGTCAGGTTCTTCTAACTTATCGGAATCATCCTCAAGGCCTCGCTTGAATTCATTCACACTCAACCCGAGCGACCGTGCAACCTCGGGCAAGCGGGAGGCTCCAAAGACCAGCAGGACCACCAGCAAAACCAAAAGTAACTCCGTCCAACCAAACATTACAACTCACTCCTCCCGAATGATTATATTCGGCTTAAGTTTCCAGCCTCAATCAGACGCAATCCAGTCTTCCATTTCCGAGAGGGTAACAAAAGATTTATGCGAGCGGCCCCTTTCGCTAAGGAAAATCGTTCAAACACCGCTTCGCCCGTTTAATGTTTCTACCTCTCCGGTACAATAGGCAGTGTTCGGGCAAAATTCACATTACCAATTTGTAACCTGACCAACGCCCGGAAATGGAGCGATAAAAATATTGAGGAAACTTAACCACCTATTAATTCTCTCACTCGCTTTTCTAATTACGGGCTGTGCTCTCCGCCAACAAACCGACAAGTACGTTTACCAGTACTCGACCAGCGAGATATTAAACCGAAACAATCGAACTGCTGGTATAACCCGTCGAGAACTCAGGCGACGGGGTAAGTTTGGCTACGGCATGCTTTCGGGGGACAGTACCGTTATCGTTTTTAACCAGGACAATGAGTTCAGAATTGATTCCGATGGAACAGTGACCGATCCAGTTTATGATTCGAAGTTTACTTACGCACGTGTGTCAAAATTTAACCCGGACAAAACGTTCGATACCATTCAACCCAGAAACCAATCGGAGTTTATTCGTCACTTTGAGCGAACCCTGAGCCCTCAGGATGCCTTTTACGGACTCAGAATCACGGGCCGTTTTGACTCGATTACCGTAACAAGTCGACTGTTTAACGACAGTGTTGAACGGACTCGAAGAGATATCACCGGCCAGTTAATCGGATTTCGGCTGCCCCCCCTAACTCAAAACACGACTCAACCCCGGTACCGATTTGTTTTTGTTAATCGATCGAGTGATTGGGGAGGAGTGGTTCGACACTTTAACTTTAACGAAGGTGAAATCGCGGTTGACAGAATTTATAACTACCGGCTTTCCCTACCCCAGAACTGATCCGTCAATTTTTGAACCCTTGAATGGAACTAATCCCTCAACAATCAGGTGTCGGACTTGGCCTTAGCTAATCCCTCCCCCGTATCCTGGTTGCACCGGGTTCAGACTCTTTTGCTTAACCTGCACGAACAATATACCTTACCCTGGACCTGGTTAGGTGGACTTCTCTACGTTGCCTTAATTGTACTATCAATGATTCATGCCCTTCGAAACAAGCGAAACATCCGTGCCGCTACCGGCTGGATTGGTCTGATGTGGTTTGCTCCAGTGGTTGGTATCATCCTCTATTATTTATTCGGGATAAATCGAATCCAGCGCCGGGCCAAATCGAGACTACAAAACCGCAGTCCAATCAACACTCCAGAACCCTCCGCCGGCGCCTTTGAAACCAGCCAGGTTGAGGATCAGCTAAGTCCCAAAGACTCCCACCTGGGGTCCCTGGCCCGATTGACACAGGGACTAACTCAGCTGCCTCTTTTGGACGGTAACTCAATAGAACCCCTATTCAACGGTACCGAAGCTTATCCGGCGATGATGGATGCCATCGATCAAGCTGAAGATTCAATCAGCCTCTGTAGTTACATCTTTGCGGGCTCCGGTATCGGTAAGCAATTTGTCGAGAAGCTCATTGCCGCCGACAAGCGTGGGGTTGAAATAAGAGTTATCGTCGACGACGTCGGGGCCAGACACTCAAATCCCTCGGCCGTCAAGCAACTTAACCAATCCTCCATACCGGTCGAACGGTTCATGCACACCTGGCTTCCCTGGAAATTTCGCTACGCAAATCTCC
This sequence comes from Salsurabacterium abyssinicum (SeqCode), assembly GCA_042219765.1. Classification (GTDB taxonomy): domain Bacteria; phylum T1Sed10-126; class T1Sed10-126; order T1Sed10-126; family CAZEBV01; genus JBDGPI01. The sequence continues at coordinate 18,210 of JBDGPI010000194.1, forward strand.
GTAACCACCGAAAAATAATGGTTGTTGACGGCAAGCTGGGATTTACCGGTGGCATGAATATATCCAAATTATACTGGAAACCCGACCGGCCCTCCGGTGAAGCTCCGCATCGTGATCTTCACTTTAAACTGGAGGGACCCATTGTTTCTCATTTGCAGTACACCTTTGCCGAGGACTGGGTATTCTGTCACGATGAAGAACTAGCAGGAGAGAAATGGTTCCCGGATCCTGAACCCAGTGGGACTGTCCTGGCAAGAGGAATTTCCCATGGACCGGACGCTGATTACGACAAAATCCGCAATACCTTACTGGGGGCCATCGCAACTGCGGAGCATAGTATCAGGATAGTAACGCCTTATTTTCTTCCCGACGAGGACCTTATAACAGCACTACAGATCGCGTCTATGCGGGATATATCAACAAACGTTTACATCCCCGAAAACATCAATTTGAAGTTACTCCAATGGGCGTCTCAATCAACTTTTGAGGAGCTTCTATCCAGGGATGTGAAAATTCACAGGACTCCTGAACCATTTGATCACTCAAAAATCATGGTGGTCGATAACAGCTGGGTCCTTCTGGGGTCGACGAATTGGGATCAGCGGAGTCTCAAGCTTAATTTTGAATTTAACGTGGAATGTTACAATAAAGAACTGTCAAGCAAAATTGTATCGCATATTAAGGAACTCGAGGAGTCAGCCAGAACTTTGCAACTCGAGGACATTCAAAATCGTTCCTTTCCGGCTAAAGTTCGAGACGATACCGTTCGCCTATTCACACCTTACTTATAGATTAAAAATAACTGACGCATAAACGCAGGCTTGTGAAATTTGTGATTAAATCATATAATAACTTATCTCACTGGCGTACCAGAATAATCCACAGTCAAATTCACGTCCAGTAATGATACTATTTCGTTAACGAGGATGTTTTTATGAGGACCCAACGGTCTATTGTTCTGCTGGTCATCATGAGTCTGTTCGGTCTGCTTGGTAGTTGCGCCAACCAGGCGGAGTTATCCGGGCTTTCCAAGAATGAACTTGCTGCCGTGGACGATCGGACGTTATGCGAAGCCTATCACTACGGTCAGGCCCCGAACGTCGTGGAAGAAATCAAGCGCCGGGGATTGATTTCACGAGCTCGTTTGAAACAAATACAGTCAGGTAAAATCAACACCGGCTTACACGAATGCGCCATGTTTGCCGCAATGGGATCTCCGGATCGAATCACTGCCAAAACCGCCGATGATCCCGCGAAAATCTATATTTACAAGCAGGGTGATCGTACAATTACTCTCTTTAGTCACGATGATCGAATAACCGATATCCGGCGCAACGATCACTGACGTTAGCAGGTCAGGCTGGAAAGGAGTTCAATCCAGCCATGTCAGAATTAGACCAGCTGCTCGAACAAAACCGGAAGTGGGCAACGTCTAAGGAAGAAGCGGACTCCGAGTATTTCGATCGTCTCGCCGCGGGCCAATCCCCCGACATCTTCTGGTTGGGGTGTTCCGACAGTCGCGTTCCACCGGCCGAAATACTCGGTCTTGAAGCCGGGGATATCTTCGTCCATCGAAACATAGCCAACCTTGTCCTCGGTTCCGACGTTAATTTTCTCTCAACCCTTCAGTACGCCGTTCAAGGACTGGAAGTCCGCCATATTATTGTCTGCGGCCATCAAGGATGCGGTGGGGTAAAAGGAGCTTTAGAAAGTTCACGGATGGATTACGTCGACAATTGGATTCAGGAAATCAAGCAAATCAAAGACAGTCACCAGGAAGAACTGAGTAAGCTATCGCCTGTGGAACAGGCGAACCGACTGAGTGAACTCAACGTCCAAAACCAGGTGCAAAAATTAGCCGACACCAATATTGTCCAGGAGGCCTGGAACAACGGCTAGGAGTTAACAATCCACGGCCTGATGTTCCACCTCGATAGCGGCAAGATCGAAGACCTGGAGATAAGTCAATCCGCGTGAGTTATCCCGCCAGTAATCTGGGTTTCTCAAGAGTTAACTGAGAATTACCAATTAAACCGGTCCGAAACCCTGCCTGACAGTAACAAAAGTAGTACTCCCATAACCTCAGGAAATCCTCATCGTAACCAAGCTCCTCAATCTGCCTGGATTTGTCGAGTAGGCGATTTTTCCATTTTTCGAGGGTTTTAACGTAATGTTCTCCCATTTCCTCGAGGTCGGTCAGGGTAAGGTTAGTGTCCGACAGGACCTCCGAAACTTTTCCGACACTCGGTAAATGCCCCCCCGGGAAAATATACCGCTGAATAAAATCCACGTTATTACGATAGTCGTCATAGAACTGATCACGGATATGAATGGTCTGTAGTACGACTCGTCCGTCGGACGTCAGAAGGTCATCGAGGGTTTCAAAGAACACCGGTAAGTATTCCTCGCCCACTGCCTCCAGCATTTCCACGGAAACAATCCGGTCAAAATCACCCGAAAGTTCCCGATAATCTTTCTTAAGAACACTAACGTTTTCCCTGTAATCCGATTTTTCGATGCGTTCAACCGTCCAGTTGTACTGTTCCTGCGAAATTGTTGTTGTCGTAACCTGACAGTCAAAGTTTTCCGCCAGAAAGGACGTTAATCCCCCCCAGCCGGTACCAATTTCAAGGACCTTGTCCCCGGGGTTTATATTCAATTTTCGAGCCAGTCGCTCTAATTTGACCTGCTGGGCCTGGTACAAAGACTGCTCTGGTTCAGCAAAGTAAGCGCTGGAGTAGGTCATCGTTCGATCGAGGAACAGCTGATAAAAATCATTGCCGATGTCGTAATGGGCTTCAATATTCTCCCGTGATCCCTCTACCGTATTTTCTTTACTCCAGTGATAGACCTTCGCAAGGGGCCTGAGAATATTCAGGTATTCAACCCCACCCGTCAAAGCGTCCCTGTTAAGAACAAAAAATTCGAGTACGGAAGCCATGTCCGGGCTTGACCAATCCCCGTCCCGGTAGGACTCACCAAAGGCAATAGGGCCACGCAGAAGAAGTTTGGGATATAGGATTGGGTCGTGGACCGTTAACCGTGCCGTAACATCGGCGGAACCGCCAATAGTTCTGCTACCGAAACTATCCGTGAGATGAAGCGTCCCGCGCTTGCAGTTACTTATCTTTCCCAGAACAAGGCTCCGAGCACCCTTCAGAGGAACCGCCGTTAGGCCCTCAACGGGTTTACTCAACTGATGGTCGTAACTCATGTAGAAGCACCCCTGGGATGTGGATGATAGGAGGCCCCTTTCCACCAGAGTTTCAACGCTTCGTAATAGATTCGTCCAATGGTTTGCAGGGTCATGCCGGGGTATTGCATCAACTCGACGAAGGCACTGTACATGCTGATAGAACGGCGTTTCAGGTGTAAATCGGCCCGTAAAATTCTTTCGTTGTCCCGGTAACTATCGATTCGAACGGACAAGGAATCATTCGGCACCGTAACGGAGAGGTCGTAATAAGTATCCATGGACAGAAATGGTGAGACGTGAAATTCCTTGTCGAAGGTGAAACTGAGTCGACCCCCACGACTATCTCCCGATGACCGGGGTAGGACATAAACGTGTTCCTCCCCCCAGGGCGTATTGTGGACTTCAGCGAGGACCGCCTCCAGATCATCCTCGTCCCGGTTGAAACAGTAGTAGAAACTAACGGGATTAAAACAGTACCCGAAATAACGAAGTTGTGTGAGGAGCCGGATGGATCCCGTGGGGCGTTCACCCGTTTTTTCCTCGACTTTGTCCCGAACACAATCCTCTAAATCCCGTGATGTCTCACCAAAGTGATCGTTTCGATGGAAGGCGGCCAGACCGGGTCGGTTTATCGTCCAGCAAGGAATATTACTAAATACGTCGTTGAGGTCACCAAGATCAAGATAGACCATAAACAGCGAGACTGAAAAATTATGATCAACTTCGGTACTCCTGGCGTGGGTCACAGTCCCCTCGTAGAAAGCCGACTTCATGGGGTCCACTCCACTCCGAGCTGGCGGGCCGTCCGAACGGCACTTTCAACTCCATCCTCGTGAAAACCATCTCCCCAGTAAGCCCCGGCGTAATACGTATTCTTCTGGCCCGAGATTTCCTCCCAGCGGTCCTGAGCCTCCAGAGCGCTTTGATTATAGACGGGATGAGCGTAGGAAAACCGATTTAAAATTCGATCGGAATTTACTTTGTCCCCTGCGTTGAGCGAAACACAGACCGGTTGATCAAAAGGAAGATCCTGAAGAATACTCAGGTTGTACGTGACGGTCGTCTGGTTGGTACTGGTCTCATCCCGGTGGTAATTCCAGGACGTCCATATGGACTTGTTCCGGGGAAGTAACGATTGGTCGGTGTGCAACAGCACATCATTCTGTTCGTACTTTATGGAACCCAGAATTGTTTGCTCACGTCGTGTGGGCTCGTCGAGGAGAGACAAACTCTGATCACTGTGGGACGCCAGGACAACGCCGTCGTACTGGGTCCAATCGTAGCCCGCCTGAATCATCACTTGATCGTCCTTGCGGGTGATTTTTTCGACAGGCTGGTTGGTTTTGATGACTCCGTCAAACTCCTGCTCGAACGCCTGGATGTACTCACGGGACCCACCCTCAATGGTGCGCCACTGGGGCCGGTTCCAGAGTTTTAGCAAGCCGTGATTCCGAAAGAAATCAACAACGTAACCAAAGGGAAACTCCCGTGCGGTTTCCAGAGGGACCGACCAGATTGCCGAAACCATAGGAATCAGATGATCACTTACGAAACTTTCACTGAAATTATTTCTATCAAGGAATTCCCCCAGCGTCATATCACTTTTTTCCGCTGCAGTTTTGGTCGGGGCCAGGAAGTAAAATCGAAGGATATCAAGTAGAATTTTCCAGTGGGAAAGACTGAGAAGATTTGATTTTTGAACGAAAAAATCACCGAGGCCGCCCCCGCCGTATTCCATTTCGGAGGCCTGATCCCGGAAACTAAATCCCATCGAGGTTGGTTTCGTCGTCACATCGAGTGTTTTCAGGAACTGCTCAAAGATAGGGTAATTCTTTTCGTTGTAAACGATAAAACCAGTATCAACGGGATGGCTACTATCCTCCAGTGAAACGTCTACCGTGTGACTGTGCCCCCCCAGGCGATCACGTTTTTCGTACAGCGTCACACTATGGCGGCGATCAAGTAAGTAACTCGCAAAGATTCCGGAAATTCCGGAACCAACAACCGCAATTTTCATGAAACACCGGTTACCTTTCGAACAAGAGGATTATAGAGAAATCTCGGCAGGAGATTCAGAAATTTGAGAGTTAAAACAAGCTGCCAGGGAAAGCTAATTTCCTGTTTGCTCTTTCTAATCCCCTGGACAATAACCTCAGCCGCCCTATCCACCTCCACGAGAAATGGCATTGGAAATTCATTTTCCTCGGTCATGGGGGTTTTTACAAAACCCGGACAGACAACCGAGAGGTCAACATCGATTTCCTTAACGTCCCACTCGAACCGGAGCGCATCAAAAAGGTACTTCACGGCAGCTTTTGATGAACCATAGGAGGAAGCCCTCGGGAGGGGTCCGTAGGCGCTGGCACTACTCATACCGACAAGGAGTCCGTCAGGGGACTCCTGTAACAAGGGTAAAGCAGCCTCCACACCGTAAACTATGCCGAAAAGATTGACGTCGTAATCTTTTTCGATGGCACTCGAATCGATGGGACGATCCGGACGTGAATAGACCCCGGCGTTAAAAAAGGCGATATCGAGGCCACCAAACGTATCCTTTATCGACTCGACGACCTCTTCGTGACGTTCCTTATTCGTCACGTCCATGGGGAGAACTTCGACCTCGGTCCCCTTGCACTCGTCCGCCAACTCCTTAAGTTTGTCCTCGCTTCTGGCGGATACGGCCAGTTTGCAACCTTCGTCAGCGAGCTGTTTGGCGACTTCCCTGCCAATACCGGACGATGCCCCAGTAATCCAGACTGTTTTACCGTTCAAGTCAGAAATCCCCATGGCCTACTCCCGCCTTTTGTTTAGTTAATTAATTCGTTCGTAGGTAAACGTGTAACCCTTCCTCTCGAACTGAATTCCGACCAGTTCCTGATTGGGTCCGTACCAGAGTTGCAATTCGATGTCACCACTGACCCGATAATGATCGGCCTCAACGGTTTTGTTAGCTTTTCTGCGTTGCTCCTCACCAACTTTTGTGACGTTAACGTTTCGAAACCGGCCGAATTGAGTGTCAAGTAGTAACGATGCATCAGTCGTTGCGGGATTCCACCAGCTGGTGGGGATCACGGGATCCGTGGTTCTGGCCGGACTATCCCCTTCCAGGATTGTCATCTCCTGGCCACGCCGTTCTGCCTTCACACGCCTGATGCTGTCACTTCGACGGGTGGAGGCATCAAGCTTGAACAACTGCCCATTTCGCCAGTAGCCGGTGGAATTATGCTCGTAATCCAGAAAATTTATGTAAACGTAAGATACGCTTAAATTCACCGAACGCTCCACAACAAGCGTATCTCCTGTATAATGAAATTTATAGTAATCGCGTCCGACTTTGTCACCGTCCATGAAAACGTTGAAGACGATTTCTCCTGAGGGAGGTACCCCGGTAGGTTCAGCGTTAGCCTCCAGTGCCGTGGATGGAAAAGCAATGACGAACGCGATCAAAACTACCCAGGAAAAATTTTCGTCCGTTATAATGTCGATTTATAAACCTCGCAAGTGATATGATTTTTACTACGAACAGCGATATCCTAACAAAATAAAGTTCCGATACCACGAATATACTGTAATGTGCCTTACATCAAATCAACCGGCAGCAAGTACCTCAGCGGCAATAAACAATATCCCTCAGGATCACGTTCTGGATGACATATTAAATTGAAAAACCGTTTATCTCTCGTAGACTTTGTCTTATTTAATATTTGCTGGGGGGCTAATGTACTCAGTAGCTTGTACTCGCTTTTTTTCCTGGGCCCTATTGTTGTCGCTCTGTCCGTCATTCTTCATCTCATACTCATCGATGGAGAATGGACCGAACTGGGGTTTTTGATTGTTTTATCGACGATTGGTTACCTCTGGGACACTGTTATTTCCGGTTTTGGAATTATTGGATTTCCGGGAATAGAGTCTGCGGCGTTAGCCCCTTTTTGGCTATTTGCTCAGTGGGTGGCTTTCGGGCTGCTCTTTCGCCATTCGATTCGGTGGCTACGCCAGCGTCATTTACTGGCTGGATTGTTTGGTGCACTAGGCGGACCTCTTTCGTACTATTCCGCCGCTCGTTTGAACGTCCTTACACTGGGCAGTCCCCTGTGGCAATCACTGCTTGTTATGGCACTTGGCTGGAGTTTAATCGTACCAACTTTCGGAAAGTTCTCCGAATATTGCGAACGGATTCAATCAAGAATTACTTAACACCCCGGGAGATGAAATTTCGTGAGTACTGCCAAACCACAGCTCAAACCGGATTATCCCGATCACCTGCAGCAATTTCAGACACGTCTCAGGGAACTGTTCGAAGAGTTTGATCGGGAGAAACTCAAGGACGACCAGGAAACCACCCTCGATTTTCTCGATAAACTTCGTGAGACGGAACCGCTTTCGGTTCTCTTCCCCGAGGATTACGGCGGTAGAGGACACAGTACCGCCGATTTTCTGAGCCTGCTCGAAATCACATCCTACGAATCCCTGCCCTTCTCACTTCTGTTTGGTATTAACGGCGCTCTGTTTATTCAGCCTGTGCTGAAATACGGATCGGACGTAATCAAGGAAAAGGTACTTAAACCATTTACCTCCGAAAAATTACTCGGGGGTCTAATGATATCCGAACCCGAGCACGGTACCGATGCCCTGCACATGGAAACGTCATTCACCAACAACGAAGGTTCCTACGAAATAAGCGGGACTAAACACTGGGGCGGTTTGACAGGTATGGCGGACCATTGGGTTGTAGCTGCCCGAGGGCGGAAGAAAAACGGTGATCTCGGCCGTGATATAAGTCTATTCGTCTGTGATCAAGAGGATATCGAAGTCGATACCTACTACCACAACCTTGGCCTGCATGAGCTACCGTACGGTAAAAACCTTATTCAGTCGACGGTAAGTGAGGACCGAAAATTAAACGCCAACATTAGTGGTATGCGCTTGATGCAGGATCTCCTGCACAAGAGCCGGTTGGAGTTTCCGGGCATGGCCGCCGGCTACCTCAGGCGCATCCGTGACGAAGCCCATGATCAGGCCCGGGGCCGAAAAGTCAGTGGATCGACTCTCGATGGCTACGAAAACGTTAAACGTTACCTTAGTTTTTTCGACGCCGCCTGCTCAATCAGCGCCGCCATGTGCCGTTACACCGCCGAAAACGTCACGCTGGAGAAGGACTTGTCCGGCAAACTCATTATGGCCAACTCCATTAAAGCCTACGTGACTGACCTGATGCAACGGGCCGCGGATACCTACCTTCAGCTTTCCGGAGCCAATGGCTACCGTCGAGATCATCTAAGCGGCCAATCCTACGTCGACACTCGATCCTTCCAGATCTTCGAGGGCCCCAACGACGTCCTTTACAGCCAGATCGGTGACAAAGTTCTCAACACAATGGAGAAACAATCAATCACGGCCCTGGACGATTTCGTCGAGTACTACGAACCTCTGGATAACGTCCCAGAGGACCTTAACGCTGACCTGCACCATGATGTGAATTCCGAACTGGTGCAAAATGAGCGAATGGTTCTGGGGCAACTCGTCGCCGAGCTTATTTCTCTCAGCCTGGTTGGTACCCTGAAAGCTCGGGGATTGTCCTCGGATAAATATCATCGTGCCAGAACCGTACTGGAGGAATCAATACGAATACGACTGTTCCAACTCGAAAACCGGGAGGAATCTACGTCCATCCCCGGCGATCCAGTTACCGGACACGAATGGAGGAACCACCTGACCTGAGTTTGTCCCCGGGCCCTAAACTCACACAGGGTACATTCCGGATCAAAAACTTTCCGACGGAATTTTTTTGGTCAAAGCTAAAGGAATGAACTCACGGGGGTTTAACCACTTGTCGGGTCACGCATGATGTCGGGACAGGTGGGTGGGGTTCTTTCGCAGTAGAATGAACAAACAGACTACTTTATCGAGAATGCTTACCAGTATACTCCAGTTGAAGGTGGGAATTTAGAAACTTCAGTTCTCATCCCCATTCTGGAGTGCCTCAAAATCAGCAATAATTTTATCGGTCTTCTTGATTTCGGAGCTCAGGTGCGAAGTATAATCCGACTCGTGAGCGTAGATGACGGCATCGTACAATAAATCAAGCAGGTCATTCTGGGTTTCGATGATTTGTTTACTACGTTCGTCAAAATCACCTTCGTCCAATTCTTCCTCAACTGCCTGAAGGTGTTTTCGGAAACGCTGCTCGTAATTGTCGAGGACTTCTTCCAGGGCCATTGAATCTCACCTACAGTCATGATCCAAAAAAAATCAGGAATTAGGATTACACTAACATAATCGTAATAGAAAAATAGCTTCAAAGAAACTATTGTCGACGTAATTAAGGTTTCTGGTATTTGGAGGACGATCACTTTCACTTTCGACTCGCGAACTGAGGATATATTAAACCTTATCCGATGGGAATCAAGACCGATTGATTGACTCTCGATCGGAATGACACTTGTAAAATGGTTGTACCTGTCTCCCCAGGACCAGTGGCCGTAACGGTAGCGGACACATTGTCCCTATTTTCAAAGTCTTTCTTAACTGACATGAGACCTCCTCCTTTGAGCCATTATCGAGCAATCATTTGCGTTCCAAACAGGGCATCGAATAAGCTCGGGGCCATTGCTCCGGATGCCTCGGTAATAAAGGGACCCCATTTATAAAATCACTGTCCCACCCGGTACACAAGTGACATAAATCATAAACGTGAAGGCTGAGACTTTATATACTCTGACTTCAGATTGATAGTCAACAGTTGTTTCGAACTCAGTACGGGTAAGGTTTCGTGAACTCATAGGGCAGTGGGGTTGAACATTCACCAGAGGATAAGATTACGATGCCTACTTTCGTTCGGTACTACATCAAGACAGCTCTCATCTACTTTCTGCTGTCACTGTTGATCGGGGTTTTGTTACTTGCTGTCCCAGTGTTCGAGTTATCCTCAACCCTGATCCTGGATTTACCCACGTACTTGCATCTATTTGTCGTGGGCTGGATAACACAATTGATTTTTGGGGTATCAATCTGGATGTTCCCCGCCCCCGATCATGGAGGCCGTTACGGTTACGAAAAACTCGTCTGGGCCATTTACCTGACGCTAAACGCCGGACTATTATTACGATTAATCGCCGAACCCGGAACTCGTGTCGTTCAGGATTCGCTTTTCTTAAACTGGATGCTCATCATCTCAGCCCTTTTACAGTGGTCGGCCGGACTGCTCTATTCGCTTCATATCTGGGGTAGGGTTAAGGGAAAATGACCCGTTTCAGTAAGTGGGCCATCCGACTATCCCTCGGGTATATGCTGATCGGATTTACCATCGGTGGGTTAATGCTTGCCAACAAGGGATTTTTGATTTTACCGTCAGTTCCATTATACCTGCCGGTGCACATCGAATACATGATGGTTGGATGGTTCATTCACCTAATTTTCGGCGTCGCCTACTGGATGTTTCCCCGCTTCACCCCCAAGGAAACCGGACTGCGTCCCCGTGGTTTTGTTCGGGCGGCCTGGGGTTCCCTTCTGTTGCTGAACATTGGGCTGGTCATCTTCACTACCGGTCAGCTTGTTACCGACAAATTGTGGTTCCGTTTCCTGGGACGCAGTTTTGAAGTGATCGGCACCCTGGCGTTTTTCGTGAACCTCTGGCCAAGAATCAAACCGGTCAAGAAACCTTAAACTCCGTCAGTGACTGTCAAGTTCACTTGAAGCAAACCAGACAACAATTATGCAGAGACCGAGAAGAAGAAAGAATCCTATCCAGATTGACGTACTGGACACTGTTTCCACCTCGCTTAAGCCGGTCGGCAACAATGATCGTTCGCGTTCCGGCGGGATATTCGAGTGACGTCAGTGACATTTAGGACCTGTAAGACTGTCCTTACGTTAAAAATGAACTAAAATTTGACCATAGTTCTCTGGAGAAACAAAGAAGACGATCAGTCATGTATCCTGAACGAAGTGACCTCAGAAAGGGAGAATACCCATGAGTGACACCATTGGTTTACTCGTCATGACCTACGGAAGTCCATCGAACAAGGACGACGTCCGTCCCTACCTCAAAAATATCCGCAAGGGAAAAGAGCCGTCCGACGAATTGGTTGAAAAATTCAAGGAACGATACGAGATAATCGGGGGATCGCCACTCAATGAAATCACCCGCAAACAGGCTGAAGGAGCGGCCGAAATTCTTTCCAATCAACTGGAGAATCGGACGGCTAAAGCCTACGTGGGCATGCACCACTGGAAACCAACAATCGAGGACGCGGTGGAGTTAATGGCCAACGATGGCATCGACCAGGCCGTGGCCCTCATTATGTCACCCCAGTACTCGCCAATTCTCATGAAGGGATACGAGGAGGACCTCAACGATGCCCTTGAGTCCGTTCCGGGTGCCCCCGAGGTCAACCTGGTGAAGGAATGGTGGGACAACGGTTACTACCACAAATCCGTAGCGGCCCGGATCAAGGAAGCCCTGGATGACTATCCGGAGTCCGTGCGTGAAAAAGTCCCACTTTTATTAACGGCCCACAGTATCCCAAAACGTGTCGATGACGAAGATCCACAATACGTTGAAAAACTCAAGAAAACGGCCGAACGTATCATGCAATACGTTGACCACGAAAACTGGGATTTCGCCTACCAGAGTGCCGGCCACACGAAAGAGGAATGGTTGAAACCGGACATGACCGACCTATTTCCCGGTTTCGCCGAAAAGGGCCGCAGCAACGTCCTGATAGCGCCCTTTCAGTTTCTGGCCGATCACCTGGAGATACTATACGACATCGACGTCGAAGCAAAAAAGCAGGCTGAGGAAGAAAATTTATCCTTCAAGCGAATTCCGTCCCTGAACGATCATCAGCTTTTGCTGAAAGCGATGGCCGATGCCGCCTACAGTGAACTGATCAAGCAGTCGGCCCAGGCGTCATGAACTGGATTCAGGGCCGAACTCAATAATGATATTATCCCCGTCCTGAGGAACGTAACTGGCGGGATTGTCGATCGTTTCACCATTCACGATCACCCGTAATTTACCCGGCTTACCGTTCGGACAGGAATCCCCATTTTCGTAGGTACCGCGAATGGGCACTCCGATCTTTGTATCGGTCAATACACCGTCGATCGACCGGACAAACGCCTCTAGGTTCGCGGCTTTACCGGCGGTTTCCTGGGAATGTGGATGGATGTGAATTCTACCGTTGCCGTGCGTGTGGATGTCACCCTCTTGCCGCGGAAACGGTGGAAGGGTCTCACCGCATAGTTTGATTTTGTACGTGCTGTGCCAGTGGTCAGTGACAGTAGGTAAATCCTCCTGGGTCCACCAGCTTAGGAGCGATCCTCCGTAGAGGTAAAGAACCCCGCCCAGGACCAGCAAAAGTCCCCCGAGAATAAACCAGTGCTTGGAAATGTCTACTTCGGAAGCCGAGGTAACCTCCTCAGGATGAACGGCTCTTACGTGTTGTTGTTTGGCGTTTTCCTCCGGAAATGTTTTATCGCAGTATTCACACTGGTATTCCTCGTCCATTGGTCCCCTCCATTGAAGTAGCAGTATCAACTGATTACGACGAAAAAAACGAAAACCGGTTACTCCCCGGATCGATCGACTGGCACCATGAAATTAACTACTACTATCTACCAGGTACCATCGCTAAATCTCCCGGAATAAAAGATTAGCCCGTCTCCCCGACTATAGCAAATGCGAGTTTTTAACTATTTCTCAACGGACAATAATCAGTGTATTCATTTGTGAACCGTAACATCGCCTGCGTTACCCCGACCGTTTTAAAAGTTCCATGTAGGTAATCCTGTAAAATCCCCCTGCTACTTATAACAATATTCTCGGGCCAGTGACCCAATCGGAGGTATAAGATAACCAACGGAACATGGGTCGTTTCTTCGTTGATAAATCATGGAGGTCTACTCTTGCGCACCCTTCGACATTCATTCTGCGGAGACTACTTCAAAATTACGAAAAATTGACGACACTAGTATTGGAATGGAATCTTCTTCAGGGGAAATTCACTATGCAGTACCGACTGAGTCTAACCGCTTCAATTATCCTGACTATAGTCCTTATCGGGCCGGCCCGGGCCGAAAAACTTCAGGTCGGGGCATTTCGAAGTCCAAGTAACGTCCAATCACGGTCACAACTTCTCCAGGACTGGGGCTACGAGGTTCATCACCAGCAAACGGCCGGCGAATTAACCCGAATACGAACCGCCGACCTTTCGGGACAACAACTTGCCCGATTAAAAAAGCGCCTGAAGGAACGATCGATTGATTACATTAAAATTGGTCAGGAACCCGCTCCGGTAACTCGGTCAAACTCCGATATTTCGTCGGACACGCTTCCCGCCATCATCTCACGAATCAAAGGTCACAGGCGGTCACTTTCGGACACGCTCAGCCGACAAATAAATAAGGTTATGGGGACCGAGTACGTCTGGGGGGCCGAATCCCCGGGTAACGGGTTCGATTGCAGTGGGCTTCTATACTGGCTCTTTGATCGGGAAACACCGCGAACAGTTTCAGGAATGTGGCCCTGGACGACACACGTGAAACGAAGTGACTTGCAACCCGGGGATTTCGTGTTTTTTACCTTCGATTCACTGAAGGAACCCGATCACGTTGGTCTCTACCTGGGGGGCAAGACCTTCGTTCATGCCAGTTCAACTTACGGAGTGATCCGGGCGGATCTCTCAAAGGCCTATTATCAGCGGAACCTCTACGGTTTCGGTAGGCCCCAGTTTTAAAAACCCTTACTGTCTCCAGACGATTAACGACATGATCACTCATTGCTAAGGTCCAGCCAGCGACTCACATAATCTTTCGAGTAACGTTTTAAATTGTAGACGGCGGCAATGTAGTTATCGCGCTTACTCAAACGGTGTGGGTTATAGTACCCCCATACGAGATTTTTCCCGGGCATTACCTCAAATGCCCGTCCGGAGGTCGT
>JBDGPI010000194.1:32354-52803 GCA_042219765.1 Salsurabacterium abyssinicum (SeqCode)
GTGGAAGTAACCAGGATGTTACCGTTGGGCAAACGTTGATTACGACCACAGCAAATCGAGTAGAACGGAACGTCCTCCTCGCCGGATAATTCCCACTTGACCGTCCACCGGTTCGGATCCATCCTGACAATTCGAGACGCCTGACGACGCTGACGGTTATCAAAGATCAGCAGGTCTCCGTCCGGTAAAACACTCGGATCGTGTTGTCCCTGGAGCCGTGTCATTTTTCCCCAGACGATTTTTTCTTTACTGAGATCCATAACCCCCGTGAAATTAAAGCGTCTCATGGAAATCAATGCCCGGCCGGCCTTGAATTCCGGGGGCATTCCCTCGGGCACGTCCTGGAGGATTGAGAGAGTATTTGTATGAAAAACGTCCGGCTTATGGACCAGTTTGAGTAACGGTGCGAATTCGGACCGCTTAAATGCCTCGAGCACGGAATATTCATTGAGGACATTGCCACTGGAATCCAGCACGGTTACGTAATCAATAAATCCGTGTTTGCCTCGAAACAGGGTACGGAACCGGTAATCCTCAAGTTTCTTCCTCTTAAGCGTCAGGGTGAAAATCTTCCCCTCCGGGGAGACCCAGATATCATGATGGGCCCTGATGGGTTTCGACCAGAGCAGTTCGGAGTCCTTGTTTAGTTTTACCAGTCCGTATTCCTCGTAGGTAGCGAGAATATCACCGTTGGGGTACAGGTGGGCGAAATTCCAGTAGTCCCCGGCGGATTCATCCTGACTTGGATGACCCTTATCGAGGTGTACGTCGCTTTCCAGCTTGGGGAATGCCTTCTCCCAGGAATATTGCCAGCGGTGTAGCACAGTGCCATCCATGTCAACCAGAAGGGCTTCAGCATTATGACCCGAAACGTAAAAATTGTATCCCTTCCAGGCCTTCGAGGGCTTGTGCAGTGTCACACCGGAATAATCGGATTTCTTGTAACCGGCCATGTATCCAAGTCCCTGAAGGGAACTTTTGCTATTACGATTGGGAAGACGAACCCATTTACCGGCTGGCTTCGTGTCGTTTTGACTTTTTTCAGGGCCAGCGGCAGTCGAATTGTTGGATGTGTGGTAAGCCAGATTCGACAGCGATGTCTTCGGCATGACGTAGATTGTAAAAGCAGATCCCAGGACAAAAGAAATTGCGAAGATTACCAGACAGAAGAGCACAAAAGACGTATTTATAAAGCGGCGACTTTCAGGTTCAGTTTGCTCTGATGACATCGTAATTCTCCATGAGAAATTTTATTCCTGGGTCGTGATCGGGCATTCATGCTGACTTTTCCCGGATAAATTGACATTTTTTAACTCGAGCCCCACCAATATACCTTCATCCCACCGATTTTCGAAAGAATTCTAATTACGGTAAGAACGTCATTAAGATGCCAGGGAAACTTGAACAACTGTATAATCCGCTGGGAGACTCTAGGATCATAGTGAGTGATACCCCGCCTGAATGTCACGCAAAATTTTTGAGTCTCCACACGGACAGAGTGATTGGTAATGACGGTCTAATGCCTCGCGATACTTAACTCGATCAACAATATTTCGTCCAATTCATGGACCTCGAATTACCATTTAATTCGTAAACAGTTCCAGACCCCACCATCCGGTAAGTTGGATCCAAGTTAGATACTAAATCAGTTTTTTCACAGTGCTCCTAAACCATGGTAAATAAAGAAAAAGTATCTATTGTCTGCTAACACAGTGTGGTACGATGCTGTGGCGGATCCAGATTAATCATAGGCCCATTTTTAAAGTTCTTTTTTGGTTCATGTCCAGTGTTCGTATTTTGGTTGTAGGTGGTTTATTCTAAGGATTACGGAGATTAATACATCGGACACTCCTTCAGTCATCGAGAATTTTTTAAAACTAAAAACTGGAGCACCAAACTATGGGATCGGATCTACTGGCTCGCGAACGCATTCAGGATCGGCTGGACCGGATCGACATCGACTTCAACGAACATGGCTTCGATAAATACGGTGTCTCGATTGATCGCCTGAAAGCCTTCGCCCCCACCATTGCCTCCATATACAAACATTACTTCTCCGTTACCACCCAAAGCATTTCGAATGTTCCCTCACGGGGGCGGGTGATGCTAATAAGCAACCACGCCGGCGGGTTACCCATCGACGGACTTCTAATTTCAACGGCCTGTATCCTGGAGTTGGAGCCCCCGAGATTGCTACACGCTATGGTCGATAAATTCATGAATAACATCCCCTTTCTTTCCAGTCTCATAAGGGAATTAGGCCAGATGATCGGACTCCCCTCCAACGCCAAGAGCGTTCTGGACGACGATCGGGCCTTGCTGATCTTTCCCGAAGGAGCCGAAGGCACCGGAAAACTGTACTTTGACCGCTACAAGCTTATTCGTTTCGGTACGGGTTTCATGCGGATCGCACTTGAAACAAACACTCCGATCGTTCCGGTCGGATTTGTGGGTTCCGAGGAAATGATCCCTTCCGTCTTCAAAATAAAACGCCTGGCCCGATGGCTTGGCGTTCCTTACATTCCGATCCCCCCTCAGCTCCTACCAATTCCGCTGCCGGTTAACTGTCGAATCAATTTTGGAGAGCCGATGATGTTTGACGGTGACGGCGATGAATCGGACGAAGTAATCAAAGGCTACGTGGATGAGGTGAAGCAAAAAATTTGCGATCTTCTCAACGAGGGTCTAAGGCATCACGAAAGTAAAGTCTTCCCTGACTCTGAAGCTACCATCGAACGCTGGGAATCCAACCACGTCAATAACTGATTCTGTGTCAACACCTGATCCTTCCAGTCGAATACGTTTCACAATTTCTCAACTAAAAAAGGTCCTCTGTCCAACCCCCCGGGTTTAATTTGATGCATTCGGATTAAACCAGCCCGCCTGGCTGCTACCGTCAAAAAATCCATATCACAGCCCAACAAAAAGCCTGTGTGATATTACTTTCGTGTTCCGGCGTCGCCGGGTTGTGGAACCAACTGTTTGTACGTATATTAGATAAGATCAAGGTTATTCTGTCTTAGAGGCCATCAGGAATGTACAACGACTTTTTCTCGTTTGACGACAGCCCTTTTAACGTAACCCCGGACCACGAGTTCATCTACTACGGGGACAAACACTTCGAAGCTCTTTCTCAGATGCTTTATGGGGTTAAGGAACGTAAAGGTTTCATCGTTCTAACGGGTCCCGTGGGTTCCGGTAAAACAACTCTCAGTCGTGCCTTCCTGCAGGAAGTCGGCGAGGATACAAGCACCGCCCTCGTCCTAAATTCACGGATGAATTCCGACGAATTATTACAGTCCATTGTTGAGGATTTTGGACTTGAACCCCCGGATAATCCAACGGCTAAGGAACTCATTGATTGTCTCAACGAGTTTCTACTCTCCGAATTCGAAGACGGTAGAAATGTCTGTGTCATTCTCGACGAAAGTCAGAACCTTTCCCCTGAAGCCCTCGAAAACCTGCGGTTACTCTCAAATCTTGAGACTGAAAAACACAAATTACTCCAGATCATTCTTGTCGGACAGCCCGAGTTAAACGACCTGCTGGACAAGCGGAAACTTCGCCAGCTCCGGCAACGCATCAATGTCTGGGTCAATTTAACCAACCTTTCCAGGGAAGAAACGGAACAATACGTAGAACACCGACTCGAGGAAGCCGGGAACTCCTCCGTTCACATTGACGATGAGGCCTACGACCTTATTTACCGAAAAAGCAGTGGTAACCCTCGTTCCATAAATTTAATCTGCGACCGAACCTTTCTTGCGGCTTACGTAAAGGACGAGACAACTATACGAAAACACCACGTCGAAACTGCTCTCGAGAACCTGTCCGTTGATCTGCCCGATGAGTCGGATTTCACCGATGAGGACGTTCAAATGGTTGAACGGACCAGCAAGGATTCCAATGAGAGTTCGGTACTGGACTATCTTCCTTCGGCGCAGGAGCGTGACAAGCTGTATTACCGCTACGGATTAACCACCCTGATAGTGCTTTTAGCCATAATGTTCACAGGTCTTCTTTTCTGGAACTACCGGGCGGAATCATCGTTTCTTTACGGCTCCGAGACACAGCACACATCAACGACCAGTACCAGCAAAAGTCAAGCCCCGAGCCAGGATAAGTCCGATAATAAGCCTTCAAACCGCGATACACAGGACGCCGCCCGTTCCCCGTCCAGGACAATTGCGAATCCTCTTGGTGTAAAGCCCCTGAACCTCAGCGGAAACAAACTACCGAAAACCCGGCTCGACTCTCTGGTACTTGCCCGGTTGATGAGTTACAAATTGTCCAAACAGCCCGGCTCAGTTACACCGTCAGCAAAGCCCACCGAAATTAATCCAAACCGTTCCTTTAACGCCTTAATCCCGGAGGTTCTTCCCGGTCGCTGGCTTATATTTGAACAGCCTTCGGCTCCCCCGGAAACTTTCGGTTACATTGGAGTTCTCACCTGGAGCGATCAGAGAGGTAAACGCTACGTGCTTTACTTCCCCGAGAAAGAGCTTCTCTGGGATCCCCTGGATGGCACCAGAACAGTTAATAACTCCGCGGATTTCACCAACTGGACCGGTACCTTTAGAATTCTTACTCGATCAACGTTCAACCCGGTTCGGGTTTACAGGCCGGGAGAACAGAGCAAGCAGATTACGAAACTTCAACAACTGATAAATTCAATGCAGAACTATTCGGTAACAGTCTCCTCCCGTTACGATTCCGAAACCCGGTCGGTCGTTCAGACATTTCAAGAGCGCAATAATTTACTTGTAGATGGACTTTCGGGTCCCAGAACGAACCTCTCACTGCTTAGCCAGGCCGGTGTCGAGTTTCTCTGGACCCCGGATGAAATTCGCAACTTCATCAGGGTAGTAGCCAAATGTCACTGATCAAAGAAGCCCTCGATAAGGCGGTTGAACAGGACGATGAGGGTAAATCAGCAAAGGAACATTACGAGGAGCTAAACGAAAAGACGACCGAACAAACACCCTCCGAGGAAACTGCTCAAAAACAGTCCAGCGACCAAACCCAATCCTCTACCGAAAACTTTCAAATTCCAACCAAATACGTCCTTTTACTGACCGCTATGATTGTCCTGACCGTGGTGGTTCTCGGTCAGATCGTCTTTCTTTTCTTCTACTTTTCCTGAGACGGCCTTTACCCGTTTTTCGGGTCAGACCTCAAGCAAGCTTCCAATGACCCTTTATCGATAATCCCAGGTCGGAATAACTTTGGGATTTGTCGTTTTGTATTCGGGCATGATCATGCCGGGACGGGCTCGTACATAAGTCGGGTCGGACACGAGATAAGGAGCATTTTCAAATAAGAAGTAGAACCCATTGAGGGGTTTCTGACTCCTGACGGCAGTCGCAACATGACCGGGGTAATCCAGACCAACCACGCGGCGATCGAGCAGTCGAGTGACCAGATAGGTGAACAGAAGGGCTCTGTCTTCACAGTCCGAGTATTCGTAATAGAGGGTCTCGACGGGAAGAAGAAAATTTTCCGAACCAAACTGGTCCTGATCGGTCTTGTAGTCAAACGCCGTCTGTACGAACCGGAGCAGGAACTCCAGCTGCTCCCCGGGGGACAGCCCGGATAGGTGCTTTTCCAGTTCCCGTATTAAATCCCGGGAGGTGTTCATCCCACGGATTGCTCGAAAGTATTTCTCCAGGGAAAGCTGTGGAATTGTTTTCAAATATTGCACAAGAGGTTCATTGATGGTTACGTCGAACTGGTATGTCTGTTTCGCGTACTGAAATTGCAGAGATACATCGTGACGTTCCAGGGGCAAATCGGGTATCGATTGCAACTTGATATCAAGGGGACTTAACTCCCCCGGAAAATTTTTCTTGTAGGTCCGAAGTGACTCCGGTTGTACGGACTCCTCCCGGTTGGTATAAACGAAAAAGCGGTTTCCGTCCAATTCAAAATACGGTATATCGTAAAGGGTGGAATCGGTCCGGACCAGTAGAAACAGGTCCTGACCTTCGTAGCCCAGTCGTACATCGTACCCGGATTTTAGCAGTAGTCCCCAGGTAACGGCCCTGGCGGTGAGATCGTCCTCGTACAGGGTTGAGGTCGTTGTTTCGACCAGTTTCAGGTATCCCCAACCATCGAGGTTCCGCTCTTCTTTTATTGACTGAAGCCGATCAATGAGAGGATTCGTTGGTTGTTTGGAAAAACCAGACCAGAAGTTAGTTATCGCTGCCGGAGAAACGGTCTCGAGCCTGAGTTTCTCAAGGGGCTTCGCCTGTGGAACCGTTATCGATTGACCGAAGAAATCAATTGAGAAATCCGCCTTGTCCTCCTGAACGGGGGATTTGTCACTACTGGACTTATCTGGGGGCATCAAATCACTGGCGGTACTTTTTTTCTCCGGCTCCCCGCGTTTTTCTGATTCGCTCTTGGGTACGGCTACACCACCGGTCTTCAATTGACGGCTCGGCATTGTGTCGACCTCGGGAGCCGTGGGAAAAACGTCCGGTTTGGGAACGGTGTCGCCCCGCCGTCCGGCAAAAACCCGCATTTGTTTCCAGCGCTCTTTCAGAAACTGCTGAAAGGCCTGCTCCCGTTCTGTTTTGTAATTCTCAAAACGCTCCTGACGGTCTTTTACCCAATCATCGAAACTTTCGGCGGCCGATACGGGAGAACATGAATTGAGGAGGGATAAAAGAAAAATTCCGACGGCAATCGTTCCCAGTGCCCCATCAGACCATCTGAATCCAAACCGCAACGATCATCACTCCTCCGTTGGGAAGAAAATAATTTGGTCCCTACGTGAATACGGAAGTCGTGACGATCCATAAACCAAACGATGCCGGAGACGTCAAAACGAGCTAAAAGAACTCAGTCGACCACCTTTTTCTCTGGCGCCGGATTGAGTAAAACCCGGTTGGGTCATGGGTCGAAAAAAGATTTAACCCCTCCCGCAATCCAGTGTGACGGCGGGAGGGGTTAATTGCGGACTCAGTGAGTGCTACTGGCCGGACTCTTTAGACTGCTGAAGATTTTTCTCCATGTCATCCTCAAATTGCTTGGCGTTGAAACGAGTCTTGAGTTCCTCCTTGTCGCTCAGCTGATTCTTGAAATCCTCCACGGATAGTTCCATCAGGACGTAAACACGGTAATTCCCGTCTTCCTTCTTAATTACTTTGTCCCTGAGTTTTACACCGGAGAGTTCCTGATCAACCATTTCTCGGATAAGATCCTGATACTGCTCCCGCACCTGCGTTTCTTTCTCGTCGGCGGTGTTACCGATTTCCTCAACGTACCGTTCGCGCTGTCCCTGAAGGGTTGACTTAATAGCGGCCGCAAGATCCCGTTTCCCCTTCAGTTTGGCTTTGTTAACAGCCAGCCCCATCCGGCTTGATACTGATGTAGCCGCCACAATAAACTTACCGTCCTCGTTGGGCGTGCTCAGGTACCAATCCGGCGCGTTAACGTCCGATGACATCTCTTTCTTCTTGGGGGACTTCGAACCACATGCTCCGAGTGCCACTGCAAATACCAGCAACAACGCTAAAAAGGAACGTCTCCTGGTCATGGTTTGGCCTCCTCAGGCTTAAGGATTAAATACTTAGAAGTTTCTCGATAATCAATTGCTTCAGATCGGATTGAAGCCAGCGGTTAACATCATCCCTCGTCCGGGATTTCGCCATGGATTCATCAAGACCGACCGTAACACCACTCTGGCTGATGGTCCCAAAATTTTGATCGGTCCGGGAGTTAACCATTTTCAGGGTTACCTCCCAGCGTATTGCACTATCACCCGGTCGACCTTTAGTAGTTTCCGAGGCCGAGAGTCGTGTGGAAACCGTGACGGTAGGATTTTCTGAACTCGAGGCCGTGCGGAAGCCGAGTGAAGTAAACTGCTTCTCAATAATTCCCTGGAGTTCCTCGGTGTAATTACTCTGGAGCATCTCGCTCTGGAGGTCAGGCGTGGATGTAAGAACCGTTAATTCACTCATTAATTCGTTCATCTTCGCGTCTATTTCACCCACTGAAGGTAACGGTTCGGAAAAAGACTGTGACTCAGACGTTTGTCTGGAGGAATCATCCCCCCGTTCACTGGCCTCCAGGTTCTCCTGCATCCGCTGTTTGAATTGACTGGCGTTACTCCGTAATTTCTCCTCCGAAATAGATTCGCCGGAACTTTTGGCTTCCCCGCCGAGACTTGTTAGGACAGCGTAGTAATTTCGAAACTGTCTGGCCTTTTCGGCACGTTTTCTAGCCTCCGCCAGTAGGCGTAACTGCTGAATTGGATTGTTGGTTTGAGTATAAGACCGGTAGTTGTCACGGAGTTGTTCCTGGTGATTCTGGTAGCGATCCTGGTACAGCGTCGTCGCCTGATTCTTGTCGAGCACTGCCAGGGCGTAGTTCCGTGATCGTCCATCCTGGAAGACCTCAGCAGTTTCCTCAATTTTAACACCAATCAACTCGGCGGCGCTCTCCACGGTGATTCTCGACCGCTGCTGTACTTCTTCAACAATTTGGCGTTTGTCATTCTTGACCGTTTCCTCGACGGTCTGCCGTAATTCCTGACTTGACTTAATAGTCTGTGAAAAAATATTTGCGATTTCGGATTTGGCCTTCTCCTTTGCCTCCGCCAGGGACGATCCGCTACCCAGACCCGTGAGGTACTGTTTGGAAGGATACTTTGATTCCGGAGAGTCGACCCAGTTAGGAAGTTTGGATTTCTGAGCGACAGCTCCCGCGTAAGTAAATACTAGAAACAGTCCAGAGAGTAAATAGAGCGGTAAGCTTTTTTTAAAAAACATCAGTATCCCTCCAGGAGGACCATCTTAAACATATAAAAGATATTACATCGTTTCCAAACATAAATTGTGGCAATACTGAGATGTAGAATGGCAGTTCACATTTTTTTGAACCGTGTTACTCAGACAATTCTAAAGTGGAAATGACAATAAATCTGGACCGTAAATTGAGTAAAAGCCACTCTGGTCATGCTACTTGAAATTAACAACTTCCAGAAAATTAGGTTTCCCCCGGTGGAATTTCTGCTTGATTTTACGACTGTCGACCCGTTTTCCATCGGCGTAGTAATTTACCGTCAGGTCAACCAGTTCACCGTCCGGTACGGTAAAGTGACCCACGTGAACCTCACCGGGAAGAAGCCGGGTCGTTCGAAGGTCCGCGTTTTCGGTGAATTCCTGGGCGGCAACACTTGCCGCAAATCCGACTAAACCGGTGTTGGAATTCTGGCGGGCTTCCCTGGCAGCAAGGGCTTTGGAAAGTGCTCGAACAAAATTGTAGGCTTTGATGATGGGTTGTTTTACCTCAAAAATAGCCTTCGAAACCCTGTTAATATCCTCAATCTCATCGAGCTGCGCCACACGCCGTCCATTCCGTTCAACGACCACGCGATCAATGCTCGTCCCTCGTTCCTGAAGCACCGGATAGACCCACTTTACGTAGACGTCCTTGTACTGAGCCCGAACTGTTTTCTGCTTTTTGATCGGCCCACGACCCAGCAGAGCAAAAACGTTGACCCGTGCCTTACCTGAGGGGACGTCAACTGATTCAGGTATGTCCGGGAAGTCAAAGTTATAAATTCCGGGCTGATTCTGGAAGGCCTCACGCATTTTATTCAAGTCAATTCTGGCATCGTCCTGGTCTCGTTCCGTTAGATACATTACGTAACCCAGGTAGCGGCCCAGCGCACTCGTGTGAAACTTTGTCTCACCGGCCTCGAAGCTGGCTTTGTCGTCGGGAGGAGCGAAATCCTCCCCCAGACTTGAAACCGCTGACTGCTTGTAATCCTCGGCCATTCTTTTAAATTCTGTCTCCATTCGACCGAGTTTATTGTCCAGTTTGCGCACCTCGACAAAAACATCCTGCGGTTTGCCTATCTGGGCGTAATTAAATGCTTTGAAAGCGTTGAGGTAGATGTTTTCGTGGGGTTCGCCTCGGTAGGGAAGCTGGGAACTATTTGTCAGGAAGGAATAGCCCATGTTACTGATACTCTTCGTGTATAAATCATCAATGTACTGGTCGGCGCGACTCAGACGATTGTTACTATCCTCGTAAAGGCCAGCGTAATGCTGAGCAAGACCAAGTTCCAGTGAGTACAAAACCCGGTCCTTTTCCTCGTAGGAGCCCTTCTCCCGGGCTTTCTCAAGAAGCTGGATGACCTTCTCGTGGTTCTCGTTAACGAGTGATTGTTCGATCTGCTGGTAGTGGCTTACGTTCGTCGCACACCCTGAACTAATCGAGACAACAATGACACCCAAGAGGACAAAGACGGCTTTTTTGATTCGCCGCGAGGAAATACTGTGCAGGCTCAAACGATCACCTCCCCACAGTCAATCCCACTGAAAACCATGCCAACCGGGAGGCCCTACCAGGAGTAGGAACTCTGCTGGACTCGCTTTTTAATTTCCTTGGAGCCAATCCAGACCTTTTCCTGGGTTTGGATGTCGATCAATTGCATGTGAACTTCATAAGCTCTGACTTCCTGACCGTCGGCCCGCTGTATCTGTGAATTCATGTACCCGGACAGCATGAAGTCAGCACCTTTTTCCTGAGCCATTTTTGCGGCGGATTCACTTGTTGCAAATCGGGCCTGATCCCTGCGTTCGTCACGTGTGGCCGACCGTTCTTCCTCCATCGCAACAAAACTTACCTGACCAGCATTGATAAGTTCGCGTTCGATGTCTTTCGTCCAGGTTTCCATATCAATGTGCTCGGAACTCTTGTTGCGGAACTGACCGGCGACAACCCTGGGTTTGCGGCCTTCCTCATCCTTGAAATTCTGTAACCACGGGCGATTCAACAGCTCACTGATCATTTTTCCCGATACTCGTTTGGAGTCGGAGTCATTCCACTTCCCGGTGAGATCGATTGTCTGATCGGGACTTACCCGGCTCACCTGACGGGTACCACCGCACCCCACAAGCGCGGTCAGGAAAAGCAACCCAGCGAAGGTTACGGCCAATGTTTTCATCGTACGGTTAGCTGACATACTAAATCACCTCTTTGGAGATTAAGAACAATGTACTGCACTTGAATCGAAAAGCTAACTAATTTCGTAATGTAGTCAATACTTTCCAATGGCGAAACCGCCCAAGCGGTGAACTGAAAGCACTCCCGTTCAGCGGTTCTCCATAAAGTCCTGACGCCGGCGGCGCATCTCGTCAATGCCCTGTTCCTGTTTTTGTTTCATCTCCCTGAGTTCCTTCATGCGCTGTTTTCGAAATTGGTCCAGGGCCTGACGACGCCGTTGAATGAAATTTTCACGTTTTTCCGCAAGCTTCCGGCGATAGGATTGATAGCGGGACTGTATGGTTTCGTAGGAATCGGTGAGCCGTGCAAGGGTTGATTCAAGACTACTGATCCGCTCGTTAATTGTCTCTAGGCGTACCTCTACACGACCGGCGTCCCTGGGGGTGTCCTGCTCAAGTAACCGCCTCAGCTCCTTGCGGCGCTCGTTCAATTCTTGCTTTCGAAGCCGGAGTTTTCTTATCCTGGCTTTCTTGTTCCAATGATCCCATGTCAACTTGTGTCGTTCGGGTATTGTGTCGCTAACCTCGAACTCCTCCCTCGACCGACCGTCATCCCCACTGACTCGCCCGAAGCGTCCTTCTCCCAGACGAACCGGCCGATCACCGTCGCTCAGCTGCACACTTCCAGTGTCCACAAAAACTTCCGAGCGGTCGTCTCGCTCGTAGGAAACACCGAAGTTTGTACCTCGCACTCCGATTGAAGCATTCTTTGTACGGATGGTGTAGTCCGTCCCAGTAGACTCATCCGGCTTTAAATCAAAGCGTGAACTACCATGATTGACTCTGAAGGTATCCCCGCGTTGACCGTTTCTAATCGATAGCCCGGTCTGTTCATTGAGTTTGATCGTTTCGGTCCCGGCCCGACGAAGTTCGAGAAAGCCACCATCACCGACCAGAAAATCGCCCGAAGCCGCGACCCTGGTGTCGGACGGGGTAAGTTCCGTCCAGGTTAATTCAGTTCTACCCCGGTACTTAACCGGCTGTTCGAGGGAGGAAATCCGGAGAGTCGACGCACTCAGGGGCGCTTGAGGCAGTGAAAGAAGTCCGAGTAAAAGCAAGGAAACCGCCAGCAGGTGGCAACGGCTGGAAACTTTCATAAGACCACCCGGAAAATTCTTGGGACTATCAGGTATTACCAAACTATAAGGGTAACCTCCCCTACTTCATCAACCATCAATTTACCTCAGTAACGAATTCTTCCGGTCCGATTCTTTACGAAGGAACCAGCGCGGTGTTATTCTTCTGTTCAGCGATAGGGGTTGCTTCCGTTACGGAGGCATGAGATTAAACCCTTGGAACCTGATTCGGTTAACGCCGGCGTAGGGAATCGCATCATCACTCCTACCAGGGTCCCCCCTCATCGTGTCGTATAACCCACAGTCACGATATTAACTATTTCCCCCCTGGGGTGTTTTCTTATGGCACGTGATCGTAACAATTCCGACGAATCCGACGACGCTGAACCGTATCAACTTCCCGAACTGGGTAACAATCCCTCCTCGGGCAACGATGGTACAAACCCTGGATCCTTCTCAAAACAACCGAACGTCGGCTCTCCTGTTCCCTTCAGCTCCCACGATTCCCAGGAGATGCCAGAACCCTCGGACACCAGTGCAACCGATTGGGAGAACGAACCCGGTCGGGACCCTGTTACCCAGCTGGAACATGCCCGAGCAGGTAACACGACGGATGAAATGGAGCGCGTTGCCGAAAGGGAGGACCACCTTACTGCGGAACAGATCCGGGAGGAAGTCGCCGAGGGCCGGATGATCATTCCCGCCAACAAAAATCACCTCGAGTACGATCTCGATCCCATGTGTATCGGCCGTGCCAGTAAGACCAAAATCAACGCCAACCTGGGTGCTTCGCCCGTTTCCTCGGAAACTGACGCCGAGGTGGAGAAGGTGAACTGGGCGACTAAGTGGGGGGCTGACACTGTCATGGACCTTTCAACGGGGGGGCCACTCGACGAAACTCGTACCGCCATCATCCAGTCCTCCACGGTTCCCGTCGGTACGGTCCCGATCTACTCGATGATAGTCGACAACGACCTGATGGAACTTGATTACGACGTCATTCTGAACTCGCTGGAGAAACAGGCCAAACAGGGTGTCGATTATTTCACCATTCACGCCGGTATCCTGAAAGAGCATCTTCCCTACGTGAAGGACCGACTGAGCGGAGTCGTAAGCCGTGGGGGATCCCTGACCGCCAAGTGGATGCTTGAAAAGAACAAACAGAACCCGATGTACGACATGTTTGACGAGATTTGTGACCTGATGAGGCAGTACGACGTCTCGTTTTCCCTCGGGGACGGACTCCGTCCGGGCAGCCTGTCGGACGCCAGTGACGAGGCCCAGCTCCGTGAGTTACACACCCTCGGTGAACTGACCGAACGAGCCTGGCAAAAGGGCGTGCAGGTTATGATAGAGGGCCCTGGCCACGTTCCCTTCGATCAGATTGAGTACAACATGAAGCTCGAGCGTAAAGTCTGCCACGGAGCCCCGTTCTACGTCCTTGGTCCGCTCGTTACTGACGCTTTCCCCGCTTACGTCCACATAACCAGTGCTATCGGAGCAACGGCGGCAGCCTACCATGGAGCCTCCATGCTCTGCTACGTGACTCCGAAAGAACACTTGGGGCTACCGAAAAAAGAGGACGTCAAGGAGGGTTGCGTAAGCTATAAAATCGCGGCACACTCAGCCGACGTTGCTCTCGGAATACCTGGTTCACGAGACTGGGACGACGAGATCTCCAAGGCCCGTGCTGCTCTGAACTGGGAGAAACAGTTTGACCTGGCCTTCGACGAGCAGCGAGCCAGGGCCTTCCACGACGAGGACCTGGACGTCGACACGGACTTCTGCGCCATGTGCGGCCACGACTGGTGTTCCGTCAGAATCAGCAAGGACATACAGGACTTTGCCAGTGGCGACGACGAGGAGTACCAGCCCGACGCAAAAGCCAAAGAATCACCAGGACTGACAAAAGAACAGCGTGAGTTCCTGGAGCAGCGAGGCGAACGCCAGGACTGTCACTCGGACGACGTTGACGAGGAGGAAGCAAAAGAAATCCAGGAGAAGTTACTAAAAGACGCGGGTCTACGCTGAAGCCCGTTTTAGCCGACACGATCAACGCTTCAAGTTGTCCAGCGGCCATCCTCTCAGGGGATGGCCACCTTCCCCTTGCTGCTAAAAGTTAATTTACTGGCCGATTAATTCCTCGAGCCAGTGCTCCATTACTGAGGAAGGAACGGAGACCCGGGGGTCTTGAACCTGAGGTTAGAGTGACTGAATGTAGATACCCGGAGCTTGTCTTCAAATATACAGAATTGACTTTCGACCTTTGACTTTTGACTTTCGACTTTTGACTTTCGACTAATTTTACAGCCAGCCGATGTAGTAGATGCCTCCGGCAATGAGGGGAAGTAGCATTACAACGGTCACAATAATCATTGATAAGGCAATTTCGCCGGTTGAATAATGCCGATCTGAATCCTCTTCGGAACTCATTGTGCTGGCCTCCAGGTGAAGATAAAGGGACTACGTTGAGCCTTCGCCCGGTTGAAAGTCACCGATTGTCAGCAAATCAGGGCGAAGAGTGGTAGCAGACGGTTAAGAGCGGACCGTCAAGAGTCAAAAAGTGTACTGATTAAAGCGAAAAAAATCAATTGTACACCCGTGTATCTTGCATCATTTTTTTAAAATTTTTACCATATGGCCTCACTCATCCGACAATATCATTTCATACTGAAAGGATTGAACTCATGAACTTACTTTTCAGGTTAGCGTCCATCGTGTTTTTACTGGCTGCAATTGTTTCAGGTGTTTGGGGAGTCAAGGAGAGTCACTGGCTTTACATCACTCTTTTTGGGGTCTTCTCAACCTTTTCTACGTTTCTCTTTATCCTCACGCACCCCGAAAGCCAGCAGGAACACTAACCCTTCGATCACGTTTGGAAGTTAAGTAGGACTCGCATCAAGCGAAGTAACAAAGACGGACCAATTCTTAAAAACCAGCTTCGGTGTCACTTGTTCGATCATTTTCCCTCACCGACCGGCTCGGGGTACTTGCGTTCTGTTCCTCGTTCGGTTTCTTCAGGAACGTATCCTCAAAAACGTCCACTGTTCCAGTGGTCGGTTGGTTTGGCCCCGACGGAGCGGTATCAAACTGTGGCCGCGGTTCGGCTTTTTTAACGACCGGCCAGCCATCCGGCTTGACCGGAAGATCCTCGAACTGCTTGACGGGATCCTGAGTAACCCCCACCACCGGCCTTCCCTCTACCGTCAGGGAACGTTCACCATTCATTTTTTGTCCTATGCTGACCCTGGAGGTTGTGTCACCGTAATGTAATTCGATCGCGCCCTGGACCGTTTTCAGTCCCGATCGTGTGTCATAAAAGGTGCTCGCCTTGAGCGAGAGCAGACTCCTGATGTCCTCCCGGAGGTTGCGGGTGCTGGTCTCATCCAGCGTGGTTCGTCGTCCTGAGGCAATCATCCATCGCTTGCCGGAACGCCGAAACGTAATCGAATCCCCGCTTGTCTGGAAGGATACTGAGCGCAAGTTTTTGAGTTTACCGCTCATAAGACGCTTGTCCCGGAGTTCAAAGAGTCCCGGTAAAAAATCCTCCCGAATCCGATTGGGGAGTAGGAACACTGGGGCCGATTTTGAATCACCGTATCGGACGTAGAACCCGGTTCCGGTTGGGTTTTTGCCACCGATGTAGAGCGTCCGCCGTTTGCCCTCCTGAATCACCTGTATGCGAGTGGATCCGGAATGAATACCGTAATCAGCTCCGGGTTGTGCACTGAAGCGGCGTTTGATATCGAGGGAGAGAAGCGTCTCCAGCCAGTTATTCACGGCTGACTGGTCCAGGTGAATCCCCCTGGGTCGGTTAATAGTCCAGGATTGGGAAGGCCCTTGCGTGATGGAAAAACCCAGTGTTTCACCGTCGTATCGCTTCAGGGTCCGAACGGAGGCTGGATCCTCACCCTCAAAAAGCCATTGGCCGGTTTCTTTTTCTGTATCCTGGACGAAGGCAAAGTAATAGTAGCCCCCGACAACGCCAGTGGCCAGCACAAGGAGAAACCAGAGGAACCAGTCCTCCGTTAACGATTTTTGCGGCTCCACCAGACCCATCCTCCCCAGAGGATTATACCCAGAGGGATTACCCCTAAAGCGATTATTTGGAGACTATTTGCTTGATTGGCGGTTACCGTAACCTGATTGTAATTGGATGGAGTTGCTCGGATCCCAATGGATACCGCTCGATCAAAGATCCAGTTCACCAAATTGAGTGCAAAATCCTCATTACCGGGGGCTTGGCCAAGGTAATTATTGGCGAATAGAGTCGGACTGCCGAAGGCCAGTAATTTCCCGGACCCGTGTTGAGTACTCACGGCTCCGATGGTGAATGGCCCCCGCTCGTCCGTTTCAGGATTAAATGACGTCTTGATTTTATCGTCTGAATTCGCCGGTTTGGCAAAGGCTTCACCGGAGGTAACGAGCAATTTTTGAGCAGTGTCCGGGGAAACTTTAATGGACGTGGATCGACCGGTCTGGATTCCCAGTCCCTGATCCTTTATCGATTCAACGGCAGGGTGGGATTTGATTTTGGGAGCAAACACGAAGGGATTCACCAGGGACTGGAGGGTGCGGACTTTACGGGCCTGATCGATGATGTAATGGGCTTCGAAACGAATCCCGGTAGGTTTAGTCAGGAGGTTCACGGACGGTGCAGTCTGGGGTGATGCTGCCAGGATGAGATTGCCCCCCTTCTTGTACCACTTCGATAGTCGAGTGAGAACCCGGTTTGAGTACGCCCTGGATGGACCGACACTGACAATCAGGTTACGGGTATCGGGCATCGCGTCCGTAAGGAGGTTGATCGGTTCAACCGAATACCCCTCTTCCCTGAGTCCCTTCGCCCATTTGGAAACGGTTGCCCTCCGAGCGGGCTTGTGGCTGTATTCACCGTGACCGGTGGCAAAGTAAACGACCCGGTCAGTGGCCTGAGTCATTTTCAGGAGACTGGCTGTTATTGCCGCTTCCCCTTTGAATTTGCTGGATCGGCGTCGCCGACCCGTTATTTTCAGGAGATCGTAGGTACCGAGTTTCTTCGTTCGGCCGGCGGATTGAATCAGAATTGTATTATTTGACGTAACGCCGTGCTTCTGGGCCAGGTTCGGTCGGCGCGTATGATCAACTTCACTGAAAGTAATGTTTGCGTTGACACGAGCGTATTGCTTCAGAAGTGTCCGCACTCGTTCTGGTTCGATTTGACTCCCGGTCTGTGAGGGAGTATGGAAGAAGTACAACGTGGTTGGTTTCCGGATCTTACGGGCAATTGTCCGGCTGCGCTCGGTCAGTGAGTAAATGTTTGCTTCCATCATATCACGCTGGATGTCGACTTCCGCGGCAAAAAGGTAAGCAGCTACCAGAATAGCCACCAGAGCCGTGAATTTGATGACGTTACGGAGGTTCTGTACGACAGATTGCATTATTTCCGCCAGCTCCGGGAATTCAAGTAGAGGATACTTGCGTACAGAAAAGTGATGATAATTGAAAGAAAGAAAACAACATCGGTAAGTTTCAACAATCCGTTCTGAAAGTGCTGTATTCTCTGAGCCAGGTCAAACGCACTCACGATCGGCTCCAGCTGGGAGGGGACCATCCCTTTTAAAACGGCAATCACCCAGAGTAACAGGAGCACGACGAAACTCGCCACGGCAGCGACAATTTGATTCTCCGTTACGGCAGAACAGAACACGCCGACGGCCAGAAAAGTCGCTCCCACAAGAACCAACCCGAGGTACTGGGTCATGAGGACCTGTAGGTCAGGATCCCCGATCCATATCAGGAAGACGGGAAACTCCAGCGTAAAGATTACGGAGACGCCGAAGACTCCCAAGACCGCAAAATACTTCCCCAGCACAAACTCGGAACTTCTGATGGGACTGGTAAATATAAATTCAATGGTTCCCGTCGAGCGTTCGCTGGAAATTAATCGCATGGTCAACAATGGCGCAAATATCAGGAAAACGAAGAGTATGAGCGATAAACTGAGTTCCGCTTTTTGAGCCGTAACGATCATGCCGACCGTGAAGTATCCCAGGAGAAAGAGAAACGCACTCAAGAATCCGTACACGATCGGCGAAACGAAGAAACTTCCGAACTCCCGAACGGCAATGGCCCAGACCTTACGAAGATCCACCGGTCGATTCCTCCTTTGTCACAGGCTGCTCGGGGCCCTTCTCCTCCTGGGTCAACTCAAGAAAAATATCCTCGAGGTCAAACTCGGCCTGGCTTAACTCCAGTATCGGGACTTCCCGTATCTGACAGAGATCGAAGAGTTCGGTTCGTCCCTTCTCGTCGTCACTATCGAACACGATCTGAAACTCACCGTCCCCAGTTTGTTCGGCGGTCCGGACGGTGGATAAATCACGGATTGAATCAAGCCAGTTATCCGGGGGAGTCTTAACCTTAAGCGTCCAGGGGTGTCCTTCGGCCATTTCAAGTGCCAGGCGTTCGGGAGTATCGACCGCTACCATTTCTCCGTCCTTAAGAATGATGACGCGCTCGCAAATTTCTCGAACCTCGGGGAGGATATGGCTACTGATCAGCAGGGTTGAATCCTCGGCAAGTTCCTGAATTAAATCCCTGAGGCGACTCACCTGTTTTGGATCCAGTCCCAGGGTCGGTTCGTCGAGCACGAGGATGTCGGGCTCGTGGACAAGCGCTTGAGCCAGTGCTACTCGTTGACGGTATCCCCTGCTCAAGTTCCCAATCAGGCGGTCCCGTTGATCCTGAAGCTCAAGCCGATTCAACACTTTATCGATTAGGCCGGGCAATTCGGAGGACGTTATTTCTTTAAGTCGCCCGACGTACCGGAGGTAGTTGTCCAGGATCATTTCATCGTAAAGGGGAGGTGTCTCGGGAAGGTATCCGATACGCCGCTTAATTGACAGGGGATTTCTCTGCAGTTGTTCGTCACCGACTCGTACTTCCCCTTCGGACGGTGCGTAGTACCCCGTCATCAACCGCATCGTTGTTGTTTTACCGGCTCCGTTAGCGCCCAGAAGCCCGACAACGTCACCCGCCTGGACCTCAAAATTAAGGTTCTTTACGGCCTCCACGGAGCCAAATCGGCGTGTCACGTTCCGAAACGTTATCATGAGATTTCTCACCAGGGTCGGTTGGTCTGCGAATGGATCTCAGTATTTTAATGAATGTTCACAGCACTGTAAGGTTCGTCGAACCCCCGGATAGTTAGAGCTGTGAATCGGTCGAACCACGAGAAAATCAAACTGCTAACTTCAACTGTGGCCGTGGTGTCAGCCGGGGAGTAAATTCCTGATGAAGTAACCACACGGAAGTGGTATCAGGGTAAAGTAATAGGGAACCTATAAGCGTTTTCGCAGCTATTCGACTGGTTCAGCCTCATCGTTTTCGGGCTGTTCGTCCGAGGAATCCACGTCAACGTCCTGACTGTCCTCAAGGTAACCAAGCATCTGATCAATGCGTTTGGCAATCGGTTCGAGTTTCTTGAATTCCTCCAGCAGTCGAGGTTGCAACGTCAGGGGGTCTGAGGGAAATTCTTTGCGGGCAAACAGATCCCCCTCCTTCACGATTTCCCACCCGATCAAGGGCTTCAATTCCTCCTGGATTCGATCCTCGAGTTCATGCATTTTCTCACTGTGACTTTCGAGTACTTCCCCCAGGTGAATTGAGAGCACGATCGGATGTTCCTCGGGATCGTCGCCCTGACCGAAACTATAAAAGCAAGCCTCGAGTTCATCCTCACCAATCCAGTCGTCACGGTAGACCGTAATAGTGGCTCCATCGGAATCCGCGTGCCACTCCGGCGTATACCAGTCCTGAACCGGAATTTTGCCTTCAATACTTTCGTAGATATCACTGTAGTCCATAACCATGAGTCGTTTCCTCCAGGCGATTAAAACATCTCTGACAGGATAATTTCTAGTTGAAGAGGGATATTTCGTGCCAACGGGGAAAAACTTTATCAGAGAGAAGTCGTTCCCGCAATTCCATCCAGCCGTCAGGTGGTGAGGGGTCGTAATCTTCGGTAGCAATACGATTGACGGGAAGGAAACCGAAGAGGGAATTACTGATCCAGCAGAACGATCCCAGTTCATCCCACCGTGCGCTTCTACGTTCCGTCCCTAACCCAACCGCCTCGGCGGTTTCGAGGGTGGCCTCCAGTACCGTTCCCGACAGCCAGTGACCGTCGCTGCGGGGACAATAGACCGTTCCCTGTTTCATCCAGAGTATGTTCGCTATTCCAGTTTCCCAGACGTCACCCTCCAGACCACAGTAGAGAACGTCCCACTCGGGGGACTGGGAGCGTTCCTCCATCACGGACGCGTAGGAGGTCCTTTTTCGTGGGCAAGCGGCCAACGGGGTGGATGAGACCGT
>JBDGPI010000194.1:52845-63399 GCA_042219765.1 Salsurabacterium abyssinicum (SeqCode)
CCTCAGGAGATGGGGGCTCGTACGGTCTGGTCCATCCTGCGTAACGGTAGGCGCAGTCTTCCTCCCAGACCACAAGTTTACCACGAGCAAACCCCTCCGTCCGCTGCGCAAGTTGAGCAATTTGAGTCTGAAGGCGCTGCCAGTCGGTTTCCGCCCTGGCGTCATCGGGAAGTGAGTTCGTTAATCGTTCAATGTGATCGGAGACATTGAAGATAACCCCATCCTTAATCGCCATTGTTTCGAACCATCCCTGACCCCGCCAGAGGTTCGATTCGGGACGAACGGGAATGCTTTTCTGATTGACAAGGTCTCCATCCAGTAGAATTGTCATTGTCGTTTAGACTCCTCGGCCGTCATTCGTCCGGACTGTTCGGACCGTTGCTGAATCATTTTAATCAGTTCTACCTTATCGAGGGATTCGGAATATTCCGCGTCCGGGTTGCTGTCGATAACAATCCCCCCTCCCGAATCCCACCACGCCTGTTGCCGATACCGCTGAAGGGTTCTGATGGCAATGTTCCAGTCGGCCCTATCGTCATTAAGATCCCAGTAACCGGCGGTACCAGTGTACAATCCCCTGGGTCTACCCTCGAGAAAATCAATCATCCTGACGGCAATTCGCTTGGGACATCCGGTAATGCTACCACCCGGGAACAATTTCTTAATCAAATCTCCAAAACCCACCTCAGGGGTCATTTGGCCGGCAACCGTTGAAACCAGATGATGCACGGTCGGGAACGTCTCCAGTCGTGCCAGTGAAGGAACATGAACTGACCCCGTTTCACAAACCTGATTGAGATCATTGCGCTCCAAATCAACAATCATCATGTGCTCGGCCCGATCCTTGGAACTGTTTTTGAGCTCGCGTCCGAGCTGAATCGCCTCAGTCTCGTTACGTCCCCTGGGGCGAGTGCCTTTTATTGGTTCAGTCAATAGCTTACGCCCCTCCACTTTCAGGAACCGCTCCGGCGACAAACTCAGGAACTCATAATCGCCCACGCGGCCATGTACTGAGTGTGGTGGTAGC
This sequence comes from Salsurabacterium abyssinicum (SeqCode), assembly GCA_042219765.1. Classification (GTDB taxonomy): domain Bacteria; phylum T1Sed10-126; class T1Sed10-126; order T1Sed10-126; family CAZEBV01; genus JBDGPI01. The sequence continues at coordinate 53,873 of JBDGPI010000194.1, forward strand.
GAGGAAGGCTTGAGGGATGCCATCAGACTAAGTAGATCGCCCGAAACCGACGAGGTGAACCGCTGGGAATAATTCAACTGGTAAATGTACCCGTGTTTAACCAATGTCTTGATATTTCTCACGGATCTCCGGTAGCGATTTTGACTCTGAACGGGCGAGAAATCCCCCAGCGAAACAGACTCCGACGGCAGTTCCCCCGTGAGGTAGTCCGATCGTTCACCGGGGTAATGTGCCAGAAGCATCATTGGACCGTGTTTTAGCGGAAGACTCGACGATTTGAACGTGAAAAGTTCGTTCAAACGAGCAAAATCATAGCTCAGCCAACCAGCAATAATGCCGGAATCGAACTGATTGAAATAAACATTCAATGCCTCATAGGGGTCGTCGGGAAGCTCTGTTTCAAGTCCCTCCAGCGTAAAACCTTCCCTGGGATTGCTCAGAGAAATCAGCGAATCGGGGTGAACCAGACGAAGGTAAGAGGACTTTTCCTCGCAATAAACCGTTACTTCCGGTTCGTCCATCACGGTGGCCACCTGTTTCAGGACGGGTCAGTAAACACTGCGGAGGCTACGCATTGTACAAGGAGTAGTACTGGAAACCTACCGGCAGGTCGGAAACAAATCACAACTGCAGGCGATTTTAGGGACAACAATTCCGTCGCAAAGCTTATAGCCCTCTACTATGGATCTGGTATCGTCCTACAGCAATGAAATTAAATACAAGCCCTCGGAGAAAATACCTCCGAGGGCCTGGTTACGTCAGGGTTCGGTTATACCCGAGCGCGCCGCAGGGCGTTAGTCGCTTCGGCTATCACTTCTAGCTTGTCGATGGCCTCATCGACCTTTCGGGTCTTGAGTCCACAATCCGGATCCACCCAGACCTGATCCTGGGGAATGACACTCAGGGCCGATTCAATGCGTTCTCGAACGACGTCCACGTCCTCGATTTGGTGGTCGTGAACGTCAACCGCACCAAACGTCAGATCCTTTGTGAAAGGATTCTCATCGAAGACGTCCAGCATATCCAGGTCACTGTTTGAGAGCTCAAGGTCGATGTTATCGACGGCCAGATCGAGCATTTCCGGATAGATGTTCTCGAAGTTGCCGTAGCACATGTGAGTCACGAAGTAGGCATCGAGTCCCTCCGTCATCTTCTCCATGACGTCTATCAGAAGGGGGATTTCCTCCTCGCGAACCGAGCCGGCGGGTTCGTCAATCTGAACAATTCGGCAGCCGGCGTCTATCAGTGCTTTGACTTCCTCACGGAGGGCTTCGGCAAGCGCGTGAGCCGTGTCAGCCCGGCTATCGTAGTACTCGTTGAAGGACCAGTCCATCATGGTGTAAGGACCGGTCAGAATCCCCTTTACGGGTTTCTCGGTCTGATCCTGAGCGAACCGCCACCAGTCAACCGTCATCGGTTCGATAAAATTAATCTCGTCGTTTACAATGGGTTTGCGGTAGTAGCGGTTACCATAGGAACGAACCAGACCACCGATTTCAAAACCCTCCAGGTTATTAGCAAAAAACGTCGCCATGTCGCCACGGTACTGTTCACCATCCACAAGCACGTCGAGTCCAATTTCTTCCTGCTTGTCAATCCAGAACTTGGTGAATTCCCGAGCTTTGTCGTCCAGTTCCTCCTTGGAGAGTTCACCATCACTGTGTTGGCTGCGAGCGTCCTTGAGTTCCGGCGGTTTGGGAAGACTTCCCACGGACGTTAGCGGTAGGTTCGGTATATCAAGGCCTTTTTCACGGGCAGCTTCGACACTCATACTTGAGCAACTCCTTCCGTCAGTCGATCTCGAAATTCGGACAACTGTTCAAGTTTTCGTCGGGCTTTGTTGCGGGGGAGATAATCAATGCTGCAGGAGAACGTCAGGTAATTAGTCTCCCCGGTCAACTGAGGTTCAAGGGTTTCCACAGTGGAAGTGATTTCATCCAGGGACCCAAGTTTTGTGTTGCGGCCGTTAAGAAGTCCCAGGGACAGCGGCTTGTCGGTTCCCTGCTGCTGAATGGTTTCCGTAAGGCTGTCACTGTAGGTAAAATCGAAGGTCAGCACGTCGTAGTTCGAATCCTGAAATTCTTCGTAAAGCGGCACGACGTCACCGAAGTAGGTGGTCAGTCGAGCTTCGGCGGAACCGGTGGAATCGGCCAGTTTGTTGAGAAGCGGCATGACCCACTCGGCGTCGGAGGGCGTCTGCAGGAGGGATGGTTCCTCAATCTGTACGTGTTTGAGACCGGCGTCGGCCAGAGCACGCAGTTCCTGCTGAAGTGCAATGGCATAATCTTCTGCCAGAAGCTTCTCACTGCTGTAGATGTCATCGTCAATAATACTATGTCGCGTCAGTGTCAGCGGTCCCGGCAGAACCATTTTAACCGGTTCGGAACTGACGGAGTTCGCCAGTTCGAACTCGTCCACGACCAGTGGGTTGCGCCACTCAACCGGACCGGTAACTTTAGCTTCCCGGACGAGGTAGTTGGTATCGAAATACCGGACCAGACCGGCAACGTCGGTACCTGTCAGTTGATCCGCGAGGTGTGAAATATGGTCGTACCAGCGAATCATGCCGTCGGTAACAATATCGAGGCCGGCGTTAAGTTGCTCGTTAATGACGTCCTCGGCGTAGGAATCCTCAATTTCATTGAGACGGGAGCGATCGATCTCGCCGTCGTCAAACCGGTGATAAGCCCGCCGCAGTCGCAGTTCCTCGTCGGTCTCACCAACCCGTGGGTATAGACTGTGATTTTCCGCAAGAAAGTCCATGCTTCAATTATCCTCCAGTGTTCGTTAAATCAAGTCGAACAAGTAACTCGGAAAGAACGTTAATTCATGCGATGTTTGATTTTTAACAGGGCGTCTTTGGCCTTGGTAAAGTCAGATCGTTCCTTGAGGGCCTCCTTGAAGTGACGTGCGGCGTCCCCGAAGTGACCCCGGTAGAGGTGAATCCGGCCGAGGTTAAAATGAGGAAAACAGTAACTATCGTACCGCGGGGCGTTCAAGGCCTTCTCGAACCATGGCTTGGCCGCTTCCATGTCCCCCTGCTTTAACCGATAGACCCCAATATCGTTGTAAGGGTTTCCAAAATCAGGATCCAGCTCAATGGCTCGTTGACACTCACGGATAGCCTCGTCCAGTCGATCCTTGTGACTCAGGGCCCAACCGAGGAAAGTCCGAGCCTCCGCCGTTTCCTGATGCCCTATTGACGAACGATACGCCTGAATTGCCTCCTCGAGGTCCCCCTCCATCTGCAATCGGTACCCACGCATGAAGTCATCACGGGCCCGGTTGTCCTCAATCTGTATACTGTCCGGTAAGTCCATGGATACCACTTGCCTTGCTTATTGATAAGGGTGGGGCGGATGAACATGCCTGAAACGATACAGGTGTGAAATGATAAAGCGTATCTTGAAAGTTTATTTTACTAGGGAATTTTAACCTTTTAAACCATCGGCGGTCTCATACAACGTCTCACCTGAATCATAATGTTCGTCGAGACGGTCCAGGCGACCGTCCCACGAAAGTGACTTCAATTTTTTTAAACGAAATATCACGAAAGTCTTTATACTTGTCACAATTGAAGGTCATTATCACCCCACACTAACTTTTACGTTTACAGAGTCCCCGGCGGCTGATATATTTTCCGCTTCAACAAAAACTACAAGCAGGGTGTATCCTTGATGTTTTCCAAAATATTTTTCTTCTACAAGCGCCACGCCGGAAGCTGGGCCTGGATTCTGCATAGGCTCTCCGGTGTCGCTCTGGTGTTTTATATCTGTCTGCACCTCTGGGAGCTGCACACTTTAGCCTACGCGGACCCCGATCAGAGTATCGGGTTTAAATTTGTCGAGTGGATGCTTCTCGGGGTTGTACTCGTTCACGCTCTGAACGGTATCCGAATTATGTTTGTCGATTTCTTCGGTGGCGCCCGTTACCACGGCAAACTGAACGCCATCATGGTCTTACTGTTTGTCGTTCTCATGGGTTTTGCCGGATTTCCGATGTTCTTCAAATACCTGTAAATGCAAAATTTTACTGAGGTGACTTTTAGTCGTGCCTAAGGCCAGTGGATCAAAATCAAGTCGTTCCGTCACCTGGTTACTACAACGAGTAACCGGTGTCGTGCTAATTCTCCTTTTGCTGGCGCATTTCTGGGTCCAGCATTTCTTTATCAATGATTTTTACGGCAAAATGAACATCGTTGAACTCAACAAAAGCAAAAAAACCTTCGTGCAGAAGCTGAACGAAATCAACCCCCTCTGGGGAAAACACTCCGAAACCTACCTGGCCCCTGTTCGTACGTCCATGAAAAACTCCAAGCACTACCTTACTCATGAAGCAATCAAGGGGAAGGGACCGACCCCCATTACGATTCTCGAACAAAATAACAGAACTGAAATTTTCAAAGGCCACCTGAGTAAACTCGAGCTACCGGAGGTTATCGATGGGGAACTCAGTGCCGATGCGCAGATTCTCCACAAGACAATCAACTCCGATAACCTCAAGACGAAGTTAATGATCAACCACTCCGACGTTCAGGCACGCGTCTCGAACATCTGGTGGAAAACCTACAACCTGCTATTCCTGTTTCTTGCGATTTACCATGGCTTAACCGGAATGTGGGATCTCCTTCAGGACTACAAAATGAGACCACTCGTCCGGATGACCCTTTACGGAACAGTTTCGACCCTCGGTCTGATACTTCTAACCGTTGGACTTCTCATTATTGTTCCAATGGGTCTTTAGCACTACTTATCGTCGAACTCTGAACACCGGTAACACCCTATCTTAACGTTCGATTGACGGAGTCCAGTTATGACTAAAAATTTACACGAACACGACATAATTATCGTTGGATCCGGCGGAGCAGGCCTGCAAGCAGCATTAACTGCCACCCAGGAAAGCAATGCCGACGTAGCCGTGGTCACCAAACTTTATCCTACCCGCAGTCACACCTGTGCGGCCCAGGGGGGAATTGGTGCGGCTCTCGGAAACGAGGAAGAGGACAGCTGGGAGTGGCACATGTACGACACCGTTAAGGGCAGTGACTACCTCGGTGATCAGGATCGTATCAAGATGCTCTGTCAGAAGGCGCCCGAAGCCGTTGTCGAACTCGAACACCTCGGCGTTCCCTTCTCCCGTACCGAGGAAGGAAAAATCGCCCAGCGCCGTTTTGGCGGTCACACCCAGAACTTCGGCGAAGACCCGGTTCGACGTTCCTGTTACGCCGCTGATCGAACGGGCCACATGATTCTTCACACCCTTCACGATCAATGCCTCAAACACGATATTAATTTCTACACTGAATACCACGTGATGGACCTCATTCACGAGGATGACGAAATCAAAGGTGTCGTCGGCTACGACCTCTCCGACGGCAGCATTCATACCTTCAAAACCAAAGCCACGATGTTTGCCACCGGCGGATTCGGCCAGATCTTCTCCGTCACGTCCAACGCCGTTACCAGTACCGGTGATGGCTATGCCATGGCCCTCGACGCAGGCATTCCTCTCGAGGACATGGAGTTCGTCCAATTTCATCCGACGGGCCTTCGCCGGCTTGGTATCTTGATGTCCGAAGCGGCGCGTGGGGAGGGGGGGATCCTGCGCAATTCGGAAGGGGATCGCTTCATGGAAGAATACGCCCCGAGCGTAAAGGACCTGGCCCCACGGGACATGGTTTCCCAGGCCATATACACGGAAGTTAACGAAGGCCGCGGCATCAACGGTGAGGACTACGTGCACCTTGACCTCACTCACCTCGGGGAGGAAAAGATCCGTGAAAAACTTCCCGACATCGCTCACTTCGCCGAAACGTACCTCGGCGTTGATCCGGTCAACGAAGGGGTTCCCGTCCAGCCAACCTGCCACTACTCGATGGGAGGAATCCCCACCGACGAACACGGTCGAGTCCTTCACGACGAGGATGACACCTGGAAGAAGCGTTTCTACTCCGCCGGTGAAGCAGCCTGTGTCTCCATTCACGGAGCCAACCGGCTCGGTACGAACGCCCTTGTTGAGCTCGTTGTCATGGGTCGACAGACCGGCAAGAGCATGGCCAGGTTCGTGGAAAACGAAGCGGACTCGTTCCCGGAAATCAACGGGGACCACGCCGACAAGCTAGAGGATGAACTCGAAACTATTCGCACCAAGGACGGATCCGAATCCGTCGCCGAACTTCGAGAGACTCTGCAGGAAGAAATGATGGAAAACGTCGGTGTCTACCGGACCGAGGAAAAGATGGGAACCGCCATCGAGAGAATTCATGAACTCCAGGAACGCTACGAACACATCAGCATCGACGACAGCGGACAATACTTCAACTACGACTTGATGGACGCTTTCGAACTGGAAAACTTGCTTAACGTTGCCGAATCCGTCGCCGTCGGCGCAAAGGCCCGAAAGGAAAGTCGCGGCGCCCACTCTCGCCCGGACTACGAGGAACGAAACGACGAAGAGTGGCTCAAACACACCCTTGCTTACCGAACGGAGGACGGCATCGACTTAAGTTACAAGGACGTCAACATCACACGTTTTGAACCAAAGGAACGAACGTACTGACGTTTGTTATAGTTTAGTAACGTCTGTTGCCAACAGTTTAAAACTGGTTTTAGCTTCGTTACAGTTTGATTTATTAATGAACCCGAAACTTCGCTAAGGGGTTTTTGGACTCATGGCTGAAACAAAGACAATTACGTTTGAAATTGAACGCAAGAATCCCGATAACGGTGACGAGCCGTACTGGGATGAATTTGAGGTTGAATGCAACCGTATGGACCGTGTTCTCGACGCTCTGCAGAAAATACGCGGTGAGAAGGATGGTTCCCTGGCGTTCCGTAAAAGCTGTGCCCACGGTGTGTGTGGGTCCGACGCCATGAACATCAACGGCCAGAACCGCCTCGCCTGCCAGACCCTTCTCGACGATCTCGGATTCCCCAATACGGTAACCATTCGAGCCCTCCCGGCCATGGACACCATCAAGGACCTCGTCGTCGACATGGAACGCTTCGAACAAAAAACCAAATCAATCGAACCCTACCAGATCGAAAAGTCCGACATGCCGGCCGATCAGGAACGCATTCAATCGCCCGAGGAACAGGAACTGATTGAGGAATCAACCACGTGCATTCAGTGTGGTGCCTGCACCTCCTCCTGTCCCTCGACCTGGAATAATCCCGATTACATCGGTCCCGCCGCCATGCTGAAAGCCTTCCGTTACACCTTCGATTCGCGTGACGAAGGGGCCGACGAACGCCTGGAAGCACTGGACGTTTCCGATGGGCTCTGGCGCTGCCACACCATTTTCAACTGTGTTGAGGCATGCCCAAAGGACATCAACCTGACCTGGCACATCAGCGAACTCAAAAAAGCCGCCACTGACCGAGAACTCTAAGATCGTCCGTCACAGTTTCCATCCTCCGCTGGGTTCCGTAGACCAATCGTAATGGACGCCGATACCTCCCGGGAGGACCTCTCGCTTCAGTTTCTTGTGCAGGAGGTTCTACAGGACCTGGGTCGGTACTACGAACGCTCCCACCAGCGAAGTCTCTACCAGGAATCCCTCGAGGGGGTCCGCCAGGACGTCCGCGAGTACATCATTAAAAAATACGCAACCGATCCGGAATCCGCCGACGAGGAACTCGACAACATTATCAACGCGGTCCAGGATCAACTGGGAGAATCCAATCAGACCGACACCCTGAAAATCAAAGTTTACCTGGAAGTATTCGACGAATGGTGCCTGGAACGGCTCGACACCCCGGCCGACGAGGTTCTCGACCAGGGCACGGAGGATAAACCGGAAGCACGGAAGTGGCTCGACCAGGTTCAGGACAACGTACGATCCGTTGACGACATCGACTCATCCAGCGACCTCTACCGGAAATTCCAGAATCAACTAACGGACCGCTGGAACGAAATCATGGACAAACTCACCGACCTTTAGCGAAGTTCGCCCACCGGGTCTGCACTACCCTCTTCTTGTCGAAGCTATCCCTAGCTGAGTCCAAAAGGTGGCCCGGGAATCGAGCTACCCCCGACGATCAACTGAACCCACCACTCGGCTGGTCCCCTAGCAGCGACATGGTTGCAGGAACTATGCCGACCCCTGTCGAACTTCAAGTAATATCGATCCCCCGGTCAGCTAAGTGGCACATTCGAGATCCATAACAGGAACCTTTATGCTGCTACAGATCCCAGAGTGTGAGACCGGTTTCGGGATCGTCCTTGCGGATGAGCTGGGGCCCCTCGAGTTCCTGTATGGTTGCTTCACCGGCGAAAACGTTATTTCCTTCCACAAGGTGACCCGCGTGTGTGTTGTCGTCCTCGTCCACAAACGTAGCGTGCATGTGGACGAACCGCTCGCCCTCGAGGTAGGACACGTTACCGGTCGCCTGGATCATCTCCATTTCCCTATCGATTGTCGTTTCTCCGTAAAATTCCTCGTCCTGATCGTAAAACGCAATTGCTGCTTCCGTCACGGCTCCAAGCGCCGAAATTTGTGCGGCGTCGATTTCCTTTTCGTTGCAATAATCGGTTAACTGACCCAGTAGATCCCGGTCTTTCTCCAGCCGCAAAACGTGTGTCTTTTTCGGCTCAAACGTGGCACTTTTCATGAATACTGCCTCCCTGTTAAAAAAGTGGTTGGAGATGTTTTTAATTTATCGGGTTTTACGAACAAAGCTCAGTGCTGTCGGCCATCATTAACTCAGCGGTTAATCTGACAATTAAAAAATAAGACGGTAGGTAAATCACGTCAGTAATAAATCGTAAATCTCCGACCATGTATCGGCCTCAACCGCCCAGCCGTCGTCGGATTCGGGCGTAAAAAGGACAGTGTCCCAACCCATCCGATCCGGCGTAACGAGATCGATGTCCACATGGTTGCCGATCATTACTGGATCATCAAGTTCAAACTCCATTCGTTCCCGAACCAACTCAAAAATTTCCGTATCCGGTTTTTCCACTCCGACCCGACTTGAAACGATGACCTCATCAAAATACGGAAAAAGCTCAAGGTTTTTGATCAGCCGTGGGGCACGGGAATCCCAGTTGGTCAGAACCACCAGGTTCCACCCTGATCGTTTTAACCGCTGAAGGACACTTTCGGCTTCCGGGAAAATTTCCCAGGCCCCCGACTGCTCGAAGTTAACGTATAATCGATTTACAAGTAACTCGAGAACGTCGTCCTCAACCGTTGGAAAGACACAGGAAATCACGCGTTTCCAGAACCAGAGTCCCTCGGTGTCAGTGGACCCGTAACGGAGTTTGTCCCCTGGTGCCCGAATGTGAGCAAAGGCAGTATGAAATCGACTTTCAACCGTCTCGTAGGAGGGTAAAGCTCCGTCATCGACCAGATTATTTGCGGCATCTAAATACTGTCGGGCGACGGGCGGTTCCGGGCGGATCAGGGTCCCTGCAAGATCGGAGACCAGCAATCGAGTAATCTGTTAATAGACCCCTATTAAATTTTTACTGAGACCATCCACATCCAGAAGATCGTAAAAAAGATCAATGTTTCGGGTGTACTG
>JBDGPI010000195.1:0-15545 GCA_042219765.1 Salsurabacterium abyssinicum (SeqCode)
CGTGAACCGCAATACCGATCCCGACGAAACCATCGGTACGGACCGACGCTGGATCCGGGAAGCGCCGGCGGAATTGAGCAATTTTGGTCACCGTCAGCTTATTTATGAAGTGACCCGTTTTCCCTACCGGGAACCCAATAGTCTTCAATTAGAGGCCAGTGAAGAACTTTACTGGCGCTCCGCCCTGGCGATGAAAACCAACAACTGGTTTCGGCTGAAAAAGGCGAAGGAGGACGGATACGGTAGCGAGGTCGTCACCGGGGATCATTACATCCATCGGGCCAATCATCTGGATAACAGGATGCTCGTTCCTAACGGCATTGAAACACTCATGATTTACGATCGGTTAGACGACGGTCACATTCTGGCCGGGGGAATGTATTTTTCGGACGGTGCCCGCAAGCCCGGCCCCCAGATTGGGGGGCCAATTACGAAGTGGCATTATCACATATACGACACCCCGTACTGTTTCGTCTCCGGAACCCTTATTCTGGATCAGAAAAAACCCTGCGGCCGTGGGAAGCCAATGAAACGGTCCCCGGAAATGATTCACGTCTGGATCCTACAGCATGTTGGCGGAAGTTTTGGAACCCGAATGGATTTCGAGCGCCGTTACATCGAGCAGTACCCGCTCGGGTTTCGCCCGTGAACGGCTTTGAATTGCGGGGGCGCCAGGATGGTCGTCAGGGGACAATTTCTCCGATCAAAGGGATGATTGTTCCGAATCCGACCGGAAGTATTTAATTGGGACGGAGGCCGAGTACAGGCGCCTTTGTGTTCCCCCGTTCAAATTGTTTCCCACAACCACCTCAAGTTTTTCCCATCGGGGATCCCACTTCCTGTGGGTTTTAAGGAGCTCCGTTAGCGTCGAAAGCAGGGAGGGATTCCTTAACACTGTTCTGCGTTGTCCCGGTGTTAGGATCCTCCCTAAGTCGATCCGTCTGGCCTGGTTTCCGGATCGCAGTAAAAACTTCTGTTCCGTTACGGTTTTGAAATCCGTGAAAACCCTCCACGAAAAATTATAGCCCGCACGGTTCCAGGCAATTGATCCCCGGTAAAAGTACCCTCTCAGGGGTAGAAACACCTGTAAAAGGACGATGATTCCGACAAGGACATAAACCATGGGCCGCCTTGAGTCCGTGGGGTGGTAATTGGGTTGATTCGATAGTTTTTCGGACGTCATCAGCTTGACCGAGCGGGGCCAGGACGGTGCAAAGAAAAGGGTTAAACCGGATAGTATCAGTAATATGAATGAGTTTGGGAGTCCAATCCAGATGTAAAAGCCCATCACCCCCAGAATCCAGCAGACAGCTACCCAGCGTAATTTGCGGTGGAACAAACCCATCCAGGCCAATAATTCCCCAAAGCAGAGGTAGAGACTCACGAGTAGTATCACCGTGGTGCTTGCAGTGTGTGCGGCCCACCCGGCCTTGTTTACGAGGTAAAATTCAAGGGGGGTTCCCGAAAGCCAACCGGCCGTCAATTTATGCAATCCCATGTAAAACAGCACGAGACAGATCTGATATTTAAGCGCCCAGAGTTTCCATCGGCTGAATTTCACGCCGGTGCGGTCCGAAGTGTTTCTTGCACCGATGGCGTAACACTTACCAAGGGGTAAAAACGAAAGCCAGAGACTGATGAGTGCCGCAAAATAGACATGATCCCGGTAGTAAGTCTGTTCAAGGATCAAGAGGTACAAAAGCCCAGTGGAAAATAACCAGCAGGAGAGCCGAAAGTTGAAACCACTCATGATTCCGACGGCGGATAAGCACAGGACAACAAAGAGCGCGTAGAACCCCAGGTCAGGCAATTTGGGTACCCATCCGAACAACGGGTAGCTGAAGCGAAGGGAGGCTTCCGTAAAGTACTGGTAAAGCCAGTTGTTCAGGCGGTACTGGTGTTCGATGACCAGCTGAAGTGCCCAGAAACCAAAGAGGATCCGGAATACCACAAGCGATGCTGGGTCGACGGTCTGAGTGGCTTGTTTTGCGACACGGTTGGTAATTTTTTTCAACGCTATCATTAAAACAGACAGCCTCTTCCTCTTTGATAATCAGTTTTCAAGGGCCGGATCCAGTCCGGCGTTCCCCAGCCGATCTCAACCCGTGACAGATCAACGGTCGGATCGACAAGGAACTGTGGTTTCCGCCCGTTGTAGCTGGCCCTGATGTTAGCTCTGACTGCGATTGGGATTTCGTAATGTGGCTGAGCCTGTTTGCGCACGAAGCGTGCGAATTGCGCAAGGGTCACCGGTTGTTCCGAGAAGTTTAAATACTGGAATTTCGTCAGGTGGTTCCCCGGATCGACGTATTCGAGAATTCGTCCGTTCCTGTCAACTATCTTGATTTCCCTCGGGTCCTGATCCCGGGTTGAGTCGATAAACATACGCCAGGCAAACGTCTGTCCGGATCGAGTCCAGCCGATTGAGCCGTCGTAAATAAAACCTCGCAGGGGAACGATCAACTGTATTAGACAGTAAACTATCAGAAAGCCACAGAGTAACTTCCCGGCGGGTTTTGATTGACTGTTTGAATCGGATTCACGATTGATTGGTTCATCACTCGAACCGGGCCTAAGACCCACCGCCTTTGGCCAGCTCGGGGCCAGGAATAATGTCAGTGCGGCAATAGCCAGCCGAGGGAAAAGGTCCAGGTTGAAGAGGAATTTGGTCATTCCGTGAAAGAGGACTCCTGAAGCAAACGCCAGGGGGCGTGAATACTTCCAGAGCAAGCCGGGGACCAACAGGAACTCGAAAGCAATTGTTCCCCAGGCCAGGACCATGACGGTAGCCGGGGCTTCAAGGAATGTTTCGAACAGTGGGATCTCTATTTCGTGGGCCAGTCGTGTGGCGAGTGGGATGCAGTTTAACCAGTCGGGATTCAGTTTCCAGAAACCGGCGTAGCCGTAAACAACGGCCAGCTGAAAGCGGAACATCCAGAGGGACCAGGTGGGCACTGATGCTTCCGTTTCGATGTTGAAAAGCCAGCAGTCCACGGATGAGACACGGTTCAGGGGAGTCAGAAAAAATAGAAATGCCAGTAAACCCACGAGGTAGATATGGTTCTGGTAGTAATGGTATTCACAGAAGATCAGGTAAAAGGTTATCAGGCAGATGGAGAGGGCGCTCAGTCGGTAGAGAAGACCCGCCGCCAGACAGAGTCCAGCGACCCCGAGTAGCACGAGAAGTCCCTTCATGTAAGTCGGGGGGAGTGGTTTGATCATGGATAGGGGCCAGTGATAAAAATTCATCGACGTGCCGGTGAAGTAATTCCTCATCCACTTCAGGTTAAAGTGGTTGAAAGCAAATTGAACCATCAGCAGACCGAAAAGAATTCGGAATACCAGAAGGGAGGATGCATCCACTCTGTCACTCAGTTTACGACGAATGGTGTTGAAACAGAGGCGGTATGTTTTCGTCATTTTTAGAGGGAAAACCCAGGTTGATTCAAATCGATCTCGGGATTACGAATCGGGAGAAGCGACCTTGTGTCGAAAGGTCAGATGGGCTTTGTTTCCAAAAGTAACCTCCCAGTAAGGAGCCCGTAAAAAGTACCTGATTGCCCAGTACGATCCGGTTTCCGTGATAGCGTGTTGCAGTTGGTAGTCGTCAAGGATCCTTGGCAGGGCTCCCCGGGTGACTCTGCGTTGAAACTCCGGTTTAAACGCGGAAAACTTCGAGTCAAAAAACACCCGTTTGTAGGGCCACCATTTCCAGATTAAGAAGCTCCCAATGTTGTAAGTGTTGAAGTAACGGGCTCGGGGATCGTGTTTCAGCACCCGTTCGGCCGCCGCGGGATCGAAACGTGAGATTGTGTTAAAACCCAGTTCATGATGAGGATTGCCGGTCAGGGTCTTGACGTCGTTGATATAGATCAGAAAAAGGATGTTTCCGGCCAGGATCCAGACCGCAAGTAGACTGGCGAGACTCGAGGTTACGGAAAGCCGGTTCGTCAGCCAGTTTTTGTAGTCACCAATTTGAAATCGAATGAACATGACTGGCACGGTCACGAGGGCTACGTAGCTAACGGTCCGGAGGTAACCTAATCCCAGCAGAAGAGATCCCAGCAGTGCGAGAAACAGGTCACAGCGAAAGGGAGCAGGGGCAAGGAGGAATACCAGCAGACTGACGGACGCGATCAAGAAACCGGCGCGCACGAATATGAACTTGGGGTGTTGATAGGGAAAGGCAAATTCGGCGGATTGAAACTGTCCGCCGGAGTCGAACGGTAGTCGCAAAACGGTTTTGAGTATTCGGTAAACTGACGACCGTTTCCGCTTCCGCACACGTTCGGCGTGAGTCCGTTCGAACGTCCCCGCAAAGAAGTAACTCTGAATTCGACCAGCCTGCTTGTTGTCTTGGGATCGTTCAATCAGCCCGAGGGTTGATCCGCTTCGTTTAAGGGTCTGTTTGGCTTTGTTGTAAGCCTGGTGGTCGGGGAACGGTTTCACGTAAGTGACGATGCCTAAAGTGAGAAGGAGAATTAATAGGAATTTTATCGGAGAAACCCCGGGTTGGACACGAAAGAGGCGGTTAACCAGTGCTCCCAGTACCAGAAGAATGAGGAACCCAACACCAACGATGTAGGAACCATGTATGTTGGACCAGAACAGAAAGACGATCGGGATGCCGTAAAGCAGTTTTGATTGACCCTGGTAGTAATACTTAAACCAGAGCCACATCAGCAGTGTCGTGAAGGGAATCGAGAAGATGGCCGTTCGCATATGCGTCTTCTGAATGAGACAAAAAGCAAAAAAAACAAGGGTCAGAAGCCAGAACGGATGGGTGTCAAAATCTATGATTGAATGGACCACCAATGCGGCAAAGAGAACAATCAGGCCCCGGAAAAGCAGGTAACCGTAGATGTCACCCAGCTGGTAGACGCCGACGAGCGTGAGGTTGCCCAACCAGTTGAAGGTGTTGCGCTGGAGAATTTCAACGACCGGAGTGAAGGCAAACGATGAATGATTGGGAAATTGACCGAATAACGCAAGGTACCGCCCCGAGTAGAGGGCTTTCCAGAGATCGTTGGCATGGAGTTTCCGGAAGAAGATCGGAACCGTTAACCAGACGAAAAACAGGTAGAAGAACGCCAGGTAGATCAGGCGCAGTCCACCGGGTTGACTTTTGGTGCCGGTGGTGGTCTTACTGCGAGTGGCTTTCAGTTAGGACACCCCTGGAAGCTTACCGATCGTGATCCCGTTATTGAACCCCGAGCAGTGCGGACGACTGGGGCATAATTCTTCATTGTTTGGATTCGTCAGCAACGGCTCAAAATCCGGTCCACGTTCGTACCCGGACCCGAGGAGAAATCAAGACGAACCAGCCCATGACGTTGGTCGTGAGAAAAGAGTACACCAGAAGGCGTTATTCACAAGACGTTACCGCACGTAAAAAGTTAGAACGATTGTACTGCCTGTTTCAATGCTTATGGAGCGTCGGACGGATGCGAGCGTTAAAGGGTATTTTAGTCTGGTGAATAAGCCCATCTGGCCAGGTTGAAATCCCGGAACATCATCAGATGGAATTCTTTTTTCCATGATCGGATTTGTTTGTCTGTTTAGGCCGTGGGCGTCAATTTTTAACAGTCAAAACCCCGTAAGTGGACCTGAAGTGAGCTTAGAATGAGATCATGGATTGAGGAATTCCAACTTACAGTCCGGTCGAGGAATGATTTCAATAGAGCCACCCATTTGAGCCACTCTTCGAGCGACGGCATTCGACCTGATGAGATATCCGATTTGATGCATGATTCAGTTGTTCAAAGGATTAGTGGGGAAAGGCCTGGATTTTACCGTCGACGTCAATAGGACCATCAATGGTAAAATCCCCCATTATATCGGGATTGATGGAGGTCCCGTTGACCGAGGCCGTGCTGGTTAAGCCCACCCGGTCCACACTCAGGAAACCGGTGATGTCGTCGGAATCGTTCATTTCAATGGAAATAACCGGTTTGCTTCCGGTATTAACCAGGTCCACCCTCAGTTTGCTCCAGGTAAAGTCCGAACCGAACTCACCGAGGGCAAGGAACCCCTGACCGCCCGGGTCGTGCAGGACGCTGAGATTTCCACCTCCCAGCAGCAGTGTCCCATCGTTGCTTTCGTCACCACCATTGTTAAATTGGACCCGGAAGGAAATGTCGACACCGTCCTGCCCGGTAACGGAACTCATTTCTTTTTTGGACATGGGAGTGAGAGCCCAGGTACCAATGAAGGAACCGGATATGAACATGATGCCGGTTATGAGTATCATCAAATTCCGGTAGGGGTCATCGAAGTAATTCAAAGGGGATCACCACTGGGTAACGGACGTCCTAATGGTTTGGTGCGGTGTAGCCACCGAGATCATGACTGACTCCGTCAATGTTTTCATTGTGTCGGACCTGGAGGTTCTTAATGCGGATGTCACCGATGAGAATTTCTCCGTAGGAGGTTCCACTGAACCAGGCCTTCTCGACCCCGAGGTGTCCGGCCACGGGGTTATTCTTGGCCGGATTGAACTCGAGCATAAATTCGCCGTCGCCGCCTTCCTCCTGGAAATTTAACACCAGTGGACGGTTTTTGCCGCCGCTTAAATTCGGACACTGCAGGCAGGCCCAGCGGAGCGGCCCGCTGAAGTCGCCGTCATCAAGTTGCTGATCGTCGGAGTCGGTTTCGTTGGCGGCACCGTGGATGCCGTTAAAAGCAAAGCCGGCACCGGTTGGATCGTTGAAGTCAAGGTCCCCGTTGAGTTCGAGAATGAGTCCAAGCCTGAGTCCGCCTCCCTCGCCATCGGGAGTTCCGGCAAAGGAAACCCGGGTACCACCGGCGTACTGTGCGTTTTTGAGCCTCAGTCCTCCAAAGTTGTAGTAGCCGTTGACGCTGTTCTTGCCGCCGTCCCCCTCCTCGGTGAACCAGATGTCGTCAGTGGCCTGGGCGTCCGTCTGTCCGCCGATGATAAACGTGTTGCGTTCCATGTTGCTTTTGTTGTCGGGCAGTTCCATCACGACGACACCGTTGTGACTCCCGCCCACGTCCAGGGTGATTGGATCACCGAGGGAACCGGTTGTCACACCGTTTGAAGCGGCTCCGGGTTCGTGAAGGTTAAGGTTCTCCAGTAATAACCCACCGTCACAGCAGCTCCGGTCGTCCTGGAAAAACTCAATCGAACCGTTACCGGTAACGTGGAAGTCCTTGAGGGTGAAACCGAGCCCCTCTCCGCCCCGGACCTCGCGCATTTCTTTTTCGTCCAGGGCCTTCATCTTGGCCGTGACGGCGAAGGACCCCCCAATGATCATGAAGCCGATCAATCCGACGATGAGGAGCCTGAGCCAGGAGCGCCGGTTTGAGTTCGGTTCGTTTATCCAGGCCATGGTACCGTCTCCGTTAGTTCAGTCCGCCTTCGATGTCGTCGGTGGCGTGAATCCAGAACCCCTCGCCGTCGATGCCCTTGGCCCAGGCCTGGTTGGCGTCGGGTTCGTTGTTTGATTCAAGGACTGGGTTCGAGAACTCCCAGAAGATATCGCGTTTCTGAAAGGACAGCCACAGATCTTCCGTCCAGGCGTCATTATCACCTTTGTCGCTGCAGTTACTGTCGCTTCCCGGACAGCCAAACTCACCGGCGGTGAAAAGACTGATGTTTCCGCAGCCGTCGCCGACGGGGTCGTTTCCTCGATGGGTGGCACAGTTGGCGCCGGCAGTGTCGTTGAAGTCCTGGCCGGCAAGATAACCACTGAGGTTTTCCTGGCTTGCGCTTCCAATGGTAAAGCCGCCCTGTATGCCCTCGAAGCCAATCCGAAAGCCCATGAGCACGTTGTTAGTGGGATCGCTGTCCTGCATCTTGTCCCAGACCAGTTCGATGTACGGACCACGGATGGCCGGTTGATCGAAGTTCTGATTGGGGCCGGATCGGCCGAGGGAAAAGTCTCCCATGTCCTCGTCCCAACCGGCGTTACCGTCCGGATTGACGAAGCTGGTCCCCTGACCTTCGCAGGAACCCTCGTTGTCGGTGCAGAAACCGTCGGCATTATGGTCGGTAATCGTGCTTGAACCGCCGTTGGTCGGCGAATTGGAATCGTCGTAATGTCCAATGCGCAGGTTTTTTATTCGGGCGACCTGGTTTCCCGAGGTGAAGTTACCAGTAATCTGTATATCCGTTTCGAGACGGGTGTAGGTCCACTCCGTGGTATTCACGTTCAGTTCGGCCCCGCCGAGGTTTCCGACGGATTTCGTGACGTCAGTCGTTCCGTTCTCGGCAATGAAATGAAACAGGCCACTGCCTGAAACATCCCGGAGCTCGTCGTTGGAGAGTTTCCGCATTTCCGCCCGGGCGGAGTCCTCGTGCAGGGATGAAAGCACCATGAAACTGAGCAAGATGGTGAAAAGACCCAGCAACCCCAGCACACTCAGGCGACTGAGACTGAGGGAAGCTTTTTCTTCAGTTATCCATTTCATGGTGTTAAGTCCTTTGCGATCCAGTAAACAAAATCACTGTTAACCGAAATTTTTCCAGTAAAGACCCGGGTAAAAAACATTAACGGGCATCCACTTTCAGCCAGCTTCCGCTGGTGTTGATATCACGAACGGTTACCGGTTCAAAAACAGTTGAATTATCCAACTTCACGTTATCCGACTCGAATTCGTAGTCGCTCAGTGTCGGGCCCTCGACGACGAGTCCGTCCGAGCCGTCCGCGTCGACCTGCAGGTTGCTAAAACTGGCCGGGTTGCCGCTTCCGTCATCGAAGGTGATACAGTCGACGGCATTATCGCAGAGGTGGAAAGTGCCGCTGGTTCCGCTGAACCCACTCTGCTGAACGCCGTCCGAATCAACGACACGGATTTCCTCGGCCTGAAAATCGACGGTGCCGTCAACGTCAAGTCCGTCGCCTTTTCCACTGAGTTCAAACCGGGACCCCGCGAAATCAGTTTCACGGATCCTGAAACTGCCGAGGGAATTCCAGGGGCCTCCTTCGTTTCCGACGTAGACGTCTTTAACGTCAACCCAGACTTCCCGGGAGAACGGCTTGATTACGAGGCCGTTGGTGGGGTCGGCATTGATTGTGAGGTCGGAGAAACTGAATTTTTCGTCCCCACTGGCAGTTCCGAGTAAGGCAACACCATTGGTGGTTCGACCCAGGGAAATCTGACCGCCGTCGCCGCTGTCGAGGTCCTTCAAGCGAGCCTCGAAGTCAATACTAAAGGAAAGCTGGCCGTCGATTTCAATGCCGGTGTTACTGGGTTGAATTTCGAACCGATTGTGACCGAGGTTAGCGTCCGAAAGGTCGACCAGTCCCAGGGATCCTCCGCCGAGCTTCAGATTTTCAATACGGGCATCAATGGTCTGATCGCTGTCGTCAGTTCGAAAGACGGCCCCTCTGTTGGCGTCTCCGTCAAGCTTGAAATTGATTGTTTCGTTACCGACACCGGACCATGGTGAGGCACCGATGGCAACGTTGGAGGCCCCAATGAGTGTTCCGGAGGAACCCGACCCGTTCCAGCCGTTCTGATCAGTAAGTTTAATATTTTCCGCCTGGTACCGAATGTTAAATTCACCGTCGAGGCCGTCGCCGCTCGGTTTAAGAATAAGGTTGCTTCCGTCCCAGTTCATGTCATCAATTTGAAACTGACCAAAGGAACTACCGCCGGCGAGAATTTCGCCGACCTCGGCCTCAAAGTTAACGGTAGAATTACTGGAGGCGGGAAAGACCGTCGCTACCCCGTTTCCGTCAGCATGAAGTTCCATTCCACTCAACGTGGGTTGGGAATTATCGTTAAAATCCCCGATATCGACGTTTCTAAGGGTCACGTTTCCGGCCGAACCATCCTGGGAGGAGCCGTCCGGATCCCGGTAGCGGACTTCGCTGGCGTCTATGCCGATGTCCATGTTGATTTTGAGTCCGTCCCCGAGCCCCGAGGCCCTGACGGTCGTGTTACCGACGGACAGGTTGTTCACTTTGAGCTTGCCGAAGGAGGATCCGCCTCCGAGGGCCGTGGAACTACTGACGATGGAAGTCCAGGGAACGTCGACAGTCAAATCGCCCTGGGGCAGGCCGAGGACAAGATTACCACTGCCGTCAACGTCAATGGTCATGCCTTCCAGGGCCGCCGGGCTACCCGTGCCATCATTGAAGGTAAGCCGCTTTCCACTGCCGCCACCGAGTCGAACCCGACCGAATCCCGCGTTACCGCTGACGCCCTGAGCGCCGTTGGAGTCGTCGAGAGCTACGGTGTTAACCGATCCCTGGAGGCTGATGTCCAGCTTAATTCCTTCCCGGCCGGCGACGGAACTCATTTCATTTCGGGTCATGCTCCTCATTTTTGCGGACACCGCAAAGGTTCCACCAATCACGAGGAGGCCAGCGAGGGCAAGAATGATTAATCGAAGCCACCGGCGCCGGGAATTCGTCTCGGTGATCCAGGCCATTAGTTTGCACCGACCTCGACGGTGGTATTATCCATTTTAAGTCCTTTGATTGAGAGGTTTGATGTGTACTGGGAAGAGTCCACGGTTATGTTCGAAGCCGACACGTCCAGGCTTCCGGACGGGGCATCCAGGACAACGGCTGCCTGGGTGGTCCCGTTAAGGTCCACGCTGCTCGAGGAGTCCACGGTAAGACCATGAAGTTCGGTTGTTCCGCCACTTCCATTGTCGAGCGTCAATGAACCAATCTTAAAAGTACCGGCGGTACCAGCGGCCCCGGCGAAGCCATTCGAGTCGTCGAATTGAAAGTTGTTCAGGCTCATGTTCAGGGAGATATCACTGATGAACCCCTCGCTCTGAGCCCCAATTTCCATCGAGGTGTTACCGATAAGCAAATCGTTAATTTCAAGAGCGGAGAGTGCCGGATTTCCGGAGGGATCACCGAGGTAAATGTCCGTTATGTCGGGTTCCAGCCCGGAAGTGCTGGGAAAGTCAAAGACGATTGCGCCGTCCGATCCGGAACCGGATCCGTTCAAGTTCGTGCTATCGGTAAAATCTATCGTGAGTCCGTTGAGTGAAATTGAATCATTACATCCCAGTTCAAGACAGATTTGATCGAGCTGGAGCGTGCCGGAGGTACTGGAGGCACTGGCCGCCCCATCCGCGTCCGTGTAATCGACTTTGGAAATCTGAAAAGAGGACCCAAAATTAAGATCAATTTTGAGTCCTTCTCTGGCGGTAATGGTACTCATTTCCCTTTGTGAGATCGGGGTCATTTCAGCTTTGATACAGTGAGGCTGGAATATAAGGGAAAAGAAAGAAATAAGGAGTACGATCCATAAGCCCCCTACCCAGTTTTCTGGTTGCAAAATCCGAGACCTCATTTCCGGAAACCAATCTATCAAAGATCTAAAATCATGACCTAAAAGGGGCCTAAATAATTATAGTGGTTAATGAGGAAAATGTTAAGAATTAATTATTCCCTCATCGCGAGACTCATCGCCAGGGCGTATACCTTTCGTGAAGGTTAAAATGGCCGTTAGTATCACTTTAAAAAACATTAAAAATTTGAATATAATTATCAATCTGCGACGGTGTGGTCTTTGAAGGATCTGCTTCACCAAGGGTACAAAAAGTAGGGGAATCGGTGAATATCTAAGCCAAGAAATACTATCGGAAAAGGGTTGGGTTCACGGTACGTCTTCTTTGACGGTATACAAAACTTTTTAAAGCTGATTAGTTTCTAGTCGAGGGGAGGACTAATACATCAACTACCGAAACTTCTTTCTGATACTCCCACCGTTGCTTCTGCTCCTGCTGGGATTGATCTTCTTCCCCAGTACCGGTCGGGACGATTCTCTTATTCTCTACTGGCCCGCCCATACCCTTGTCCACTCCGGACAGTTTCTCAACAACATGTTTCTTCAGCAGGTTAGCAGTCTCAGTTTCCCGGTGCTGGTGGCCGTATTTCATTTTTCCCTACCTATTGATCTCCTCTACGTAGGCTGGGGACTCTCCGTAGTGCTTGGATTACTCACGGTATACCTTGCGGCAGCGTACGCGCAGGAACTTGGTTTCAGCAATTCTCATTTCATCGGATTTTTACTGGCTACGGCCATCCCGATGGCTTACTGGACCTTTTCGGGGATGGAAACAACACTCTACGCTTTTTCACTGCTCCTGTTTGTCGTTGTTATTGCAAAGTTTCTTCAATCGGAACGATCGGTCCCCGGTATTCTTACCCTTCTGGTAACGGCAAACCTTCTGTTAGTCCGGACCGAGGCTCCGGTGATTCTCCTGTTTTTTTTCGTGGCTTACCCAATTTGTCTTGCAGTACCGGATTGGTTAAATCTGTCCTGGCTATCCTTCCGGCGGCCGACACGGTTTTCCAGGAAGCGAAGAAATCTCATCGTAACGTTTTCTTTACTTTTCTCGCTGAAACTCGGTTTCCAGAAGTATTATTTCGACAGTATTTTTCCCCAGCCGACGATTGCTAAAGTCCTGTCGGGTGGATCACTGAAGCTGGTTGATGGGGTAACGTACGTCTTCCAACTTCGACAATCGTTGGCAATGACGCTACTCGTGATGCTTTTGTTTGCGGTTTTAGGGCTCAGTGTCTGGAATATCCTTGAGGAACACAGGGACGGCGAGGTTCCAGTTTCGGTCTCAGTGTTGTTTGTAATGTTGCTGGCGTATCTCAGTTTCGTAGTGGGGTCCGGAGGGGACTGGATGGAAGGTGGTCGGTTTCTCGCTCCGGGCCTGAGTCTGATTTATTTAATGATTGCGGCTGGATTTAAGAATTATTCCCACGAGGGTTTCAAACGAACTGTTTTCGCTGGTCTTTTAATTGCTCAGGTGGTGCTTCTCGGTGGGTTTATTTTTCATAATTCCACTAGCCTTCCGCTCTTTAAGGCCTGGTCCATCGCCGAGCGACGGGACCTGAAAGACTATACGGTTGTCGAAATTGCCAACAAAACCACACTGAAGGACATTTACGTTCTGGAGAAATTAAAATTGCTCGGGGCAGACTTACTGCAGAAGCAACAGCGCTTCTCGTTGATAAGTGGTCAAGGGGGCTTGATTCCATACCACCTTGCCCGGGAATTCTTCCCGAACTTCATTTTTGTGGATAGACGGGGTCTCGTGTCGTCTCATTTCACTGATTGTCAGCACATCGTTGATTTTGGTGCCAATCAACTGGGATTAATTTTTCCGGAAGTCATCTACCACAAAAATCGGGAGGTCGTCAACCAGGAATGCCTCGGATTTGCCCCCGATCTTTTTCACGGCTCCTTGAAAGAGTCTCAGGTAAGTCGAGAACTGTATCAAACTCTCGGGTTGAAATTGATTTACCGTAATACACTTGATTTGAAGCAACTGTCCCCTCATTGGTTACCGGGTTACAGTCCCGTAACCACAAACGTTCTACTGGTCGAAGAATAAAACGCTTCGGTCCTGAACTTCTTTTCCGTGATGGTTCTGGGACAAACGTTGCTCGTCGAAAAGGCGAATTTAGGAGTAAATTAATAGGTAGGCCTGTCGTTATTCCGTTCCGCAACGGTCGGAATAAATCCCCGAAGACACGCCATCCGGGGCACTATTCGATGTAGCCGAGTCCCTGAAGGTTTTTCTTTTCATCGGGAGCAATATCACGGAGAGGTATCGACGTACGGTTCGGAATTGAATCGGAACCTATAACTGAAAACAGGAGGTCCTTAAGGGAAGAATTTTTCCTGAAATCCGAGACTGGGGTTTGTTCCGCTGGATCCTTTTCGAGGTTGTAAAGTTCCGAATCATTCCGACGGTAGTTGTAGATGAGCTTCCAGTCATTATGGATCACCGCGGTTTCCTGTATAAAGTCTCCATCCGGGTTTTCGCTGAAGGCCGTTTCGAATTTATCGCCCGGTAGCTTTTTATAAAAACTACGGCCGGGAATTCCTTTCTTGCTTGATCCGGCATAATCCAGTAACGTGGCCGTTAAATCAATGGATTCGATAACTTCCTTCGACACTCCCCCGGGAGGACTCGTGGACACTGGAAATTTTAAAATCATGCCGGGATTGATGACTTCCTCGTACAGATTGACGGAATGAGCGTAGGATTTGTGATCGTAAAGTTCCTCCCCGTGATCTCCACCCACCAGGACGAATCCATCGTCGTTAAGACCCAGGGTTTTGAGATTATTCAGAAAAGGACCCACCAGTTTGCGGTCGTAAAGATTCAGTTGTGCCGCGTAAAGATGTCGAAGAAAGTTAACCTGGCCGTTACCAAGTTTGATCTTCCCCTCCTTGATTTTCCGGGCTGTGCCTGGGGACGTGAATCGTAAGTTACCGGGCGCAAAAACCAGTTCCCCCGCGGTGTAGGGTGAACGTTTTAGAAATTTAAGATTTTTGTAGGCCCACCTGAAAGGATGATGCGGACCCTTCAGGTGCAGGTAAAGAAAGGCCCTCTCCGGTTGCTGCCTGAGAAGCCAGTAAAGAGCCTGGTTAATGGCGTGAACTTCACCGACGTAGCCGTTGGAGGGACTTAACCATAGATCAAAACCCTGATCGAAGTTGTACCGGGCACTGATGTGACTGGTCCTGGTGATGCCATAGTTCGAGTAGTTTTGCCTTTTCAGTCGCTCGGCGAGAGTCTTAAAATCCGATGGAAGAACATGCCCTTTGTATTCGTCCTGCTGAACTCGTCCGCCGGTTAAAACACCATGGTTTCGGACGTATTCTCCCGTGAAAAGGCTGGCGGTGGACGATTTCGTCCAGTTTGATTGGACGTAATATCGCTCCAGGCGCTTTCCGTTTTTGGCGAGGCTGTCGAGGTTAGGAGTTACCGGCACGTTGTACATGTCAATGCCTACGTAATCATTGCGGAGTGCATCAAGGACGAGAAACACGATCGTATCGTCACCGTTTAACTCCGGGAGTAATAACTCGAACCGTTCCAGTCCTTCGCTTACGGAAAGGCTGAAAGGATAGAGAAGATTTCGTGTCCAATCGGCTTCAGTACGGGAAAGATCGCGGACGGGATCGGTGTTTTTAATGAGATACTCCGGAGTGTAATAGAACTGCACTAAACCCAGTTTTAAAAAGACCCCACCGACGAGTATTGCTAACAGTGTGTAGGGACCAATTTTAAGACCAAAAATGCCCCCCGAGGCGGAAAGTTCGTGGACCACAAAACCGATTGATACGGCAATGAAACCAACTATCAGCGAACCAAGCAGTGATTGAGGAAACGCGTATTCGGACAACACGGAGTACTGGTACAACCAGACGACCAGGTAGGCACCAATTACAATTCCCGGAATGGTCCCTTGATACGGTAAATTCAACTCCGGGTATACCCACAGAACTAACCCGATACTGCCGAAAAGAGCTACGCAGTAGAGAGTATGAAAAACGGTGATCGGCAAAAGGAAATGGAATAAGTAAGGGGAGAGGAGCAGAAATAATATCGACGTAAAGACGCCAAAAATTAGCCAGGGACCAAGTCGACGAAATACTTGCATAGAGTGTCAGGCCCAATCAAGAAATACGATAGAGACTGGATAGCAACGGTTTGAAACTTGAAGAGCCAGGTCGATGACGATCCTAACAATACGTCAGGACCAGTCAATTAAACTATAGAACGCTCAAGTGAGTGGTCTCTTCTC
>JBDGPI010000196.1:0-4745 GCA_042219765.1 Salsurabacterium abyssinicum (SeqCode)
TCGACCAAGGGAATTAAAATCATCGACAAGAAAGGCATCGAACAGGTCGTACAGGAAATGCGCAATCGTGGTGAAGACATTTAACACGTTCACTTGATTGCACCTTCAGTAGAACGACTCGACGACCAGTAGTTTCAATCCGTCTTGCATAACTAATTTCCGGAACAAAAACGAGGAGATACCCATGCCCCGTAAGAAAATTAAACTTGTTAGTACAGCCGACACTGGTTATTTTTACACTACCTACAAGAACACGTCGAACGATCGTAGTGACCTAACCATCAAAAAGTACGATCCCGTTGTGCAGGAGCACGTGGAGTTCGAAGAAAAAGAACTCGATTAACATCCGTACCGAACCGTTCCGCTGGAGTTTCGTTTCTTTTTTAACAGTTAGGACCTCTGGCCTGGTTTCGTAACGAGTTCCTCCCCGACACAAGGCGGGGATTACCAGCCTTTCCTCAAACCTTACTTGTCTCTAAAATCTAACTTCCAACTTTCTCACAGACGTTCTTGTTGAGTCTGGCCGGAGTGGCGGAACAGGCAGACGCATGGGACTCAAAATCCCAGGGGCCCTAGGCCCGTGCGGGTTCGACTCCCGCCTCCGGCACCACTTTTCCCGACACCTATCCTCATTGCGAATATCGATTCCCGTAATCATTCCGTATTCTCTCGCCGATCGCCCGCACAAAATCATACAGGTCTTTCTTGGCGGGTTTGTCCAGGGGCTGCCAGGCCAGGTTATGGAGTTTCAACAAAAACGGAATAATCGGTGTATCCTTCAGCGGTAAGTGAACCTGTTCCTGATGAAAAACCGTCCTTCCTTGCTGGTGAAAGGTTTCCTGATATCGGAGTCCACTTCCATTATGACCAGTTTCAAGATAGGACAAAAATGGATTGATGAACGAAGAAAGTATCAGACGGATACCCCAGGGGAGATTCAACTCCGGAGCTTCCGTAAGACGCCATGTTACCGTTCCGTGATTCCATTCACTGCGGAACACCATCCCCTCCATACCAAAGTACAAGCCGTACATAGTCATTCCGGAGGACGCTCGAGCCAGCAGGTCCATCCTGCGCAAGTCTCGGGGAGAGTAGCCGGTATCAGTGACCGGTTTTCCCTCTACGATAGGAATGATCTGGCCGTCACGAGTAAAAAACTCGTGGTGAACCGTCGTCCCATTGCGTCGGTATTCGAAGAGACGTCGGCCCTGAGAATCGCTCACCTGCACGGACAGTTCCGAGGGAACGATGGTCTGATTGAACACCCGGTACAACTCCGGAAACCGTTCTCGAAGGGGGGCCTTTTTGACGTCGTAAACAATCCGGACGTGGGACGCTTCAGTCTCACCACCGGGGGTTCCAACCGATTTGAAATCGACTAACCTGGCCAGGTATTTCGATACGGATGGTAAATCCTTTCGAATCCGTTCAGTGTATCGCTCCAGAAGTTGATCACTGGATGTGGCATCGGAATATTTACGATTAAAATCCATAAACCGATTAATACTCGATAAAACGGCAAGCAATTTTTGCTCCGAGACTGATCCAAAATTGACCCGTCGAACGGAGGACATTAAGTAGGCTTCATCGAGGGACTTAATTGTAATCTGTGTCGTCGAGGCACCGAGTTTTTTTAGTGGTTCCGTTACACCCTGACTTGTTAGGCGGTAGCTGTTGGGACGTGGCTGCCCTCGATAAAGTATTCGTTTGAAATCCTGGTCAACTTCATCCCACTTGATTCGTTCGTTGTGGTAGAGGGAGGATAGGTTTAACGTCGAGAACCCCTCAACGTAGCGGTCGAAAAACTCGTTAAGATCGGTGTCGGATTCTCTTTCCAGAATGATTTTGTTCAGAAGTTGACCGTACCGTTCTAGAGTGGCGCTCTGACGCCTGGCAGTACTTTTTCCAGCATACAGTGGTTCGAGGACTGACCAGACCGGTTGGACGGGTTGAGAACCACCAGTGGTGGCTCCGACAGGGACCGTGACTAAGGCAAGAAAGAGACTGCTGATTGCAGTCTTAACAACCAGAGCTTTAAACGAACCGATCCGATATTCCCCTTTGTTTTATATCACCGAACGTAACGTTAGACGACCGCCTCAACGTCCGGAGCGACGGGTTCAGTTGTCCAGTCAGACTGCTCTTCGAGTAGTTTGCCAACCTGTAGCAGACGGCTCTCCGACAGGGCGGGTCCAATTAATTGAGTTCCGATCGGCATCCCACTGGAATTCGATCCGGTGGGAACTGATAGCGCCGGGACACCGGCAAGGTTAGCCGAAATTGTACAGATATCACTCAGATACATTTCGACGGGGTCGTCAATTTTTTCACCGATCTCGAAGGCAGTACTGGGAGAAGTCGGCGTCAAAAGGACGTCGACCTCGTCGAAAGCCTTCTCAAAATCCTGCTTAATGAGCGTTCGTACCTTCTGAGCCTTACCGTAGTAAGCTTCGTAGTAGCCACTGGAAAGGACGAAGGTACCAAGCATAATGCGACGTTTAACTTCGTCCCCGAATCCCTCTTCACGGGTCTGCTTGTACATGTCAATAAGATCATCAAAGGAACTCGCACGGTGACCGTACTGAACCCCGTCGTACCGAGCAAGGTTACTGCTGGCCTCCGCCGTGGCCAGAATGTAGTAAACCGAGATAGCGTAATCCGTGTGCGGTAGACTAACGGACTGAACCGAGGCTCCCCGGTTTTCTAATTCGTCAATCTGATTCCGCACGTGTGTCCTAACATCGTCCGAAAGTCCTTCGCCGAAATACTCCTCGGGCACTCCTACAGTCAGTTGGGAGGGATCCGCATCGAGTTGATCCTCGTAGGACGGGACCGGCTCGTCCAGCGACGTACTATCGGCGGAATCGTGGCCACTTATAACACTGCTCAACATGGCCGTCCCCTCAATCGTCCGTGCCAGCGGTCCGATTTGATCCAGGCTGGACGCAAAAGCAATTAGTCCATAACGACTGACACGTCCGTAGGTCGGCTTGAAACCGACCACTCCGGACAGCGAAGCCGGTTGGCGGACTGACCCACCGGTATCGGATCCCAGAGCACCCGCCGCTAAACCGGAGGCAACGGCGGCGGCACTTCCTCCGCTCGAACCACCCGGAACCCTATCAACATCGTGGGGATTTCGAGTAATTTTATGAGCACTGTTTTCGGTGGAGGACCCCATTGCGAATTCGTCCATGTTCGTTGCTCCAAGAATGACGGCACCGGACTCTTGTAACTTTTCCACGGCCGTCGCAGTATACGGAGCAACAAAATCCTCAAGAATTCGGGAACTACAGGTGACTTCCTGACCGTCCAGACAGAGGTTGTCCTTGATGGCCACCGGAATTCCCGACAGAAGACCACTGCTTGATTTCTCATCAACGGCGTCAGCCTGACTTATCGCATTGTCGAAGAGCCGTTCGTAAGACTGGATGGTTTCCTCGTATTGCTCTATTCGATCGCGATAGGCTTCGACCAATTCCCTTGCGGAAAACTCACCGGCGTCCAGTCCACTTCGTAACTCGGGTATGGTTTTTTCGGTTAAATCACTCATTGGTTATCAATCACTTTCGGAACGACAAAATAACCGTCGGAGTCGTCGGGAGCATTCTCCAGGACCTTGTCGGCCGTTTCCTGTTTGACCGGTTCATCAGGCCGGGTAACATTTTCAAGCGGATAGGCATGGTACGTGGGCTCAACGCCCTCGGTATCGACGTCCTGGATCTTTTCCGCCAACCCCAGAATTTCATTTAAATCGTCCTTGAGTTCGTCCTTCTCGGCATCGTCCAGGTTGAGACGAGCCAGATCGGCCAGGTGGTTGATTTCATCGTCGTCTATGGACATAACGAACCTCCATCGAAACAATAAAGGATTGAAGATCAAAGGGAATTTTACTAAAAATTTCGTCAACCGGTAGCGCGATAAACGCCATAAATGCCACGGAGGATCACTCTTCTAAAAATGTCAAAATCCTATCAATGACTTCCCCGGTTGATTCTAGATGGGGAAAATGCCCGGCGGATCCCACGCGGTGGAAGAAATACGGTCCCTGAAACCCTCGTTCTAATCCCTCAAAGGTTTCGGGTAAGACGCAGCGGTCCTCCCCCCCGGTCATAACAAGGGTTGGAATCCCGATCTTCTGAAACGAAAGTTTTCGACTTTTACGGTGACGCCTGAAATCGGTCAGAATCCCACGCATTAAGGCACGGTAGTAGCTCAGGGCCGCTTCCGGTGTTCCGTCGCTGCGAAATACTTCCTTGACGGATTCGAGATGATCCCGGGGGTAATCCCAATCCGGATTCCACTGACTCCAGATTGTCTCGACAAACTGGAAATCGTTCCTCTTCAGAACGATTTCGGGCAGGAAGGGAAGCTGAAAGAAAAACATGTACCAGCTTTGCAGAAACTGCCTGGGAATTCGAATCAGGTTTCTCAGAAAAACTCTCATCGGAGGTACGGACATACTCACTAATTTTGAGAACCTGCCGGGGGAACGATTTGCGGCGGCGTAACCCGCCACAGCACCCCAATCATGGCCCACTATGGTTACTTCACCAGCGTCGAGGGCTTCAATGATCTCAACACAATCTCGGGCCATGTCCGACACGAAGTAATTCCCGTGCTCCGGATCACTGGTTTCACCGTAACCCCTCATGAACGGAGCTACCGCGGAATACCCATTTGCGGCGGCTCTCTTCAGGAGAGGCACCATCGACGTAGCCGCATCCGGAAACCCGTGAAGGAAG
>JBDGPI010000196.1:4755-12532 GCA_042219765.1 Salsurabacterium abyssinicum (SeqCode)
AGAGTATCGTCTCATTTCCATCTCCCGCAGTAAGGAGATGGAAGCGTGCGGAATTGGTTGGCAGGTACTTCTCAATTATCTCTATCTCCATATAAAATCAACACCACTTGAATATCGGTTCCCGGGAAATTATTTTGTCGAACCAGTGTATGGCCTAACCCGGGCAAAACCTCGAGTCCTCGAATTGACGAACACGACCTCGTACAGTAGACGTCCGATGGGTAGCCCAAGCACCACTCAATCTGATCGGACCGCTGAAACCTCAAGTTATCTATGGCAAACGCTCAAACAATCTTTCTTTTGTTCAATTTCTGCGGAAATGACAGAAATTATCCCCCGTTGTACTGCTTACTCTTTAGCGGTTTGATCGGAATACGGTCTAAGGATAGCATAAGGCTGTATTTGAACTTACTATCTGAATTCTTTGATCGGCTTTGACGTATGTCGGGTCCTCGATGAAAGATTTTGCAATTTAGATGCGCAATTCCCGGTGCCGACCGTTTTTTGCCATAACGGAGACTTCAAGAATGATTCCTACCCAAATTTCTCGAAACCCCTGGTTTCAAACTGCCGTTGCAGTGAGCCTGAGTCTGGCATTACTCTGGTTTGGGTACCTTATTCGCGATATCTTAATGCTGTTTTTACTTGCGTTTTTCTTTGCTTACGTGCTGGATCCTGCCGTGGATTGGGTCGAGGAGAACCTGAGTGTCGGTCGTATAACGTCCGTCATCATTCTACTAACAGTCATTACAATCCTAACATTTATTCTCGGCTATTTTTTAACCAGCCAGTTGATTGACGCGACCCAGAAAATTGCCGAAACTGACCCTAACCTCCAGAAGGTTACCACCTGGATTAAATCCTTTTTACCGGGCCCACTTGCCGAGAGATTTCAGTTGTTCGTCAATCAACTTGAGACGGAGAAGTTCGTCGATTTTCAAAGAATCGCCAATTACATCCAGCAGAATCTTTCAAGCGTTTCTAACACCCTGCAGCAGGGCTCATTTGTCATCCTCGGCTTTGCCCGTCAGACTCTCGGTATTATTGGGGTCATCGTCAACGTTGTGGTCTTGATTTTTTCTACGATTTATTTCCTCAAGGACTTCGATCATATGATTGAAACGATGCGAAAACTCATCCCTCACTACATGCGGCCCACGGCAGACGAGTTGTTCAAGGAAGTTGACGAAATGCTCCGGGCATTTTTCCGGGGGCACCTGATTGTCTGTGTGACGATCGGAATACTTTACGGAACGGGTTACCTTCTTGTGGGGCTTGAGGGTGGATTTCTGATCGGTTTCTTGAGCGGTTTGATGAACGTTATCCCCTACATTGGACCCTCCATTGGATTTTTACTGGCTTCGGGACTTGGACTCTACCAGTTTGGTTTAGGTCTCAGAATTGGTGGAATTGTTCTCGTGTTCGTCCTCGTACAGTCTCTGGAAGGAAACATTTTAACCCCCAATATTGTTGGAGGAGCAGCGGGTCTGAACCCGGTAACAGTGATATTTGCCCTGCTGGTCTTCGGTAAATTCTTCGGGTTTATTGGGCTTTTGATAGCTATTCCCTGCGCCGGTATACTAAAGGTCTTTTTGCTGAGGCTCTATCGTTACTACCGCTCGACTGACTTCTACAGGACACCCCCAAAATAATGAGAGTTTTAATTCTTGGTCTTGGGTACACAGGTCGTGAGTTAGCGGAACGTCTTGATGAATCACACGACGTAATCGCAACGGTCACTAACAAAGACAAAACCGATCGCGGTGACGTCAAGTGGCCAGTCGAACAGTTCCAGTTGGAGAACCCGGATACCATCCAGACGCTACTGGACAAGCAAGGCTGGCTCGAGGGGCCACCAATCAGTCTTGTTTTCACGGCGGGACCCCCTCGCCTCGACAACAACGAGGACAGTCTGGCCCTTCTGGAGAATTTTCTGGAAAGCCTCCCACTTGAGCGGCTACGCAGCTTCATTTATCTCAGTTCCACGTCAGTGTACGGGGACAGAGACGGAAACTGGGTCGATGAAACAGCCCAACTGGATCCGGTCAGCCGCTCGGGAAACTTAAAGATGAATTGTGAACGACTGCTCGACTCAAAACTCCCCCATTCAACGGCTAATGTCATCGTTAGACCGGGGGGGATCTACGGTCCCGGGCGGAATTCGGCCCGACGGTATCTTTCCGATGATTACGAATTAGTGGGAGAGGGGAGTAAGTGGGTGAATCGCATCCACGTCGTGGACCTGGCTCGCATCATTGTTGAAGTCCTTCCGTTGACCCAGGACGAAACTCTCAACGCCGTCGATAACAACCCGGTACGGCTCCGGAAACTCCTGAAATTCCTCTACGAGAAGACGGGCCGGGACTTCGAGGACTTAACTCGGATCAGCTGGGACGAAGCCGAGCGTAAGTACTCCGAGATGAAGTTGGGACTACTGAAACCAAGCAAACGAGTCAGTTCCCGTCAGTTGATTGAGCAGTACAATTTTGAGTTCGAATACCCGGACGTTTACAGCGGACTAAATGCTCTGATGGAGTCCGAAGAGTAACCGGGTTGAGTCCATTGTGGCAGACCGTCGGACACGGTTGCTGCTAGACCGGTTCCAGCCTGGCAAATGATAGGGCCAGGCGTTTCACTCCAGTCGTCTCGAAATCGATCTTCACAATTGGTGACGTTTCGCTGCCCGTTATCTCAAGGACAGTTCCTTCGCCGAATTTTGGATGTTTAACGCTATCACCGGCCTGAACTTCGGCATCTTCCGGAGCCCCGTCCACTGCCGGTTCGGACGTTCCGGCGGTTTGGGACGATTCGGTGAAGGGCTGGGCGTCCGTCGTTCGGGACTCCTGCTGAGTCGTTGGACTGGCAAACGGGTCCTCGCTCTGCTGAGTTGATTCATCAACCAGTCCGGCCTCTTTGAGAAAACGGGAGGGTCGATTGGACTGTTCCCGACCGTACATCCAGCGTTTCTTGGAATACGTACAGTACAGCCGGTCCTCGGCTCTCGTAAACCCAACGTAACAGAGACGCCGTTCCTCCTCCCGTCGTTCCTCGTCGTATTCGGCGTTACTATGCGGCAATAGTCCTTCTTCCATGCCCACCATGAAAACCACGGGGAACTCCAGGCCCTTGGCCGCATGCAGAGTCATGAGTTTTACTCGATTAGAGCCTTCCTCGAACGTGTCCACATCCTGAAGCAGCGTGGCTTCTTCAATAAATTTAGCCAGTTCCGGTTCCGGGTTCTCGGCTTCAAAGTTTTCGGCCACCCGTAGTAATTCATCGATGTTCCCCTGGCGCTGTTCCTTGCTCTCCCGGTCTTCGGAGGAGTACTCCTCCTCGATGTAATCGGTTCGATCGACGATTTCCTCAATGATTCTGCTGGGACTGGAAAAGTCCATCTCCATGAGGTCCTCGTACAATTCTTTGAACGTTCCCAGTGAGGATTTCGCACGCCCGGAAACAGCATCGTGATCGTCGAGCAAATTAAGGGCCTCCACCAGGCTGACCCCCTTCTCCTCCGCAACCAGGTTGAGACTCTCAAGGGTCTTGGCACCGATTCCACGCGAGGGAGTATTGACGATGCGGCGAAGAGCCTGGTTATCGTCGGGATTCACAAGGATACTCAGGTAAGCCATGAGGTCCTTGATTTCCTTACGATCGTAAAACCCAACCCCACTGACAATTTCGTAGGGCATGTTTTCCCGCATGAAGACTTCCTCGAAGAC
Source organism: Salsurabacterium abyssinicum (SeqCode) (assembly GCA_042219765.1). Classification (GTDB taxonomy): domain Bacteria; phylum T1Sed10-126; class T1Sed10-126; order T1Sed10-126; family CAZEBV01; genus JBDGPI01. The sequence continues at coordinate 8,478 of JBDGPI010000196.1, forward strand.
TCGTGTCTGAGCGTTGGTTCGAAAGAAAATAGCAAAGTCACCGGGTGAGTAGTTCTTCATTTTTTCCAGCATTTCTATGGTTTCAAGCACGTATTCGGCTTCGTCGTAATCACTGCTGGACGAGTGAACGACCGGTTCGGTGCCATCGTCCCGATCAGTCCAGAGTTTTTTCTCCTTACGAAAAGAATTCTGGCTGATTACCTTATGAGCGGCCTCCAGGATCGGCTGGGTTGAGCGGTAGTTTTTCTCGAGACGAACGGTCTTTGTCTCCTCGAAATCACGTTCAAAGTTCAGGATGTTCGTAACATCGGCGCCCCGCCACGAATAAATACTCTGATCATCGTCCCCAACGACGGCAAGGTTACCGTGAGCCTGTGACAGCAGTTCGGCCATTTCGTACTGAGCCGGATTCGTATCCTGGAACTCGTCGATCATGATGTAGTTGAAGGAGCGTGAGCCTCTCGTCCAACGCTCACGGACGTTTTCGCGTTCCCTTAGCAAAAGTACCGGGTAAAGGATCAGATCACCGAAATCAAAGGCATTGAACTCCTGGAGTTTCTCCTGGTACGAACGGTAGAGGGAAAGGACACGGTCGTCCGGGTCCTCGGTATCACGGGCGTACTCGTCCGGCAGAAGAAGCTGATCCTTGGCGCGGCTGATGGTGTTTCTTACTTCTTTGGGATCCAGTTTGTCCTTGTCGATGTTTAATTCATCCATGCAGTCTTTGATGAGATTTTTCTGGTCGGTTGAATCGTAGATCGTAAAATTCCGGTCCCGTTCCAGTGTCGAAATTTCCTCCCGGAGAAAATCAACACCGAAGGAGTGAAACGTACTGAGTTCCGGTTGAACGTTCTGTTGCCCCACCAGTTCACGGGTCCGTTCTTCCATCTCGCCGGCGGCTTTGTTGGTAAAGGTTACACCGAGGAGACGGTATGGAGGAACGTCGTGGTCCCGAATCAAATACGCCATACGATGGGTGATCACACGGGTTTTACCGCTACCGGCTCCGGCAAGAATAAGAAGGGGGCCTTCGTCGTGAGTAACTGCTTCACGCTGCTTTTCGTTTAAGGGGTCGAGAATAGGATCGGTCACAATAGGAACCTCCGTCGGTAATTTCTATCGGAAAGGCAAACGGGTCTGGTACACGTTTGAAAGTGTAGAATAATTCCGGGGGAGATGGAATCAACCCCCGACGATGTAGCCGTTTTCAACCGTTAATTCGCTTCTGCTATATCAATCGAAACTTCAGGTGCGCTAACGTCAAGCAAACGTCACAATTAGGAGTCCTCTCCCATGAGCTTTCGCACCCGGTGACGAACCTCTTCCGGAGATCCTGCGGACTCCAGTAAAGCCGAACCTACCAATACGGCCTCGACACCGGGTACGTCAGCAAGACGCTGGATGTCATCGTGTGTTTCAATTCCACTTTCGCTGACAATAGTTGCCTCATCCGGAATCCGTGGGGCCAGTTGTTCCGTGACGGAAAGATCGGTGGAAAAATCCCCTTCCAGGGTTCGATTATTTATGCCCAGAAGCTCCGGGGTGAACGGTACTGACTCCCACTCCTCCAGTGAGTGGACTTCCACGAGACACTGCAGGTCATACCCAACGGCTTTCTCGTGAAGTTCAGCCAGTTCGTCAGGGGATAAAACCGAGGCAATCAGCAAGACGGCATCGGCCCCCAGAGCCGCGGTGCGGTGAATTTGAAACGGATCGATAATGAACTCCTTCCGAAGCACCGGTTTGTCCAATATGGCCCGGACTTTCCTGAAGTCATCCAGTGTCATGCCAAAGTACGGTTCGTCAGTGAGTACTGAAACGGCCGCCGGGCACTCCTCCTGGTAAACCCAGGCGATTTTCTCGGGATCCAGGTCCGTCAACGATCCCGCCGAAGGGGCCTTCGGTTTGATTTCCGATATTAGTTGAATCCCTTTGCCCTTGAGGGCGGAAGCAAAATCCCGCGGCTGGTGTTTGTCCCCGGTCTCTTTAATTTTTTCAAGGTCAACGGACTCTTTTTGCTGCTCCAGGAAGGCTCTTTTGTCCTCTAATATTTGATCAAGAATGTCGCTCAAAACATCAACAACTCCTTGCTTGTACTGATAGAGATTCGGACGTCGCCGAGGCACTGCCCGACGGGCAGCACCCGTCCTTGCCTCCGTTTAGAATAAATGCACTCGATTCGACAAGATCAGCTTTGGTTAGAAGTTTACACGACCCGACGCGAAAATTTCCAGTTGTAAATGGACTTCAAACGACAAAAAGAATCACAAAAGTCTTATAAAAAGGTATCTAGAATTCCGGATACCGTTTGTATGGATATACCGTCGATAAATGGTTGAAACAAATGAATTTCCTCGTGTCGATGGTGGTATTAATGAGCTATTCGAACCACGGGGATTGGATTATACGGACCCAGACCACCGGAAGACGTCGTCTATTCGGGTAAGAATCGCACCATGTAGCGCACAATACCAATTAGCATTTTTTAAAACTACAAACCGGGTCGGATTCCTTTATTTAGAGGAGCATCCAGAGTGAATTGAGAACGACAGGTCTTTTGACGGACTACAGCGTATCAAGTAAGCCCGAAGCCTTTAGAGCGTTTCAAAATTTTGGGCGATCGGCATCCTCCATCCCATGCTGAAGGACTTGGAGGTAATTTTTAGACCGATGGGAGCCTGCTGTCGCTTGTATTCGTTCAGGTCAATTCGCTTGACGACATCCCTTACTACGGACTCATCGTATCCTTCCTCAACAATGTCCTCCGGGGGCATGTGCTCCTCCACGTAATACCGAATAATATCATCGAGCACTGAGTAAGGTGGGAGTTCGTCCTCGTCCTTCTGATCGGGGGACAGTTCGGCGGAGGGCGGTTTTTCAAACACACGGCGAGGGATAACGTGACTGCGGCTGTTCCGAAACTCACAGAGTTCGTAGACCATCGTTTTCGGGACATCCGAAATGACCGCCAGCCCTCCGTTCATATCCCCGTACAGAGTGCAATATCCCACCGCAAGTTCGGATTTGTTACCGGTGGTCAGAAGGATATGGCCGTATTTATTCGAAAGGGCCATTAAAATATTCCCTCGGATTCTTGCCTGAAGGTTCTCCTCCGTATGATCCCATGGCATCCCCTGGAACTCATCGTCGAAAAGCTGCAGGTACCCTTTAAAGAGTTCCCGTATCGGAAATAAACGAGTACCAATACCCAGGTTATCGGCAAGGCCTCGAGCATCTTCCACGCTTTCCTCGGAAGAAATCTCGCTTGGCATCATAACACCAAGGACATTTTCCTCACCGAGGGCATCCACCGCAAGTGCAGCTGTTAAGGAAGAATCAATCCCTCCGGAAAGACCAACGAGTGCCTTCTCAAATCCACATTTATCCAGGTAGTCCCGGAGACCCAGCGTCAGTCCATCGTATACACTTTCGACCTCCGACGGAAAACTCACTGAAGTAAGGGGTTCCTCCCCCGGAAACTCAACCATCAGGAGGTCCTCCGCAAAACTGGCTCCTTTCTGCAGTATCTCGCCGCTGGCATCAACTACCACGGAATTGCCATCAAAGATCAGCGAATCGTTCCCGCCGATGGTATTGCAGAACGCCATCGCAAGATCGTACTTATCGGCGAGTTTACGGATCATCTCCGTTCGATCACGATCCTTACCGCGAACAAAGGGAGACGCGGAGACATTAATTAAGATATCAAGGTCCTCCGTATCAAACATTTCCAGAGGATTAACTTCGTATCGGGGTTGACCGTAATTGGCCGTAACCTCCGGATCATTCCAGATGTCCTCACAGATACTTAATCCAACGCTGTTGTTTTCACCAAACTGCGTTACTGTTCCACCGGCATCAAAATGCCTGGCTTCATCGAAAACATCGTAGGTGGGAAGAAGTAACTTGTGGTGTACAGTCCTGAGTTCCCCCTCGGAGATCAGTGCTGCGGCGTTGTAAGCCCGCTTTCCGACTCCCCCACTGTTCCGGTCGGCGTATCCAACCACTGCGTCGATACCACTGATGGAGGTTATTAACTCGTCCAGCACCGTCTG
>JBDGPI010000196.1:12542-13454 GCA_042219765.1 Salsurabacterium abyssinicum (SeqCode)
GGTTCGCTTCAATGAATGCCGGTCGCTGAAGAAGATCCTGAGGCGGGTAACCACAGATGGCCAGTTCCGGAAACAGGACAAGATCAGCGCCCCGATTCCGGGCTCGGGTAGAGTATTCCAGTATCGTGTCACGGTTCCCCTCGAAATCACCGATGGTTGGATTGATTTGAGCCAGTGCAATATTTTTGTATGCCATGGTCTAGACCACGTCCTGAGAAATCTACGGACTCATGTCGCAGGAAATTTGTCGTTCAATAGGGAACTAAACCGGGGAATCGACAGGGGCGGGTACCGCCCTCTCCTTTTAACGGATCCGGACGATCGGTAAGGAATTCACCGTTAATAGTACGCTCGAGTCGACACGGTGCGAACCACGCGATCAACGTAACAATTGTGATAGTACCGACGGTTATAGAAACAATATCCCATTACGAAACGCCGACCGAGGGAAATCAGGACGCTTTGTCGAGCAACTTGATTAGTCCCTGGCGAAACGAATCTCTATCCTCCTCGGTAAATTCAGGAGGCCCCGAGACTCGCCTGGACTTCTGGCGTTCCCGCCGGGCGGCTTCCCGGATCGCCAGCCGGAGGTCAATATCATCTTTCGTCGGACGGTCCCCCCGGAACCGAAGCACCCGACCATCGCGCCCCAACACCAGGCCGGCCAGCCCCAGATCGTCCGTAATGACAATATCGCCGGCGTCGAGGTGATTGTAAATGTAGTGATCAGCGGCATCGGCTCGGTCGCCACTCTGTCGAACGGTAACGTTTTCCGCTTCAACGTTAATATTATGGTGACGGTTGTGAACGATTACAATCCGCGATTCATCCACGAGTTCCACGACATCATCCACCACGGGGCAGGCGTCGGCATCCACGTAAACCGTCGTATCGCTCATAGGGATTGATCCC
>JBDGPI010000196.1:13464-19467 GCA_042219765.1 Salsurabacterium abyssinicum (SeqCode)
TCAGGGTTCAGCCGGTATTTGCTCGGATTCCAGTCCCATCTGTTCCCGAATCTGTCGGAGTGTTTCGGATGCTTGATCCCTTGCCAGCTGACGCCCTCGATCGAGGATATCGTCAACTTTCTTCGGATTGGATTCAAGTTCTCGACGTCTCTCGTCGTAATCCGAGAAGAAATCGTTCATGGCCTCGGCCAGATCCTGTTTCATGTAACCGTACTGGATTTCACCCGCCCGGTACTCCTCCCGGTATTCCTCGGCCACGTCATTAGCTTCAACGAGTTCAAACAGTCGGAACAGATTAGCCACCGGGCCTTCGTCGGGAACGTCATCCCCCGGATCAGGACCACGGTCCGTTTTGGCCCCCATGATTTTATCCTTGCGTTCCTCCGGGGAATCACTCAGATAAATACAGTTATCGTAACTGTTCGACATTTTTCGCCCGTCGAGCCCCAGGAGCTTGGCCGATTCGTTCAGGAACGCCTCCATCTCGGGGAGGTCTGCGCCATATAGGTCGTTGAACCGCCTGACGATCCTCCGACCGATTTCCAGGTGAGGTTTCTGGTCTTCTCCCACTGGCACTCGAGTACCTTTGTAAGCCAGGACGTCGGCCGTCTGCAGGACCGGGTACGACAAGAAGCCGACGTGGCGGGTTCGTTTTTCGCCCAGTTCTTCCTGGGCATCCTTGTACGTGGGATTTCGCTTCAACCAGCCTTCCGGAGTAATCATCTCGAGCAGCAGGTGAAGCTGTGCGTGCTCGGGAACGTCGGACTGAAGGAATATGGTCGATTTGTCGGGATCAATTCCGGACGCAAGCCAGTCGATTGCAACGGAACGACGGTGTTCCTCTATGTCTTCAGTCCGATCGTAATTCGTGGTCAGAGCATGCCAGTCGGCAATGAAAAAATAACAGTTGTGAGCCTCCTGGAGCTGTTTCCAATTCTCGAGAACACCAAAGTAATGACCCAGGTGCAACGGTCCGGTAGGCCGCATGCCGCTGACGACAACTTCACTCATGAGGCATCCTCTCCATCCACTTTACTGATGGCTTTTTGCTGAAGCCGTTCCTCCTGGGTGGTCGTTATACTCAGGTCCGGTACTTCAATCGGCTCCTGCTCGACGCTAATAGCCACGTACGTGAAAAGTGATTCGGTGGTGATCTGGTCGGTTGACTCAAGCAGATCCTCCGCCGAAACCCGAATAAAGACACTCAGGCTGGTCGTACCCGTCCTAAAGACGTAAGCCTCAATGTTGGCGGAATTACCGAGTTTTATCGGATGGTGAAAATCCACTCTATCCATTCCGGCGGTCACACAGATCTCCCCCGAAAACCGCATGGCTGCCAGACCACCGATCTCGTCCATCCACTTCACAACGTTACCACCGTGGGCCACGTTCATGGCATTGGTGTCGTTTGGCTGAACAAACTGTGAGCTTTCGACGTAGCTATCCATAAGTGATGGCATTGTCTACTTCCCCTTAAAATCCGGTTCGACGTCGTCCTCACCGAAGGCGGCCATTCCTTCTAAAAGATCATCCGTGGTCAGGAGAAGCCCGAAGGCTTCACGCTCCATTGTGATTCCGGCATCCAGTCCAGCGTCCTTGCCTTCGTCCATGACCTTTTTGGCGAGACGTAACGCAATCGGGGGACCCGAGGCGATATCGTCAATAAACTCAGCCGCAAACTCCTCGAATTCCTCGGTGTCGAGGCAATGATTAATAAGACCCCAGTCCTCGGCTTTATCGGCATCAATCTGTATTCCCCGGTAGACCAACTCCTTAGCTCGCGACTCACCGATGACTTTCATCGTCCGCTGGGTGCCGCCGGCACCGGGAATCAACCCGAGGTTAATCTCGGGGAAACCAAACTCCGAATCCTCGCTGGCAATCCGAAGATCACAGGCCAGGGCAAGTTCAAGACCTCCGCCGAGACAGAATCCTTGAATTTTAGCCACCGTGGGAACCGGACACTCCGCCACAGCATCCCACATGGTCGTGAACTCTATCATGTCGTGAGGTTCAACACTCGTGAAGCTCGTAACGTCCGCACCGGCACTGAACGCTCGATCGCCGGCTCCTTCAAAGGTAACAACTCGGACTTCGTCGGTATCAATGTTGTTAACAATGTGCTCGATTTCGTCGGATAGATCCGGGGAAATTGCATTCAACCGGGTTGCACGATCATTCTCGATCTCGAGCACACCGTCGTCCCGCAGGTTTTTGTTGAGTTCGTGGAACGTTCGCTCGTCACCGGTCCCGTAATCGTAAAAGCCCTCGCCGGCGCCCTCACCGGTGTGACCGTTTTCAACGAGTTCCTCCAGGTGATCGGCCGGCTCGAAACGGTCGTCGCCCGTCGTTTCACGGAGTGAGTTTAATTTCTCCAGCACGGTGTCGAGACCAAGCTTATCACCACGACGGCAGATTCCAGTCGGGAACCCGGCGCCAAGTTTCATCCCGGTATCGATGGCTTCAACAGAGGCCACGTCATTCCCCACTAGCCAGGCCGCCTCGCTTACCATCCGGGCTTCAACACGCAGGGTATCGAAGTCGTCGTAATCGTCCGGTTCGTAGTCGACTCCACCATTTTCGTAGTCGTAAAACCCTTTGCCGCTCTTCTTACCAAGTTCATCTGCCTCAACTTTTTCTTCGAGAACAGCCGGGATTTTTGTTCCGGCCTCTTTAAGGATGTGGTAGGTGACATCAATTCCGGTAAGGTCAAGAAGTTCGAAAGGGCCCATGGGGTAGCCACACTCGTTTGTTAACGCAGCGTCAACCTCACGAACATCGGCTTCTCCGTCCGAAACCATGAAGGCCGGCTCGTACATGAAGGGCAGCAGCACCCTATTCACGACAAACCCGTTTACATCCTTGCGTACATGAATGGGAGTTTTGTCAATTGACTCAACGAAGTCATATGCGGTATCGGCAGTTTCCTCACTGGTCTTCTCACCGTGAATGACCTCGACTAATTCCATCATCACGGGAGGGTTGAAAAAATGCATACCGCAAATTTTATCCTCCCGGTCCGTGGCGGAGGCAAATTCGGTGATACTGAGACTGGAGGTATTGGAGGCCAGAATTGCGTCGTCGTGAGTCATTGCCTCCAGATCCGTAAAGATATCCTTTTTCAGATCCATGTTTTCAGGGGCTGCCTCGATGACCAGGTCAGCGTCCGATACGGCCGTTTCGAGGTCAACCTCGGTATCAACCCTGGACATCACGTCGTCGGCGGAGTCGTCAATCCGCCCTTTGTCGGATAATTTCTGCACACTCCATTCAATCTGCTCGTAGCCATCATCCACGAGGTCTTGTTCAACATCTCGCATGACCACATCGTATCCCGCAATGGCAACGACCTCGGTAATTCCGTGCCCCATGTTTCCGGCTCCAAGCACAGCGACTGTTTCAATATCGTTAACGTCCATTAATAATTGCCTCCAGAAGGATTTGGATTAAAAATTGCTCCACAAAAGAACTTAAAACTATCAGCCGTGGAAGCGAGCTTCAACACCAGGCTAACTCATCCACGTTCACTCAGGAATCAGTCTCCAGATCCCGGCCTCGAATCACACTACCATCTCCCAGGTCTTCATTAATATCATCAACCAGCCTATTCAGATCATTTCGCTTCTGTTCGTTATCGTTCTGGAACAGTTCTGCCTGAACCTCAGCGGGACGAAGGTTCTTGAGACCAACGCCCTGAAGCCGGATCCCTCTACTGTCAACGGAAACCTCCTCGGTGAAGATTCGCTGGACCCACTCCCAGATCGTTTCGGTCGTACCCAGGTACTCAGTTACTGTTCTCTGACGGGTAAAGGTCGTGAAATCCCCGCGCCGTTCCTTAATGAAAATTGTTTTGGCCTCGAGTTCTTTTTTGCGCAGACGCCGGCATACTTTACTTGTCAGGTAATGAAGCCGATCCAGTAACCGGGAGGGATCCTCCAGGTTGTCGGAGTAAGTTTCCTCGTTACTGATGGACTTCTGGGGATCGTTCAGTTCAAGTTCGGACGCGCCCTCCCCCCGTGCCTTCCGGTGGTAAACAATACCCCGTTGACCAAAAGCATCAGTTAATTTCCGGACAGACATTGCCTGTAAATCGCCTACTGTTCTAATGCCTTCGGATTTCATGGATTCAAGTGTGTTAGGCCCAATACCGGGTAATTCATCCACGTCGAGTGATCCCACGAAACGTTTCTTGTCCTCGTCCTCGACGACTTTAAGTCCGTCGGGTTTGTCGTAATCCGATGACAGTTTTGCAATCATTTTATTCGGCCCTATCCCAACGGATGCCGTGAGATCCGTCTCCTCAAGGATTGACTCGCGAATTGCCCGTCCCAGTTCTTCAGGAGAATCGTACTTGTGCATAACGCCGGTAACGTCCAGGTACGCTTCGTCGAGTGAGACGGGTTTGTAGGAGGGGGTGAAGGATTCGTAGATAGTCCGTAATTGTTCTGATACTTCACGGTAACGGTTCGTCCGTGGAGCAATGAATTCCGCCTGAGGACAGCGTTCTCGGGCTGTCTCCATCGCCATGGCACTGTGGACGTCGTACTCCCGAGCCCTGTAACAGGCGGTCGAAACTACCCCTCGTTTCCCGAGACCACCAACAATCACGGGCCTGTCCTCAAGCTCAGGGTTGTCGAGTTTCTCCACTCGAGCAAAGAAGGCGTCCATGTCCACGTGAGCAATGTAAGACTGATCAGAACTCATCGTAACGACCCCCCGACCGGTCGAAAGGATCGTCTCCGGGCGGTTCGTCGGGATCCTCGTGGGCGAAAATATCACCCCGAACCAACCAGATACCAAACCCTATAAAAATCATCGACCAGAAGAACGTTATTGCCAACAACGTCTGGTTCCAGAGGAAGTTTGAAAGAGCATCGGGTAGAAAGTGATACAGGTGATTTTTGAACTGAACCAATCCCCTCATGACAAAGGGCTGAGAGAAAAGAAAAACAAGGACCATACCCACTGCAATGCCGGTCATGATGATCCGATCCCGGTCGAACTTCACTGGTGTCTCACCTTTCCGAAATATTTCGAAATACTTACCGTGTTGTTCCAATTTTACGGTGTTCGTCCTGTGTCCAGTACCGTTCTACCGACTGAAGGGTACCGATGTCTTCTTAATTAGTCCCCAGAACGTGACGAAAAATAAGGTGAAATATCGTTGGGAAATTCGTTTCGATATTTTTAAAAACAAACGATAAACAAACCCAAAATTAACACCGGACTAAATCCGGTGTGCTGTATGCCTTGAAATGGGGGTGACACTCATGGAACAGCGAATACTACCCGTCGATGAGCTCCAACCCGGGTCCGTGCTAACTGAACCCATATATAAGAACGGGAAACCAATTCTCCTCCCGGGAAGACGGTTGTCTGAGGTGGACATAAAATCAATCAAACGTTGGGATATTCGAACAGCTACCGTGAAGAAAGAACCCTCCCGAACTCTGAACAATTAACCCGTTTTCATCTGGCAACCCCGTTTTTACTTAATTCAAGGGGTTCAATTGTTACCGTTATGGATATCCTCCAGACGGAACTCTATCCCTTAACTTCATCTACCGACGGTGTCCGGGTTGTGCCTCACTCTTCCGTGCTGAGGGGCTCCTCCAATACCGTTTAAACCCAACCTGAGCTGTCATCCCAGGTATAATTACGATTCCAGAAAAAATACAACTTTTAAAATTACCGAAAATAGCTTATGTTTATATTCTGACTTGGTCAGACAGTTCTTTCACCCATTATCAGCCTCATTTGCTTCTCGCACTGACACTTTCACCTTGACTTGACGGATCTGTAGCATTCAATTTTTCCTCAAGGGAGAAGTGTGTACCATGGCAGTTGATGCTCAGAGTCGCCGTAAGTACGATCGTAAAACTCTACAGGGCCTTTACTCGGTTTTTTACTCGATTAAGTACAATTCCGATTCCATGAAAGCCGTTCATTACCTCCCGGGCCAGGATTTGAACAAGGAAGCAATTGCGATACACGTTGACGAAA
>JBDGPI010000197.1:0-838 GCA_042219765.1 Salsurabacterium abyssinicum (SeqCode)
ACTGTCCTGGTCCTCCTCGACGTCCGGAAGCAGGCGAGCAATGGAATACAGCAGTCCGGTCACGGTAAGGATCATTGCCGCCCAGATCAGGATTCGCTTGTAGGTTCCCTTCACCGAGAGGGACCACCAGGGTGATTGATCCCGGCGGGAGGGCTCACGGTGGGTTACCTGTTGTGCACGGCTGGACAGTATGTCGGTGCGAGCCAGTCTGATATCGTATTCGGGTGCACTTGCGTTCTTGTTGCCGTAGATTAACTGGAGTGTACCCGGCTGGTCCACCCGGAAAAACAGGCGGTTGGTCCGGTAGTACACCCCGGGTTTACCGCCAGCGAGTCGTTCCCAGCCGGCGGCGTTTTTCCCCACGGCGCCCGGACACCGTTTCGTACAGAACAACCGGACGATCGAACAAGTTGTCCTTGACCAAAAAGGACAGGTACATCAGGGGGAGCCGATCGTGGGACAACTCCACAACCCAGTGGCTCTCGTTGTCATCGTTCACACCCTTGTTTTTGACGGACACGTCACGGAGCCGGCGGCGGATCACACGGTCGTCCCGGATATACGGAATCTGCCGGGAGCCTCTCACCAGGCGTATATCGGCCATGTCCGGGCGGGCCCCGGAGTGAGCCATTTTATCCCGGCCGAAGAAGCCCGGATCTCGGTACCGTATTCCCATTTTGACGGATTGATTCGGGCACCGCGCGTGGGTAACTCCGGCATCTGCCGGGGCTGTTCGTAGTGGACGTTCTCCCGTACCGATCCGGAGACCGACCGGACCATGCCCGTGTCCCGGGAAATCGATTGCATCCACCCCACGTCGTAGTTGGGTTCATCGGCG
>JBDGPI010000197.1:863-3279 GCA_042219765.1 Salsurabacterium abyssinicum (SeqCode)
CCTTTCCGGTGGGCCCAGAATACAACGCGGATTCTCGGAACCTGGGCCCGTACACTCTCGACGGTCAGCGGTGGATGGTCCAGGTTTTCGATGATAAGCCGGCCGGATCTTGTATTAATTTGCCGGTGGACGGGGAGCCGGTGACGGCTGCGGAGTGTACCGTCGGAGGGAGTAAACTGATAAAGGACTCCCTCGGCCAGGGTTCTCTTCTCGGTCACGCCCTTTTCGCTGTGGGTGGATTCGAGTCGCACCGTGCGCCGGTAGCCCTGCTCCTGGAAACGGACGTCCAGGTTCAGCACGGGTAGATGATTGTAGGGAAACGTAACGTCCACAACCGACTGCTGACCGGGCCGGGATCGTTCGTTAATATCAAGGTTCATCCAGCGGGTCCGGGCGCGGCCGGAAGCGGGTTTGCGCAGGTCGATTCCCGTCACGTTGACCGGTGAGGAATTCCGGTGATCGATCACAATCCGAAGGTATTTCCACTTCCGGGCGGGAAACTCCACCAGCATATTCTCGGGACCTTCCGGACTATTAAAAATGGGCTGATTGTTCGCAAGTGTGGTCCAGTCTTCCATGGTTTGGGAGCCCTGTATCGTTACCTGTTTTAGAAACCGTTGCCTGCTCACCTGGAATTTCAGACCGTTAATCGATCCCTCGGTACCGGTGACTCCCTGCAGGATCGTCCGGGTGTCCGACCGGTGTTTTTCGTAGGATTTCAGTGTGACGTATTCGGGCTCCGCCGGTTGATCCGACTCCAGGCGGTACGGCACCATACGATCCCCGGGGGACAGTATCCGCAAATCGGCACGGTCCGGCTGAGCAACGTCCAGCATTTCGTACGGTACATTCACCACCTGCGGTCCCTTTTTGTTTACCTCGATGTCCACGGAATGACTCCATGAGGACGGAGCCGCGGACACGAACCCCGGTATTAACATCAAGCAGGTGATGACGAACGAACCGAAGTATCTAGGTTTCATTGTCGATCTGATCCTCCGATAAGTATTTCTGGTAGACAAAGGATACCAGAATGAGAACAACGGACAGCCCCACCAGCGACGCCACCCGGTACAACTGGCCCAGTCTCCATAGATCGTACAAAAACACCTTCACGATCGTGACGAGAAACAGGCCGAGACTTCCCCGGCGAGCCCATTTATCACGAAGTTTAATTCCCACGAACATGACCACAAGGGCAAATAAGGCCCAGGCCAGCGAGTAGGTCATGTCCTGGGCAAGGCTGGCGGACAACTCAAAACGAGGAGTACGACCGGCACTGAAATAATCGGCAATCTCAATGTTGAGCAAATAGAAGGCCAGGATTGTGCCCATCACCGGAAACCAGCGTTTCCCCCGGGTTCGACCCCAGTGCTCGGGCGGACGATCGATCATGCGGGCCGCTACGAACATACAGACGGTCACGATTCCGTAGGTGTACAGATACCAGTTCAAAATTGGCAACCACGTGGCTCCGTAAGAATCAAACACGGCGGGGTTAAGGGTCAACCGCAGAAACGATATCAACAGCAAGGCCCCTGACCACAAACGCAGTCCTTCATGGGGGATTCGCCGGTGCAACCAGAGCAGGGCGACGGCTTCCAGCGACCAGGAAATCGTCAACCACTGCTTCTCGAGCTGAAGCGGGAAGATTAGAGTAACGAAGAACAGGGCCACTCCCCCGTACAACGCGAGCAACCAGCGACGAAACGAGGTCCCCTCATCAAATTGACGTACGATGTAGTAAACGGCTCCCAGGGTAATTCCCGCCAGCACGGCCGGGAGTAACCCGATCAGACCATCACCCCAGACGCGCGTGAATCCGTCGTAGAAAAACACCAGCTGTCCAATGCCGGCAGCGGCGGAGCTAATCCAGGGCAGTTTGCGATCGATCATTTCTTCTCGAAACAGGAAGGGAAACAGCAAAAAGAATCCATAAAAGACCCCGTACCAGATCATCGAGGGCCACGGATCCAGGGTTGTAAACTGGAGAACGTGCCAGTAGCCCTGGACAATCAACAAGGAAACTCCGGCCACCGGGCTAAGCACGTCCAACCGGCGGATCCGAATTAGTCCATGCAATAGAACAATCATAAGTAAACAAAGACCGAAAACAGGCAAGGTCGAAGACAGGGGCACGTTGGCGATCATGGCTACAATGAGCAAAAACGGTAGTACGGCCGAAACGGCCGGTAGCCAGCGAGTTACACGATTACTCATTCCAGGGACATCGGTTTCCCCTTCATCGGAGGAAGCGGCCAACCGGGGAATCAAAAACAGGCCACCGGCAAAAAATACCAGGGCGGATAACGTAATAAGCACAATGATTTCGATCAGGGACATCGCCAGTGTCGGACGGACAAACATCGAACCAATGGCTCCCATCACAATAAGCAGATTGATGATGATGGTTCCA
>JBDGPI010000198.1:0-2328 GCA_042219765.1 Salsurabacterium abyssinicum (SeqCode)
GCATGGACCGACGCTATTATGACGCTCAACCTCCAAATTACTACAGTTTCCCAAGTGAACATCTCCGAGTTCGTTGTTATTACCATCCACGTCGATTGAGGCTCCAGTTGCGGATCCACAAACCTCCAGTGAGGGAGAGACACCGGCGTTAAAATTATTTCCCGAAATTTTCATACTTTGCTTAACGTAAAGTCCGCATTGGGCTGATCCGCCGGACTGTATAGTTTTAACTCGCGTCTTTGGTTCGATTACGGCCACTGCGTGAGCGGACATTCCTTTGGACCGTTGTCCAAATGCAGATTCCGGAAGAAAGTAAGGTTCAAAATGATCAAAAACCGTAACGCCGGTAACGTAGAAAGTGTCGCTGTTGCTACCATAACAATTATTGTGTGGGTCAGGCAGATCGTGCGAATCCCCATCGTCGTCGTAATAAACGTAAGGTCCCGAACTTTTACTGCAATTTGTCTCCCAGCGTTTGACCATCAAGTTATTTTCAAGTTGCTCCTGTCCGGAGGCATAGGTCTCAAGTTTCTGTTTACCCTGACGTTCTCGAACGTAATTCTGATAGGCCTCAATGCTTTTGTCGGTGTTTGGATAGTCGGTATATTGCTGTAAAGCTCGACCTGTAGAAAGAGCGGCGCCGTCGGCGATATTCTGGAGTTTCGATCGCTTGTTGTAGTAGTTGGTGACATCTACGCCGAAGCTGGCTGCCATGAGGAAGACAAACATGAAGAAGACAGTTGCAATAATGAAGGAACCGGACTCGTCGTTGGGATCAAGACTGGTTGAGTCAAATTCATCAGACATGATATTGAAGTAAGACTTAATAGGCGCCATAAATTGTTCCTTTTAAAAGATCAGATTATTATCGTTTTTCAGCTGAAGATCTATTATAGCATCTTTTTTATCAGTCGGAAAAATTATGAGACTCCTGTATAAGATCACATTGATTAAAATAAGGAACGATGCGTGTATCTAATATAATTGGGCAATTTAATTTTAGGTCGTATCCCAGAAGTGGGAGTTGAGTTTTTGTGAGCTGAAGGGTTGACAGAAACGGGCATCGCCGATTCCATCGTTTGATCACCAAACCAAGCGATGGAGGTTATAGTCGACGATGCCCAAAGCAAGCGTAACGCATTCGTTCTTTGACATCCAGATAACTGTCCGGATCAGGCAGCGTCTGTCCGTGATTCAGGTTGTTTCAGCCTTGTATGCGATGTTGCCGGACCTGATTGAAGCCGTGTTTCGTGAGTGTCAGACAGACTGGCTGGAGGAGGATCTTGGTCCATATGGATCCAACGGCAATCTGTTTGGTTCCGAGCTAAGCTGTCCGGAGTGTTCGTATCCACTGGCGACCCGGAAGGACTGGCGGACCCGATCGCCGGTTATTGAGGGGATTGGTGAGGTTCCGGTGCCCCAGCGACGAGTAACGTGCTGTCGTTGTGAGTCGGTGTATAAGCCTTATGACGAGGTTCTCGGGCGACAGCATACGGCCGGGGTGATACGGAAGGCAATCCAGCGGGCCCTGACTCAGTCCTATGAGAAAGCAGCCCGAACCATTGACGATGGACCGTCTGCCAGCACCATTCACCGATGGTTGAATGAGTGGTTCCGGAGGCCAGAGACGATGAATACGGGACCGTTGTGATCGATGCGACCCAGGTTCCGGCATGGAAGGCCGACGGGCAGATCACGCTTGGTATTGCTCATGAGATTGGATCGGGTCCAACCGTCTATAACCGTCCGACCCTGGATCGGTCCGTGGTTGGATGTGTGGCCGGGTCCGAAGATGGCCTGAAACCGATTCTTGAGGAAGCATCGGTTGATCGACTGGTGCATGATGGCGGACTGGCCGTGGACGATCAGGCCGACTCCGTAGTGCGCTGTGCCTGGCATGTTCCGTACACGGTCAAACACTTGTTGTATCGAGATGATGTCACGGGCGATGCCAACAAAGAGGCTGTCAACGCTCTAAAGGATCAGGTGTTTGCCCGGGATGAACCAATCAAGGAACGACGACATGGGTTGGCTCGATGGGTGAATGAGTATTGTGTGAAAGCGCCACAGGCCGCCACTCACGTTCTGGAGGCAATCCCGGGGCTGTTGACGTATCATCAGCAGTCTGATCGGTACGAGGTGCAAACTACCAGTCCGGTTGAGCGCGAAATGCAGGAGATCAATAAGCGATTCGAGAATGGGGGTGGTTGGACACGATCAGGAGCCGAAGCTATGTTGAAACACTTGCAACTCTGGCGACATGAGAACGATCAGTACAAGCAACAAATACGATCAAACGGTGGGAACTGCATGCCCAATTTCGAGTGC
>JBDGPI010000198.1:2338-4358 GCA_042219765.1 Salsurabacterium abyssinicum (SeqCode)
ACATACAAAAACGAGATTCCAAGAGAAATAAAAAATGAACAGTTTGAAAGCTATAAAAGATTGAAATCTATTTCAGTAAGGGCAAAATACATCTTGGGATTCCTGTGGTTAGGTAGTTTTAGTATAAAGTGAAATACTGGACTAAAATGAACTCTAAAGGATTTTAGTCGAAATGCTGTAAAACATTACTGTTTCAGCAAAACTTTAGTAAATTTAGGGACCAATTGCTCGAGCGTTTCAAGATTGTAGCCACCCTCGAGCAGTCCAAGCAGTCGGCCGTTGCAGTATTTCTTGCTCCACTGGCGCAGGTCACTGGCTATTTCAAGGTAATCGACGTTGGTTAACGAGAGTCCGCCAATGGGATCGCTGTCGTGTGCGTCAAATCCCGCCGAGACCATTAAATGATCCGGGTTGAAGGCGTCGATGCGTTCGGCGATTCGGCCGGTCCACTCCGGTTCGTACTCGTTCCAGCCCGACCCTGCGTCCATTGGAATATTGAGGGTGTATCCCTCCCCGTCGCCGGTTCCCGTTTCGTCGGCGGCTCCCGTTCCCGGGTAAAACGGATACTGGTGCAGACTTACGTAAAGGACGTCCGACCGGTCGTAGAAGGCGTTCTGCGTGCCGTTGCCGTGGTGAACGTCGACGTCAACAATGGCAACGGTTTCATTTCGGCGGGTAATGGCCTCGGCGGCAAGCACGATGTTGTTAAAGAGACAGAATCCCATGCCACGTTTGCGTTCAGCATGGTGACCGGGGGGCCTGACGGCGCCGAACCCAGCTTCGTTCGCTTCCGCTCCCTCCTCGGCCAGGTAGAGTGACGAGCCGGCGGCAAGCCGAGCTAATTCATAACTTCGCTCACTAACCGGGGTATCGGCGTCAAGGCTCCGACCGCTTTCGCAGGCGTCTTCAACTTCGTTGATGTACGACTCGGTATGAAAGAACGTCAGTTCATCCAGGGTTGCTTTTCGCTCGGGGTCGACCCAGGTCCAGGGGGGATCCTCGACGGACTCGTAACCACGGTGAATGGCAGTAATTCGGTCCGGACTCTCCGGATGCCGTTTACCGGTTCTGTGCTCCTCAAAAACACGATCACAGATTAACTGCGAACCCAATTCTCAAACCTCCGGATTATAACGCCCCATACCAATAACCCTTCGTCACGGACATTACCAAAAGCATTTACTTTATGTAAATGCTTTTGAAACTGTGATGTTTACCCTAAAAAATAGTTCTTGAATAGGACCAGGAATTCTAACCTGTAAAGGCTGGTTGTTTTCCGTGTAGAAGTGAATACTTATAAAATCACTGGTCGTCAACGAGACGGTCGGCACGATTGCTTATTTTCTCAAGTTCACGTCTCAGTTTCTTTAGTTCCCCGATGGATCCCTGGTGAACAAGCGCCCTGTAAACGCCTTTGATCAGTGTGGTCCAGTAACCTTTCTGAATTTTCTGGGCAACCAGACTGGCGTCGGCAACGTCGAGTCGTTCCTGGTTTTCCCCTCGTTTTTTAACTGGATCCGCGAGGCTGACAAGTGTGATGATCAATTCATGCTCGGTGCTTTCGAAAGGGGTTTTGATGTGATACAGGTGTTTGCGTCCATCCTGATCGTAGGCAAGGAAGTCGTTAGTACGGAGTCGGTGAAGGTGGACCCGGATTGTCCGGATATGAACGTTCAATCGTTCGGAGAGATCACCAGCGTAGAGGGGTTTATCGTGTAGTGACCGTAGTATCCGGAAGTTTACGTCCCCGGCGGCCAGTTCCATCAACTCCCGAATCCCCATACTTACCTCCTACCACCATAATAAGACAAATCGTCGTCGTTACCAGAAGCATTTACTTTAAGTAAATGCTTTCCCGGGAAAATGCTGTGTGGATCCGGTGGATTTGGCAGGGTTGTTCCGGTTGGCATGGCGTCGGGGATAAGAGTTGCGGGAAGAGTTGCGGGAGTGGCGTTAATGGGGGGTGGCGTTTGTGGTGTGTATGGGGTGGTTTTGGGGTTTTAACTAGAGGAGTGGTCAG
>JBDGPI010000199.1:0-3375 GCA_042219765.1 Salsurabacterium abyssinicum (SeqCode)
ATTCCACGACCACAATCCACATACCCCCCTGGTCCAAGATTTCGGGTCAAGTTCCGTGAGACCTTCGAAGCTTCTACTGCGGATTTATCACGGAAGGAAATACTTGAACGAAATCCAGAGTTGGTGGAATTAGCCAAAGAACTTGACCAGAGTATTAGAGTAGATGATGACCCTTGACTAATAATTTCATGTCTCTCGGTCCCATTTGGTCCCATCGACTGTGGAAAATGACAAAAATCCTCGTACTGAGAAAACTGAGCAAATTCAAATTGCCTGAAAATGTCTTTAGAAGACGAATAAAGGCAATCCTCAGAATCGACAAAATAAATAAAATGTTCCTGTTAGTTCGATTCCTACCCCTTCCGCCATTTTCTACGGTTTGTGGCTACTAACTCCTGACTTAACTGTATTTGATTTATGTCTCACTCCCGCAGGTACTGGTGGCCGCAGTTTGGTGATTGGTTAAGGATGGCATTTTTATGGGGCCCCTTACTAACGGTTTGAGTTTCAACATCTCGGGGCACACAGGTCAGGGCCACAATCTCTTTCGGGACCGCACGGAGCGTTGGGGTTACAATCCGGATCGCAGCAATCGGGATTACAGGTGGCGGCATAGGAGGGTTTTGCGGTGGCCATGACCCCTAAGACTGCTGGGGGGACGTATGAAGCCCACTTAAGGAACTTCCGTCGGCTGATTTTAACCTCCGAATCGTTCTTTTCTGGAGAATCCGTATTACTTTCCGACATATCTTGCCCCTGGTTAATTGCACCAATAAAAGATAGAAAACCCTTAGAGAACCGTTGATGCAGTCGGGTCGACGGAAAGCCGAGCTGGGAACTTTAAGGCAGGATGGGGAGGTGCAAGAGGCCAGTTTTTCGACAATTAGAAGATGGTATCGTTTCTTAAAAGCATTCAAAAACAGAAATTTCAGTTTGTCAACTCATCATCGCATCCTTGTGCCCCCGTCAGAATTGAGACGAATGAAATTTCGAATCTTAAGGCTGACACTTACAGCAAATTCTAAATTCTAGAGGCTGGCACTGAGGGAAAATCAAGTGGTATCCGTACCATCGGATTACCGGTAAGTACATTGGTTTGAAGCGATGATAAGATTAAGAGGAAGGGGTTCCGAAAAAAAATTAAACGTGGGACAGTTTTGGTTCGGTGACCAGGGGACTGGACGTGATGAGCTATGGAGGAGTCAAAACTGAAATCCTACGAAAGGGTCTATAACCCCGGAGATGTTATATACGAGGAAGGGAATGTCGGAGATTCGGTTTTCCTAATAAATTCTGGAGAGGTTGAGGTCACCAAGGGAACCGGTGAAAACCAGAGGGAACTGACAACTTTCAGTGATGGTAAAATTGTCGGCGAGATGGCTCTGGAGAAGGGGGAACACAAACGGACCGCCACCGTAAGAGCATTGACGGAAGTGACGGGGTGGCGGTTTCCTGGAACTGCCTTTGAGAGTTTGATTGAACAGAATCAATCCTTCCGACAGAAGCTCGTAAAGTCCCTCATAGAACGTTTGATGGAAACCACGGATCGGCTCGCCTATCATGAAAACTCCGAGCTGGAGCCCCTGAACCGACGACTTCTCGGGGCGGCCAAGGCTCTAATGGCGGGCCGTTCACCCGACGAGCTGGAAACTCAACAACGGAGGGATAAAGAAATTACCCTCTCAAAGAATTTCCTTGCTTATCACTTTGACGCTTCCCTGGATATGGTCGACTTGTTCTTGTCCTTAGACGGTAGAGAGTCGCTGGAGGACATTGACGGTGAGCGCCGAGTCAAACTCTCCGAACTCACGAGTAAGATTATCGATGAACTTCTGGATGGTACCCGTGTGGAAGAATCGGTCGATGAAACGGACGCGGAACTCGTCGAAGCGGCTTCCAGGGCGAGGAAGCTACTGAATCAGCTCGAGGATCACAGCAGGATATTTGAAAACAAACAATTACAGGAGATGATGGAAACCCGTAAAGATCTCAAGGAACTACTCCAGGATCGCAAAAGCAAGGGGAGGGATGGCTACCTCTTAGGACGGTTGGCTAAAATGCTCAAACGCATGAAGGAAGAAATAAACCTCCGGTACGACTAATAGTGTGGCTGAAATCGTCCCGGGGGTGTGGTTCCATCGACAGCACGCCAATTATAAGCATTAGAAAAAAGTTAACATTGCAGCTGCTGGCACGCATTCGACAGAAAGGGGACTTCTTCTATGAGTGAGCTCAGGTTGGCCTGGCAGTCGGAACATGCACGAAAGAAAGCCATTGCGAGTCAGGGCCAGCAGGCCAAACAATACAAGGATCGCCCGATTCGAGAGCCGGACTGGAACCGAAAGAAGAATCATCCGATTCCGGGTCTAGCCCATTACAATGTGCCGGATGATGACCCTTAGTTGCCCCTGGTTTAGTGATTACCCAAGACGTTCGAAGTGCTTGTCCGGTTCATTCAAAATCGGTTTGAACCTCAAAAAAATTCTCCGGTTAAAGAAAGAAGATGACCCACTGGCCTTCAAAATTAGGTATTTTATGTTTTCATTAAAATAGTTATTGAATATGCTTGCTTCGCTCAATGCAGCTTTGAATAGCATCTGCAGCTTGAATCACTGACGATGTTACCGTCGTACGACAACGATGAGTGATGACTCAGGTTATTAACCAGTCAATTTCTGTTCTAATATTTCTGTAGCGTTTGCCAGAGGTTCTTTCTCTCCTTGATTGGGCTTTGACACCTTGACTCCGTGGTTTAACCCGGCTCACCCGCATCTTGCCCGTTCTTAGTAATACAACTTCGTGGAACGACTGCGTCAGGCTACACGATACGAGTAGACAACGATAGAAAGGGGATGGATCATGAGCATCGATAAAAGTCGGACAATCAGTACTACGGTGATTGATCACTTGCGGAACCAGGGGACTATCTTCCTGAACGATGTGGATACTGGATTAAAACAGTTCGTCGGAACGGTAAGTAACGCTGACAGCGATATTTTTTCGGTTCAGCTTGAAAAGGACGAGGAACTCCGCCTGGAGTTTTCAAGCGATTATGCCGTTGAGGGCGATACCGTAGCTGTACTAACGGACCAGGAGGAAGAACCCCTGGCCGTCGTAACCCTTTCAGTCGAATCCACTCCGGTTGAAGCCGTTGGATCGGTTGGTGGCCTCTTTACGGCGAACGAGACCATTAAACGGGTT
The DNA here is from genome assembly GCA_042219765.1 of Salsurabacterium abyssinicum (SeqCode). Lineage (GTDB taxonomy): Bacteria > T1Sed10-126 > T1Sed10-126 > T1Sed10-126 > CAZEBV01 > JBDGPI01. The sequence goes on from JBDGPI010000199.1 coordinate 3,202, forward strand.
GTTGAGTTGTCCGATGAGGATTTTCCACTCTCCCCCGGCGTTGCCGGAATCTGCAGTGGAATCGGCCTATTTGCCGTCGGCATGGTCCCCGGGATCATTAAACTCGGGCTCATCGGACTTGGTTGGCTTAACAGCTCCTTTCCGACTTACCCCACCGCCATTGAGTACGTAATG
>JBDGPI010000200.1:0-12285 GCA_042219765.1 Salsurabacterium abyssinicum (SeqCode)
TCTTGTTACTATTTCGTCGCAAATCGATGTCTCATTAAGGGTTTCAACGGAGCAAAGTAAATAAAGAATACGGCCCTTTTCGGGGACATTCAGGAGGACTCTCAAAATTGCCGCACACTCATTTCGAAACTTCGAAAACCAGTGCAAAAGACAACTAGGTTTGACTGAAGCATTTACTTTAAGTAAATGCTTATTTTTAGGTCTGAATTGTTTGTTTTGTTTTTGCATTGAGTTTTAACGAACGTTAGGGGGGACCGATTCCTCTGACTGCTATGATCTGATTCAAATTTGGACAGTTAATGATGACGGGTTTTGATAAGGTCGTAATTCGTTATGGGAATCGGGGTGCAGAAACCGGGGATGAACCGAGGTGGTGAGTGTTATGAGACGATGGGATTGTTAATTCCCCTCGAGTTCTCGGATCGTTTCAATGACGTGATCAATGAGCGAATCGATCTGTTCCTCGTTGATTGAGTCAATTCGGTCCCGCATGATTGGAGTTTCCGACGAGCTGAGAAGAATGGTTTCGTACCCGGAGGAGGCTTCCGAAAGTTCGAGATCGTAAGCCGTTTCACCGGCAAATGTTGTAGTGAAGCTTATAACACAATAAGGGTCTTCTTTTCCGCTAATATCGATGCTCTTGAGCTGATCGAACCGCGAGACGGTTTCCTGAATTAAAGTTTTTTGCCGTTCGGTGACCATCGTAAAACCTCCAGTCATAAAGTAACTGTCGGTGGTAATAGAGCAGAGTCGCCGGACGTACGGCAAACTGCTGGCTAAAAATTCATAACGGCGCCCAGAGTTCCGCCAGTGTTAAAGATTAACTGCAGGCAGGCTCAAACTCAAATACAGTTGGACGACGACCGGTATCACGTCCGGATGCTCAAAACCGGAATTTCTATCCAGGTGTAAATTATAAAATTTTATGTATTCGATTAATAGTTAATAGTTAACCACTTTCTTTGACAGAGGAGCGATTGTTTTTGCCGACAGAACAAGGGCTTGCTCCCGAGCTATTTAAAAGTGTCATTAATCGGGCATCCGATCCACTATTTATCCTCGATCCCCACCGGGGGGTTATCCTGGATGCTAACGAAAAGGCCATAGATCTGCTTGGTCAGTCACGCCAGGACGTTATCGAAAGATCCGTAAGCGGTATTGATAACGTCCTATCGGGAGTGAATGATCTTTCCGAATTAATGGAACAGCTGCAGAACGAAGACCGCGTGACCTCCGGATGTACCATGCGTTGGCCGGATGGTACACAACGCGCCGTGATTGACCTGGAGCCTATCTCCACCGGAGAGCGTGAGGTTGTTTTAGCCACGATCAGCCGCCGTGAGGATCCTGAGACCGACCTCGGATCCTCGACTCAGGGTGAGGATCGCTACCGTACTCTCTTCGAGAAGGCCCGGGTCGGCATTGCCGAGGTCTCCCTGGATGAAGAATGGTTGCGGGTCAACGAACGCCTCCCGGAAATGCTCGGCTATACCGAAGAGGAGTTCCACGAGATAGCGGAATGTGGTGAAATTAACCACCCTGACGAACTTTCCCGGGACCGTCGCAACGTCGAAAAATTAGTCAATGGTGAGATTGATCATTTCTCCGTTCAGAAACGTTACCTTCAAAAGAACGGAGAGTACCTCTGGACCCGGTTAACGGTCGGTCTGGTTGAGCCGGAGGATGGGTCCGATCCCTACATGGTTTCCATAATCGAGGATATAAGCGAACGCAAACGCCTCCGGCGCGAACGGGAGGCGTTCTTTGATGTCAGCCTCGATATGTTTGCCATTGCCGATTCCGACGGACACTTCCTGAATGTCAACCAGGCGTTCGAGGACAAGTTCGGTTACTCGGAAAAGGAATTGAAGTCCCGGTCCCTGCAGGAGTTTGTTCACTCCGAGGATCGGGAAAGAACCCAGGATATGATCGACCGGTTACAGCAGGAAGACGACGTTCTGGACTTTGACAACCGCTTCCAAACCAGTGAGGGAGACTATCGCTGGCTAAATTGGCGCGTGACTGCGGTGGATGATCTCGTGTTTGCTGCCGCACGGGACGTAACGGACCGTCATCGGCGCGAGCAGCAACTGGAAAATACTTTAAGGGAGAAAAAAGTTCTCCTGGGTGAAATACATCATCGAGTGAAGAACAATCTTCAGGTCGTTAATAGCATTTTGAACATGAAAAAGCGGGATCTTACGGATACCGAACTCGTGGCAGAACTTGATAGTTGTATTAACCGTATTAAGTCTATGGCTCTCATTCACGAAAAACTCTATCAATCCGAGGGTCTGGATCTGGTCGATCTATCGCAATACCTCCGGGATCTTGGGGAACACCTGCTGGACCTTCACGGTCAGGAAAATAAAAATTCAACGGTTAATTACAATCTTGATTCCCAGCCGATTGTCCTCGACAAGGCAATACCCTGCGGGCTGATCTTGAATGAACTTCTCTCAAACGCCATTGATTATGCCTACGACAACGGACAATCCGGGACAATCGATGTTACGTTTCGCCGTGAGAACTCCGAAGGGGTAATAACCGTTGAAGACAACGGCAAAGACCTTCCCGAGGCTGTCACAAAGGATTTTACTTCGAATTTTGGTCTCATGCTCGTCAAAACACTAACCGAGTACGAACTCGGTGGTACCTTGAACATCGAGACCGGTGACGGAACCCGTGTAGAGCTTAAGTTTCCTCTCTCGGAAGACGAGTGAGTAATACCCTCCCTGGCACGCGCATCAACCGCCATCCTAGCCGGCCATCTAAATACTCCGAAAATTGCAACCATCAGCACGATCCTGAAATTACTGGATGAACCTCCGTACATGATCGCCGTAACCTCGAACGGAAAGGGCGACACTAAGGGTTTATAAGCAATTTCAGGTTGACTCCATGACCCGCTATGTCCAATCGGATGCGTCCCCCCGGAGGACACACGCACGCGACTGACAATACGTAGTTTGGGTAGCTTCAGTTAGATAAAACGAATTGAAAGGTGTTGATCTTACATGACGGTGTCCGTGACATGCGGGACAGGGTTCAGTGGGTGAGTTCAACAAAATTTCGCCTCGACGGAGTTTCGTGAAACGCTTGATATGAATTTCATTGCTCTGGGTCATTCCCCCAAACATTTGCGGATCGATGGTTAGCTTCAGGGTCCCTATTCCGGTGATATTCAGCATTTTCTTTAACAGCATGCAGTTCCGATCCTAATTCTCCGGGAGCTCTCGATGGGTTCTTTGAGAAAATTTACCTCAATATATCTTGACGGGTCGCTTGGAGATCGCTTCTCTGATTATCCGATCCTCTTCTGGTTGTTTGGGGGATTTTAGTCTTTTACCGGGCCTACAATATCCTTGGTATCTGGTCAGTTCGGCAACTACTACGATCTGACGGCAACAACTGTTTGTTGATCATGCCACTATGCTTATAACGGTCTGTAACCAGTCAGGAGTTTTAGTTACTTTCAAGTGTGGGTCGATAAATTCATTGGGCCTACCGGAATTCTTGACTTATTATACGCCCGAATAAATTCACATAGGGCCGCCAGGACCTTTTGTCGTTGACCACTCGTTTGACAGCGATCCGGAATTCCTTTTGACTCGCCTGAACGACTGCACCCTCCTATTCATCTACGAATTCGATCAACTCTCCCCGAAACGTCAATTCTGTGTTGAAAAATTGAGACGACTACTCGTATAAAAAACCCCCTAAAAAAATTACGTTCGCTTAATAATTGACACTTTAGGAAACAAACGTCCAGAGAATATATCCTGTATAACACATACAGCCAATAAAAGGCTTTACAAATAAATTTACGTCCACTAATATACTTCAAACATAAATGAATGATTGGTTGTTGGGTCATATTTTTTTATTTTGTTGAGGGGGGGTTGTCTTGATGCTCTTGTTTCGTTCATTTTCAGAGTTATTCAGCATGTTCGATCCGAGGGCATGTTATAGGAGGAAGATGAATTTCTTAATCAGCCGGACATTGAGTAACCGGTAGACGTCAATTGCACCTTAACTGATGGAGGTTAAATAACGATATTAATGAAAGGAGGCTCGGAAGACGATGCGGTTACCATCGAAATCAATTATGGTTCCGGTTAAATCACGCAGAACGGAACCAAGCAGTGACACCACGGCTTACGCGGCCGTAGTCAAAAAACAGTCACGATGACCGGAGGTAGTTTGATAAACTTAAATTGTAGTAGATTGATTGGAAACCTGACATTAACCGAGCACGGTGAGTTTCCTCCGGGGGGAAGGGCGCTGGAGCCATGGCAGCCATCCCGGAGGAAGCTCAGTCAGGTTTTCCTGTCATAACCACTTTTCCTGAGATTTAACTGCTAATGCATTCCTTCCAATTCACATCAGTTCTCATGTTATTCTTAAGTAAATTTCTTTTACTGAAAAGATCCTCCCGCGATTCTGACATAATTTCTTGGACAACTCTTCAACTGCTTGACCAATTCTAGTTGAGTGTTTAGAGGAGTTAGTCTCGGTGGGGATCTTGTCCACCCCCTGGCCGGTATTATCGGAACCAGCAGTCGTACGGATAAATGAACGACACATTGGAAAGAATTGATCACTTTACGTACTGCTAGAGCAAATTTTGGATCGGTTGATAGCAAAAGATTGCACGCAGTGAGTCATAAACCGATATACTGGTCCCTGTCGTTTTATGATACTTTCAACCGTTTGAGCACTGAGCACTGCGGTGACGATCAGTAAACGAGGCGGGCAAGTTATTGAGGCGATTGTACTTTAGTTTAATTATCGGTGTTCTTCTTTCCGTTTTTCCTCATGTGGTTTCCGCTTCGCCCGTTCCGCGAATTCAGGATCAGTCCCTCCGTCCCCAGCAACTGGCGAATCTGATTGGTAATCGACAGTTGATGATCCTACACCGTGAGAAACCAATTCAGGTCAATGGCTCGACGGAAACGGTCCGTTTTGTTACGTCGATGACCGTTATGGATACTTCCGTTGAGCGTGTGCGCGAAAAGGCACTGGACATTGACTCCTACGATCAGTTCGTGCCCCAGACCGAGATAGCGAAGGTCGTCAGCCGGGATACCAATAATTTTAAGGCGAAGTTTCACCTTTCGCTCAAAATGCCCATCATGAACACCGATCTTTATTACACCAACAAATACACCCGGCAATCCTCCGGGGACGTCACCTTTGAGTTAGTATCGGGGGATCTGTCCGCGGTTTACGGTCGTTACGAATTTATCAGACTTAACGATCATCAGACGCTTGTTGCTTACACGCTCTGGACGGATTTCAGATCCGGTTTCGGATACTTTAGCCCGGCTGCCGCCATGTATTCCGCTCAGCCCGACCTGGAGATAGCGGTGCCCGTCAGTCAGAATGCCGTGTTTATGCGAGCCCTTCGAAAACGGGTCGAGACGGTTAGTCCGGAGAAAAAATCCGGAGGTGAAACGCTTGCGTCAGCACCTAATATCCCCACCTTTGCGGACCGTAAACTTCCGCTATCGAGTCTTAGGTCACTGTATGACCTGGGAACGTTACTCTTCGTTCATCAACCCCAGCGAATCCGCACCGACGGTGATAGTCTGAGCATACAGTTTGTATCAGCCATGGGCGTTGCCGATACGGCATTGAAGCAAAGTCGACGGCTTCTCACGCAATTTGAGAACTTCCCCCGGTTTGTTGAGCAGGTCAGTTCCGTGGAAAGTCAGACAACGGAGTACGGTTACAAGGCGAAGTGGCACCTCGATATTGGCCTCAGCATTCTTTCGGCCGGAATAGATTACCAGTTGGAATATCGCTGGCGAAATAAAGACAAAAGGACCCTTGAGTATCGAATTCAGCCCGGAGGCGATCTCGATCACGTCTATGGTGCCCTGGAGTGGATACCGGTCAATCCGTCAAAAACCATCTTCTTTTACACGGTGGCGAGTCAGATCGGAGAGAATGCCTCTTACCTGGTTAAACTCGGGAATTTTATTCCCAACCGTCAGCTCGTGGTTGGAGTCTCCTCCGGAGCTCTTGCCGTTGAAAAACAGATGAAGTGGATCCGCGAACTGAATACAGGGCAGCAGGCGTTGGACTCCCGGGACGGTTAGTTTCAGGGAAGGGACTGATTAACGGTCCGGACGAGTTTCTCGACGGCTACTGTGCCGGCCGCCACACCGATGAGGATCTGTTTGTAGGGGAGGACGTTAACGAGTCGGGCTATTAGAGCATCTCCCGATCCAATTTGGGTGGCGGTGGTGTAAAAGAACAAGGTCCGATCCTCGGACACCGGTTCCCACTCAAGTGCTCCATAAATATGCTCAAGGTCTCCCTCGACTCGTTCGAAGGTCATAACGGTCTGATTACTGGAGCTATATTTGATGGTATAACTGACTCCCATCGAGACAAGCGTTACTCCCAGGTCAAGAGTCCACTTTGCCAGCAGCGGGCCGTCGTCGGTTCGTTCGGTCTCGACGCTGCTAACTTGCTGTATGTAATTCGGGTAGCTTTCAAAATCAGTGGACGTCCTGCGTGCTTCTTTGAGGTCTACGTTCATGAGTCCAATACCGGTAACAAACCGGATGTTGAGCTTATCCTCGTCGTCCTGAATCCACTGTTCGGGGTGAACCTGCATAAGCGTCCCGTTTTCCGCAAGAGGCGTTAGACTTGAAAGGTCAGTGTCGGATTCGGTGAAGAGGGGTACGCTTGGTTTGTCGGGCAGGGTTGATGCGTTCGTTTCCGGTGGTTTGTCCGAATTGCCTTCGAGAGCTGTCTTAAGGGCGTGGGACAACACCGTGGCCTGGGTGACCGGAATTATGAGTTTGAGATCCGGTTGAGCCCACAAAACGGTTCGAAGTGCCCAGCTTAAACTGCCGAACTCAAACCAGGACGTATAAACCAGTAAAGTACGGTCCTCGCTTAGTTCAATAAATTCCCACCGACCAAGGATTAGGTCCATGTCACCGCTTACGGACTGGAATCGGAGATCCTCGCCCGTGTGATCGTATTTTACGATGTAGGAAAAATGCGGATTGATAATGGGGGTTTCGAGACCGACGTCGAACTGGACCGAGGTTGAGTCCGGGTTTGAATCGACAATGTTTGACTCGTACATGTGTTCCATGAAGGATTCGTAATTTTCGAAGTCCCTGACGAATTCCTTCGTTGTTTGCTTCGGGGCATCAATGACCATACAACAGCTGACAAAGCGCGCGCCTTCAATGGTTCGTTCCGGGCTTTGAAAATCCATGGGTTCATGGATTAAAACAAGTTCCCCATCGTTACCGATGACCTGAGCCAGTTCATTGTGGTCTGTTTCCAGGTCACGGATCCGAGGGACACGGTGGTGAACATCCATGAAGAAGTCTCCGTTCCGCGGTTTCTTTCAGGGTTCAGGAGTGTGAATCATCTACTACTTCAAGGAATCGATCCCGGAATGACTCCTCGTCGATGGGCTTAACCTCGGAAAGCTCCAGGTTCTCCGTGACGTGTTCGGGAGTACTCATACCGACAAGGCAGGCGGTGACGCCGGGTGTCGAGCGGTTGAACTGAAGGGCTCTTTGAACGTCCGTCTGGAATTCACTGAAATTGTCCCTGATCCTGTCGGGCAAGTTTCCGGCGATTTTTCCCTGCATGATTGACGCGGCGGTTATGATGGACAGGTCAAGACAGCGGCAGGCGTCCAGTGCGGTCAGTGGTTCTCCTTCGATGGGTTGGGTGGCCAGGGTCGACGCCTCGGTCATACCGAGGTTAAACGGTAATTGTACCGTCTGGAAGTTATGGTCTTCGCCTCCGGCCCGTATGGCCCGTTCGTGAACCGATTCCAATTTTAAGTATTTTTCGTTTTCGGGATGAACACGCAGCCCGTCCCAGCTGGACAACCCGTAGGAATCAATTTTTCCGGCCTCAACGAGTTTTTCCAGCAGTTCAAAGACACCCTCGAGTTGATCGTAGACGTCTTCGTGACTGTGGTTTGTAAACTGTTCCTCGGGATTTTGAACGTAGAACAGGTCGATGGTTTCAAGGTTTAGGTTTTTAAGACTATTGTGGACCTGGTATTCGATGTAATCACGGGTCAGGCAGTGTCCGCTGTTGGTGAAATCCTCCTCGTCGGCAACCCCTGGTTCAATGAAGTTGGATTGTATGTAGTCCAGGGGCTCCTCGGGCCGGTCACCGTCGTAGCCCACGTACCCACCCTTCGTTGCAACCACGACCTGGTTGCGTTCAATGTCAGTGTCTTCGAATACTTCCTCCAGAACGTCACCAATCAGGCGCTCACTTCGCTGAAAACGGTAGTTAGCGGCGGTGTCGATAAGGTTGATACCGTTCAAAAGAGCAGTTTTAATCGATGTTTTATAGGCTTCGTCAACCTTATCGTTTACGTCTCCGAGATAAGTTCCAAGCCCCACTGAGGAGATCCATCGGTCATTGCTCAGTCGATAAAATTCATGATCCACCTTGTCGGGAAAATTGTGTCCGTAATTCTTTGTGCCGCTTCGTGTTGCCCGCCCGGAAATAGACAATTGGAAAACCTCATTGATAGGAAGAGTCGTTGAGCGTTTGACCCCTCTGTTTATCAATACGTCCTAAAATACAGTTGTTACGGAAAGCGTAATGGTAATCGATCTTTTACGATGTCCGAATGTCCTGAGGGCTATCAGCTTCTGGGGGAGAGTAAATCGGGAGTAAAGTTGCCCAGTACGGATTTTACATTGAGCTTACTTGGGTATAGGATTCTGAACTATCTTCGGAAATTGAGCTGAGGTTCGCCCCTTTGGGTAGCCTGAGTGAAAGGTTACCTTCACACGAAAGGAATTGTAATTTGTGAAAGTCTCGATTTGTCGCACGAACCGGGGGTATCGGTTTCAGCTCAGTCATATCGTTTCAGGTCCCTCAAAAGCGATTCGCCCGTTGCTGTTTGAGCCCGACCAATGGCCACGGTGGGGGCCGTTGCTGACGGACGTTAAGTCCCCGGCCGAGCAGTTACAACCCGGTATGGAGGGCCAGGTACAACTTCTTGGATTTCTCTGGGTGTCATTTCGGGTGGTCGAGGTAACGAGGACCTACTGGCGGTGGACGGTGGCGGGCATGAGTCCTCCTGCCGATGGTCACTTTATTCGAACGATTGGTGATCGTCGGACGGAGATCGGCTTTCAGCTACCACTCTGGGCGCCCTTTTACTTGCCGTTTTGTTACTGGGCACTGAAAAACATTCAGTCTCTTCTACAGCAACAGGACTAATGATATTGGTTCAATTTGCTTAGAAATCTTTTCGGTTGGGGCTACCGGAGGGGCCTTTTTACAACGTGTTCTCCGGATCAGTTCCGACCGTAAAGCCGTGTTTCATTAACCACGCCTCTTAGAAGAACGCTTGCCCTGTAGAGGCTTATGTCCTCGGGGACGTCTTTCTTCAGGACGGCTTTGACGTAAGCTCTCCAGATTTTTCGGTTGAGCTCAATCCCGCCTTTTTCGAACTTGAGGAGTTTTCCGTAATCGAGCTTCGTGACGTCACTGACGTCCGAACGCTCCAGGTTCAGTGCTTCACGGGCTTCGGCAAAATGTTTTCCACTGCGTGACCTGAGTTCCTCGGGGGGTGTAAACGGTGTTCGCTTTTTATCGGTAACGGGAGCGATGAAACTCATAAGTAATCCTCCTTGTTGGAGCAACTGAAATAAAATCAGTTAGTAATCGAGAATAAAATTCTCTTATCCCTCAAACGCCAACCTTATTATTAAGTATTTTTTAAATATATTCCACGTGAAACTAATCACGTGATCAAAGTCACAAGGGACATAAAGCGCTGTGAGTAATTTGTGTCACCGCGAATTTCCCTGGGCCCTCAACAGAGGTTTCGGCACCGTCACGATATGATTGACACTAAGAGTTTTGATCGGGATGGAGGACTATTTGACTAACACGGAAAATGGTTTAATAAATACTAAGGAGTGCAATATTTTTCCTGTGAAAGAGGTTCCGATAAAACGCAGAATCGAAGAGTTTTTGTGACTTTTGCTGAGTATTTTTTCAATAAGCAGGATCCGGAGTCTTCCGTAAACCGTTTTACTCCGGAAGGGTCGGGTTGCTCTGAGCCTGTTCATCGTCCGGTTCTTTCGTGGTGTTTGACGAAGCCAGATTTTGACGGAATTCGCTGAGGTGCAAAATTTTATTTGAACTCATGGTGGCTGAAAGAGGGCTAACCCCGTAACGGAATCGGAGGCCAACATGAAGTACTTGCTCCGATACGTCGCTTACACCCTGGCGGCTCTCCTGGTTCTGGCTGTCGTTGGATACAGCGTGATGAGCTATCGTGTGTATCAGCGGACGTCAAGACACTACGATATCTCCGTTGATGTACCGCAGGTCAAGCATACGAAAGCAATGATTGACCGGGGTCGTCACGTAGCTCGTATACGGAGCTGTGCTGATTGTCACGGGGCGAACTACGGAGGAGAAACGTTCATTGATGATCCCTTGATGGGTTCTTATACCGGAAGTAACCTCACCTCGGGCGAAGGCGGGGTGGCGGACGACTACGAGGTCAGGGATTGGGCCCGGGCAATACGGCATGGCCTAGGGCCCGATAGCAAACCACTTATTTTCATGCCATCCTACGAATTCGATAATATTGGTGACAAGGATCTAGCCGCACTGATTGCATTTTTCGAGTCGCTCCCACCGGTCGATAATCGTCCTTCCGCAATACGGATCGGCCCGATGTCGAAGTTCCTGTATCTGACCGGGGGTCTCCCTCAGCTTGTTTCGGCGGAAATCATCGATCACGAGAAGCAACGGGTCCCTGCTCCGGAACCGGCCGTCAGCCTCCAATACGGGAAATACCTCGCGTCATCCTGCAAGGGGTGTCACGGCGAAAACTTGTCCGGAGGACCTATCCCCGGTGTGCCTCCCAGTTGGCCCAGGGCTCCGAATTTGACCCCCCATGAGACCGGCTTGGCCGATTGGACTTACGACGAGTTCGTTACCATGATGCGGAAGGGTAAAACACCAGGGGGGCGAACCGTCAACTCCCAGTATATGCCGTGGAAAAACTTCCGCCACATGTCGGATACCGAGGTTAAAGCCCTCTGGACGTACCTTGAGAGTCTAGAGGCCAGACCAACGGGATCCAAAACAGCCGAGCAATGACAAAATATGGATGCGCCGCACCGGTAAGCGACAGGTCTTCGGGAGTAACAGGACCGGGGAATGATTCGGTTTATAGCCTAATGACCGGAGATACTTCCGAAAAGAGCTCTGAAGGAAATGGCTATTAGCACATGCGGGATGAATCGCGTCAACCAATCGTCGGCCCCGGGAGATCCATCCCGGAAATCTTGCGGGTGATCCCTTTACACTAGTACTAAGAGTGATAAGCCCAGTGAGAGGAGGTGGCTCCCATGACTCAATCACACTTGAAGTGGAAACACTCGAGGGGTTGCTGGAGACCGGCCGAGGGAACAGGGGACCTTGAGGGCCGTTTTGCCATCGTCGAGGAACTCGATCGGTTTTTCGTAACAACCGGTGGGAATCATTACGGCCCCTACCACAACCTCGAGGAGGCAAAGGAAAAAGGTGAGGAGCTGCTGAGTTCGCGGGTTTAAATCCAGTGTTACCTCAGATAAGACGTCAATTTCTTGGAAAAATAAGGGTGTTTATAACTGTTCTGTCTTTTAACAGTATTCGAATCTAATTGTGATTTTACCGGCGTGTGTCAAACTCCGGGGATTGATTATGAAACTTCCGCTTCGGACTCCTTGTTTCTGGCGGCCTGAAGCTTGGCAGCCAAATCCTTGCCCAGCGTGGTTTGAAGGGCGTTTTTGATACCTGGGTTTTCATCAAGAAAATCCGTTAATCGGTCCATGTCCCAGCAGTACATTTTGACGTCGGTATCCGTCCAGACGTCGGCCTCCGTTTTCTCGCCGGTAAAAAATCCCATTTCACCGAGAAACTGACCCGGCCTGACACGAGCGACTTTCCTGTCATCCACGTAGGTGCAGACTTCACCCTCCATCAGGATGACGACTTGATCGGGCTCTTCCCCCTGTTCAATTAATACTTTATTCTCCGGCAGGGTCCACCAATCGCCGACGGACAGAAGTTTTTTGAACTCACGGCGGGTCAGGCACCTGAAAGCCATCAAGTAAAGCTTCTCCTCGTCATCGTCGAGCTGAACGGGACGGCGTTCCAGGTACAGAAAGTAGATCTGTACACCGTTAATCAACGCAAAGAGACCGTTCCAGGCAATTGGCTCGTAAAGGGGCTGTGGTTGGAAGTAAAAGTACGGAAACAGGAAGC
>JBDGPI010000200.1:12295-13747 GCA_042219765.1 Salsurabacterium abyssinicum (SeqCode)
AGCCGATTGCTACTACAGTCAAAACGCGAAGCCAGAGAATATCCCGGACGAGGTACGACAATAGATAAAGCACATTGGCAATATGGATAGTAAATCGCATGGAGAATCCCTCCCTGTTTATATTTACCGTGAGCCAAGTTTATACGCTAATGTAGTTCAGTGTGCTCAGACGGATGAATATTAATACTAAAGGTTCTACGCGAGTCAATTCAGGGAAGCCAGTGTCATTTCTAATGAGAGAACCTTTTCTAGAGAGCTTTAAAAAAAAGAAGCTGAGACGGTTCCGTGGAGATCAAAGGGGTGATCTGCTGTTGAAGGATTTCTACAGGAAAGGGGGAAAGACAGGAGCCCCGAGACTCCAGGACGGATGGCAAAAGTGTTACGGACAAAGCATTAGGATATCAAACGATTTTGCTCGCAGTTGAGCATGAATTAGAAACCACCACTTTTACAAAGATTTACGAGAGGTTAAAAACCGGATTTATACGATTTCGGCAGTCCCAGTGAGTGTTCGGCCAGGAAGTTCTTGACCAACTCGTTGGGAATCGGGACGGTCTGGAAGAGCCGCGAGTTCACCCATAGTGGGAACACTTCGTTCTCGGGGGCAAAGCCGCCACCGCCGTGTGCCTGCATGGCGTTGCTGGCGGCGTCCTCGGCGGCGTTACTGGCGAGTAACTTACAGATGTTGGATTCCTCCCCGCACTCCTCGCCGTTGTCGAACTTCCAGGCTGCCTCATAGGTCATGTTCCGGGCCGCTTTCAGTTCGGCGTAGGATTCGGCCAGGGGGTGCTGGATGCTCTGGTGGGATCCGATGGGTTCCTCGAAGACTTTTCGCTGGTTGGCCTGCTCAACGCCCAGGTCGATGGCGCGGAGTCCCGTCCCCACGTTACCGGCCGCAGTCGCGATTCGTTCCGTGTTGAGGGTATCCCAGAGCTGATAGAGTCCCTGATCCCGCAGGCCAAGTATGTCGTCCTCCGAAACCCGAAGATCATTAAAGTGAATCTGGTACTGGGTCTCGAACCAGGGGACCTCGAGTTCAATTGGATTCATTTCAATACTATTCCGTTCGGAGGGTTCATCTACGAGGAAAAGGGTAATACCCTGGGTGGGGTTGTCTGGATCGTACTCTTCGGTGCGGGTAATTAGGAGCATTGCGTCGGCGTGATCCGCCCCGCTGATATAAACCTTCTGACCGTTGATGACGTACTCGTCGCCGTCCTGTTTTGCGAAGGTTTCAATCTGGGTCAGGTTTACACCGGCGTTGGGTTCCGTCAATCCCATGCAAAACTGCATGTCACCATCGCTGATCCGGGTGAGGTATATTTCTTTCTGCTCATCGGTGCCGTGTTCCTGAATACCCAGCCCCCCAAAGATGGCCGTTAACCCAATTAGGAGTCCACCCGGATTGCCGCCACGGCTGAGTTCCTCGAGAATGACTGCCATCTCGTACAT
>JBDGPI010000200.1:13776-31277 GCA_042219765.1 Salsurabacterium abyssinicum (SeqCode)
ACGCCGGATCGATCATCGCACCGATGAGATCATTCTCGGAGAGATCGTCCCAGATCTCCTGCGGGAAAATTTCATTTTTGATGATGTTTCTCTTGTACTCGTAGTCGTAATCGTCACAGATGTTACGACAGGTCTCACGAATCATTGCGGTTTCTTCGGATTCTGAAAAATCCATAACGGAACTCTCCTGTTGAAAGAATGAGAGGATTTGCCCACTGCTAAGGGAACCCTTTGAATCTACAACTTGATAAACCGGTTCTGACACTCACATCAAGAACGGGTCAGGACCTCCATCTTCATACTCCCAATGTCGGACTGGGTTCATGATTCCAATGAATAAACCGTCAGCTTAGAAGAAAAAATCATTGATGCTCATTCCAAGACGGTCGAGTATGTTAGTAAGAACGGCGTACCCGATCCAGAAGACACCACCAAAGCAGGTGATAACCCCAAGAGCCTGGACGGGATCCTTGTACATTAGAATGATTACCCCGGTGGCCGCCGCAACGGCTCCCGGAGTGATCTCTCTCAGTATCTTGTTGTCCACGGCGATCACGCTCCTGAAGCACGGATAAAATTAAACAACGTCTCGTCTCAACGCTTATGTTTCCGGTCACGAATAGGCCGACATGCCAAGGATTTCATCACCGACGATCAGTTTCTGAATTTCAGTGGTTCCATCGGGGATTGTCATCACCCTGGCATCCCGGTAGTAGCGTTCGAGTGGGTACTCCTCGGACAAGCCCATGGCGCCGTGGATCTGTGACGCCTCGTAGGTCGCCTCGACGGATTTTTCACAGGCGTAACCCTTCGCGAGCGAGGACATCATGCGAGCGTCGGTGTCCGAATCATTCAACAGGTCGAGCGCGTGATAGCACATGTGGCGGGAGGATTCGACGATCGTTTTAATCTCGTAGATTTTTTCCTGAATGAGCTGGTGTTCGCCGATCTTTTTGCCGAACGACTCACGTTCTTTGGCGTACTCGACCGACGCTTCGAAGGCCGCCTGTGAAATACCGGTGGCCATCAGACCCATCCCGGTCCGCATAAACGAGAAGATGGCATTAAGCGGTTCGAGCTCAAAAAAGAGTTCGAGGACGCTGTCGGGAAAGGGCAAAAATTCCTGAAGCTCCATCCCACCGCTGAGCGCGTTGCTCACCATCAGCGACAGGTTGTTTTCACGGGGGACCCAGACGTCGTCCAGGTAGACTTCGCCGGTTGGGGAGGCTTTCCAGCCGATCTTGTGAAGTTCGGCCGTTTCAAACGGGGAAGTCTCCTGGTCTATCAAGAACATTTCTTTTGCGTTCGATTCCTCGTTGTGGGCTGCTATCAGCAAAACGTCCGCCACCGGCGCGTTGGAAACCCAGGTCTTCTGGCCGTTGAGAATGTAACCGTCATCGACGGGTTCAGCCGTGGTGTCCAGGTTAACGGTATCACTGCCCGAATCGGGTTCGGACACCCCGAGCCCTCCGATGATCTCCCCCGCCTCGAGCTTATCCATCATCGCCTCCCGGGTCTCCTCCGAGGCGTGCTCGACGAACATGACCGGAAAGGACATGTTCAGCGTAACGTTTAGGCTCGGCCAGACCCGACTGATCTCCTCCGACCCGATTCCGTAGAAGTAAAGGTCCCCGAAGTAATCGGGCGCCAGATCAGGGGAGAACCCGATTCCAATGTTTTCCATTTTCTTCTGGTAATCGATGATTTCGCTTTTGCTTAATGCCTGATCGGATTTTTCGGGGACGTCCGGCGAAATCTCCGTTTCCATGAAATCACGGAGGTTTTCCTTGAACATCTGCTGCTCGTCGGAAAGTTTCACGGTTATGACTCCCTGTGATGTGGTAGTGTCGAACGATCCCGTGGGAAAATTCGTTTGCCCGGATAACCCTTCGTGAGCTCTCAAATGCTGGTGTACTTGTCGGCCATGGCATTCAGGATTGGCACCAGTTTGATTCCCTTGGAGGTTGGGCCCTCCATCCAGTACTGTTTCGTCATGAACCCCTGCACCGGGTCGACCTTGCCCGTGAGAAGATCGATCAAAGTGTCGGTTTCCGATTAAATGGTCAAATCCGCGTTGCCGACTGTCTCGGTTCCGCCCGTGATTGTTTTTTCGTCGGAATCAACGGACAGATGCCCCTCCATCGGGGAATCGGTTGCCACGTAGTTAACGGTAAGGTCGGAGTTGATCTGCGATTGTATTTCATCGTCTCGACTGATGAACTCCTCCGTGGTACTCCAGAGAAACCCCTGGAACTGGTTGGCCACTTCAGGGGTGTCCTCAGCAAGGTTGCCGGCGTTAATTTCGTCCATTTTCTCGAAGAGCCGAGTAATTAACTCGGGATTGTCCTCGACTAATTCCACTACGTTCTCGTCCAGTTTATCGAGCAGTGACGGGAGTTCCTTCTTGAGTTCCTCGGCGTTAAGTTCGAAGGCTTCCTCAACGTCGTCGACCAGTTGCATCGTTATCCTCCTTAAAATTTATATCAATTTAGTCGTGATAAAGATATTCGAGTCCATCATGTGTTCCTGGCAACTTTGTGCCCGACCTAGTGACCCAGAACAATCAGTGAACCGGGCAACCATTTTCGTCCGATTCCTCCGAGTGATCCGACCTCGGGATATCCTCAGTCGGTGTTGAAATATGACTGTCGCGAGGACTGACTCCGATTTTCACGGACCCCGGTGTCATCGTGGCAGCGGGGTAGCCACGGAGGTTGTTGCAGGCCCGTAATTCGTAATCGAAATGCCTCAGTAGCGTGGCAACAATGATCTTGATCTCGTATTTGGCGAAGTTCATTCCGATACAGGTTCGGGGACCCCGTGCGAACGGAATGTAGGATCCCGGGGGCCGCTCCCGTTTCTTCTCCGGGGTCATTCGTTCCGGTATGAACGCGTCGGGGTTCTCGTAAAGGTGCGGTAAACGATGCGTTAGGAAGGAACTGAACGCGAGTTCGGTATCCGCCGGAATAGTTTCGCCGTAAATCTCGAACTCCTTGCGGGACTTCCGCAGAGCAATCCAGGCCGGCGGATACATGCGCAGGGCTTCGTCCATGACCATCTCCAGGTACGGCAGACCGTCGGTGACTTCCTCGACCTCGATCGGTTCGGTGCCCACCCGTTCGTCAATTTCCGTCTTTAGCTTTTCGTAAACGTTCGGGTACTTCCCCACGACAAAAATGAGCCAAGACACGGCCGAGATCGTCGTGTCGTGGCCCGCCCAGTAGAGGTTGATGATCTGGTCGTGAATTTCGTCGTTGCTGAAGGTATCCCCCTGATCCTCCGCACCGAGCAACCGGTCGAGGATGTTGTCGCCCCGTTCGTAACCGGCTCGTCGCCGGTCCTCGATTTCCTCGTAAATCATGTCGTCCAGTTTCTCCTTGGATTGCTTGAACCGGCGATGCGGAGTGAAGGGCCCCCGCAGTGTTTGCGCGAGAATTGGTTCCTGGTAGAACTTCACACACGTCTCGAAGTGTTCGTGTAACGTTTCGAGGTCCAGTTTGTTGGTGTCCATTCCCATGAAGCAGGCCGACGCGTTGATTAATGCGACGTCGTAAACCCACTCGTAGAAATCGAAGTACCCTTCCTGGTCAGCGAGACGTTGAACCTCGGATTCCGTGTGTTCAACCATGGTACGAGCGTAGTCCTGAAGCGTCTCCTTCGAGAAAACAGGATCCAGGAGCCGCCGGGCCTTGTCATGTTTTTCGTCGACTGAGGCCAGCAGGCCGTTTCCAATTAACTCGGCCAGGTGTCCCTGGACGGCTTCACCCCACCAGTAAAAATCACGCCAGTTATCCACGTACATGTACTGGTTGGCCTCGGCCCCGATAATCACGATCACCTTGAGTCCCATGATTCGAACGGTGAAGACGGGGCCGTGCTCGAGGTACAGGTCCATGAACTTCTCCATGTTGCCCTGGTACCAGTACCACGAAAATTTTACGCCGGTGTAGTAATCGTCATTTGGACCATCCGGAAGCCCGTCGCCCGTAAAAGACTTGGCCCATTCAACCGGTTTCACAATATCGGTAACGTCTAAAATGACCGGTCATCTCCCACAGCTGGATAATTAATTGCCCTGTCCCGTGGTCTCATAAATCGAGGTTATCTTTCAGTAGTCCCTCGATAATCACGTAAATACCATTGTCTCCGGCTGGCTCAATCGGAGGGCGCGAGGGATTGATCTGCCACTGAACGAGCTGACCCTCAATGTAGCCAATCAAAATTGAAGAAAGGTTTTCGTTGATGTCATCCCGGAAAATATCCTGCTCACGACCGTTTTCCAGAATGGCTTCGAGTTTCTGCTCAATGCGTTTATAAAAGGATTCAAAGTCCAGGATATCCTGGTCGGTGTTATGGAGACTGTAGGACCAGAAATCAAAAATAACTTTTAATGTCGGTTCGTTATTCTTCAATAATGAAAATACATTCACTGAGAGTGTCTTGAGTTGTCCAACGGGGTCATCCGTGCGCTCGAAACATTCATCGATAGCTTCGTGAAGTTGATTCTCAAAGCGAACGAAGATTCGATTAAGAATTTGCTTTTTGCTGTCCATGAAGTGATAGAGACTGCCTTTGCTCATTTCAGCCTCCTCGGCGATTTCCTGTACGGATGTCTGACGAAATCCATTTTCGGCAAATACCCTGGCAGCTGCCTTGGCGATTTCATTTTTCCGTTTCGTTTCGTCAACTTTTTTCGGCATGGTTGAAACCTCCTTTTATTTATACCGACCAGTCGGTATAAAATGTAAGGGGTTTTGGATTAACGATCAAGGTTACTTACTTCGGTGTGTTTTCCTCATTTAAAAAACCATCAGGGAAAACGGGCAGCGAAAACTGTATGGCGCACTGGGGTTCAACTTGTACACGAAAGCAAAAGGCCGTTTAGTGGAGTCGGAGAAGGACGGTACGGCTAGAGTATTTTTTTTGGAATTCAGTTCGCGCAACGCATGCGACTTGGGAAAGTGTATGCTTTTCAGTATACAGGGTAGGTCATGTAAATTGACGAAATACACCTATGAAACAGCGATGATTACGCAATGACGGTAGGTTGAAGTAGAATCAGAAACTGACGGGAATTACGCACACTGGTCTGATAGTAATAAATCTGGTTATACCGATCCGGATTAATGATTTCGGGAGGACTGTTCCGTGATTTATCTTGATTACAATGCAACGACCCCCCTTGATCCCGCCGTAACGGACGCCATGCAACCGTTCCTGGAACCCGGCGTGGAGGAACAAGCGTTTGGAAATCCGTCCAGCAGTCACGAATACGGGGAAGCCCCCCGAGAGGCCGTGAGGGTCGCACGCGGCCGAGTGGCGGAGCTGATCGGAGCCAAAACCGACGAAATTGTTTTCACCAGCGGCGGCAGTGAATCCAACAACACGGCGCTGAAAGGCGTGGCTAAAGCAGCCCAACCGGATCGTAAACATATTATTACAACGGTGATCGAACACCCCGCCGTTCTGGAACCGTGCCGGTACCTCGAGAGTCAGGGCTACGAGGTTTCCTACCTACCGGTCGACGGAAATGCCCGGCTGGATCCGGCGGAAGTACGTAAGGCCCTCAGGCCGGATACCCTGCTGGTGTCCGTGATGCACTCCAACAACGAGGTGGGGACCCTGCAGCCAATTGGGGACATTGCCGAAGTGGCCGCCGAAAACGGGACGCTTGTCCACACGGACGCCTCCCAGTCCGTTGGCAAGGTTCCGCTGGACGTCGACGAACTCGGCGTGGATTTCCTGACCGTGGCCGGCCACAAACTCTACGCGCCGAAGGGGATTGGGGCCCTCTACGTCCGGGATTCCAGTTCCGTTGAACCACTGATTCACGGGGCCGGTCAGGAAGGGGGACTGCGGGCCGGTACTGAAAGTGTCCCACTGGCGGTGGGGTTAGGGAAGGCCTGTGAGGTCGCCGATCCGGAGGTTGAATCGACTCATTTACGGGAACTCAGGGACAAACTCTGGACTCGGCTGGACGAGGGTCTCGGAGAAGACGTTGTTCTGAATGGTCACTCAACCAAACGGCTACCGAACACGTTAAACGTAAGCTTCGTGGGCCGGGAGGCCGACTCGATCCTCGACCGTTCCTCGGCGGTGGCCGCGTCCACCGGATCGGCCTGTCATTCCGACCGGGTCGAACTATCGCCGGTGCTTGAGGCCATGGGAATTGATCCGGAGGTAGGGAAGGGGGCGATCCGATTGAGCACGGGCCGGTTCACCGAAGAAGACGATCTTCGTAGAGCAGCCGAGGTACTCCTCAGAAGTGTAAAAAAAGATTCCCCATGAATTTACCCGGCCGCGTGTCCGCTATTGACATGCGTTTATGACGGATTTAATTTCATACAGGAATCGAGGAGCCAATCGATCTTGGTCCACACCTTACAACTCAGGCCGGGAACGTGAAGAAAATCCCTACGTAGGATCGCTTCTCCCGGAAAAATTGCCCGGTGGCCAGGGGACCGTCAAAGAATTCAAGACCGGTTTTAATGGCTCCGTCCTTGATGCGGTAACCGACCTGAATCATAATCGATGGATCCCAGTTATTCCTTTCCCGGAGCCGGATATCACCGGTTGAAAAGTAGGTTGTCCCCTGGAGTTCGTAACCGGCGATACCGATCCAGTCACCGGTCTCCGGTGTCATATTGATCGCGTACTCACCGCCGGCGTAGAGACGGCCGCCGGCTCTAAACAGATCGTGGAAATAGATGCCCCGTAGCGACTCGTGGCTGTAGGAGATGCGGGTGCGTCCGGTCTGCATCTGAAACTCGTCGCCAAGGTGTGAACTAATGTGAAGCAGTTTGAGGCGGTAACCGGATGCTTCGGCCCGAATTTCGATTGGAATACCGACCGAAAAATCGGTGCTGATCAGAACGACGTCGTTCGCCAGGGTCTGAAAGTGGCTGTAGATGCCGCCTTCAATACCCGACTGGATAATCCTGCCCCCGGGGTTCCAGCGGTAGATCGGTTGCATGGCGGCACCGGCCACCTCAGCTCCCCGGAGAGTTTCCTGAGAGTTGTCACCGGTGGTAATAGAAAAAAATTTCGTGTGGTTGGCCAGCATCCTCGGGCCCCCGGCTGGCGGGGAAACCGTGTGGCCCGGCGGAAGCCACTGAGCCTGGACCGGAACGACGATCAGTACCAAGACAGTCATGAGGACGGAAAGACGTCCCATGGTTATCCCTCCAATCATTCATCGAACCGAGGGCCATCCGTTTCCACCGTTCAATTCTTAACTCCCATTAGTAGATGGTCGAATCTGGGTCGAGCAATCTGGGCCGTTCCCGGGAGAAGAGTTGAGTTAAACTTCCTCGGCTGGCGTGGTTCCCGTCGGTGCGACCCCCCAGCCGAGAATGCCACCGTAGATAAGGTGAAGAACAAACGTACCGACGGCGATCTTTGGCGGGAACCCCGTAATTGCAAGTCCGAAGAATCCCCAGCCGATGATTGGTAGAACGGCAATCTGCATGATGACCCAGAGGATTCCGCCCCAGAGCAGTCCGGTTTTCCAGTTTGAATTTTCGTCAAATAGATAAGCGAAGACCACACCGGCTCCCGCACCGTAGGCGAAGTGAGCAACCATCCCGGTGATCATGACAACGGGCTTGGCCACCGAGCCGATGAGCATCCCGAGAAAAAGGCTTGCCAGGGCCTTGGGAATGGGCTCGGGCATCGGCGCAACACCGGTTCCCATGCCCGTTAGCATAATCAACGTCATTACGAGTGTTGCCAGTGCCCCCCAGAGAGCACCCTTCTTAATAGCCTGCTCTAATTGCACGATGAATCGCCTCCGTTACAGCAAAAAGATTGGATAAAACGACAGAGTTCCTCGAATTTTTCGTCGTTGATACTGCAGTAAAGGGTTCGCCCGTCCTTTTCGCTGGTAATCAGACCGGCCCGCCGAAGTTCCTTCAGGTGATGGGAGACCGTGGGCTGAGTTAAGCCGAGCCGATCCACCAGTTCGCCGACGTTGCAGCAGCGCTCGGATAGGTCACAGCTCCCCGGGTTATCACATTCGAGTCGTTTCTCCCGGAGAGCGTCCAGAATTTTCATGCGTGTGGTACTGGCAAGTGCCTCAAAAACCTCTTCGCCGGGTTTCATCAGCAATCCTCCATAAATAGAAACATTTATATCTATCTATATTATAGAGGAGTAAAATCTCCTGTCAAACAATCGGCTAATTGATTAAGCTGGAGGGGGGGATTCAACGTGGCCAGTAATAAATAATCAAAACACCTGTGAGGGCAATCGATGCCCCGATGACATCAATTCGGTCGGGAACGTCACCGTCAACGATCCATCCCCAGGCAAAGGAAAGAACGATGAAGAAGCCCCCGTAAGCGGCGTAGGTTCGGGAAAAGTGCTGGGGTTGCAAGGTTGGTATGAGACCGTAGGCAATCAGAACGAATGCACCGACCAGGCCCCAGGCGTGGCCCTGGCCCTCACGGATCCACTGCCAGATCATCCAGCCTCCACCGATTTCACAGAGACCGGCGAGGACGAATAACACAATTGAACGGGTCATGCTATCACGTCGCTTGCGTTCATTTATCTGATTTTCCCAAGGGGGGAATTAGTGAATAAATCAGAAAAATTCCAATCATAATAGCTTCGTCCGAACGCTGTCGTAATTGTGTACCCCATTGTCGCCGGTTTGTGTTAGCGAATGGATTGGGGTCAATTTTGCCTCACCCCATTGGAAAAAATCAGCAACTGAATGTTAAGGGTGAAAAAACTATCCGGCTCCCTCGGGGAACTTAAGCCAGTTTCCAAAGAAATCAGAGGGGAGTCTTTCCAGGTAAAAGAGGGAGGCAATATACTCCTCTCCCTTATTCATTAATCGTTGCGGCACGTAAAATTCCCAGACGATTTCCTTGGCTGGTGTTACTTCAAAGGCTCGCCCTTCGGTTGTCGACGTCACGAGTATGTTTCCGTTAGGTAATTTTTGATTGTGCCCACCCATGAAGGAGTAGAAGGGAACATCCTCTTTCCCGGAGAGTTCCCAATTTAGGGCCCAGTCATTCGGATCGACTTTAATAACTCTCGAGTAACCTCCACCGTCACGGTTGTCGAAGACCAACAGGTTTCCGTCCGGCAAAATATCAGGATCGTGTTGTCCCTGCCATAATGATGATCGTCCCCAGACCATGGTCTCCTTCCTGAGATCCATCACCCCGATGAAGTTAAGACCGTGCAATGATAACAACGCCCGTCCTTCCTGGAATGCGTCCGGAAGAGCCGGCGGCGGATCTTTGATGATTTTCAGGCTGTTGGTATGAAAGATATCGTCGTGGATGATTAACCTGAGAAACGGAGCAAATCGAGAATTTTTCATTGCCCTGAGAACGGAGAATTCGTTTAGGGTCGTTCCATCGGAATCTAAGACAGTTATGAAATCACTGACACGCTTTTTCCTCTTGACCTCGGGAGGGAACCTGAAGTCCGATAACGAAATTCGTTTTCGGGTGAGAACGTAGATCTTTCCGTCCGGCGAAAGCCAAATATCATGGTGTGCACGGATCGGTTTGGCCCAGAGCAGTTCCGAGTGTTTGTTAATTTTGACCAGACCAAATTCTTCGTAAATGGCAAGTAGATCCCCGTTGGGTTAGACGTAGGCTTCGAGCCAGTAGTCACCTCTGGTGCCGGATTTCTTCGGGAATGCTTTCGACCATGGATAGGACCACCTGTGTAAAACATCTCCCGTCATATCCATTAAAAATGCTTCAGGACCATGGCCCGCAATGTAAAAATTAAGTCCATCCGAGGTCATCTCGGGCCGGTGGTGGGTGATACCCTTTAGCTTGGGTTGCTTGTAGGCGCCCATGTACTTGTAGGCGCCCATGTAACCGAGTCCTTCTATTTGGTTGTTGTTTTTGGCCTTTCCGAGCTTGAACCACCGTCCTTTCCGGTTGATTTTCGATCGATTGTCCCTGGGGTTCGAGAAAAACGACGTGAATACATTAACGTTGGAAAGAAACTTGTGCGGAAAAACCTGATGCTTCCCGATGACAAATCCGAGGTTGATCAATAAGTAGACGAAGATTACGAAAATCAGGAGACGAAAACTGTACGAGAAAATTCTCCGTAACAGAAATACTCCAATTGTTGTGACGGCTAATACTTCGACTGAGTGTTCCGAGTATAAACAACATTACCGCTGGCCCCAATTAGAATAAACGATTTTACCCTCGCTTTTTTCGGTATCGTCTTTTCCGTCTCAGGGCGGTGGGGATTGAAGTCGCGATCCGGAGGGAAATTCATAACTCCTGTGTATTTGATCAAAGCGTGACTTCCGGGTCAGGTGTTCATTTTTGAGGTGAGATGGGGCTGGAACGACTTTTTAGAAATCAACTGGTTCCAGGGCATTGTGAGGAAACATGATGACTCGTCGAGTACTCGAACCAGTTTTACAGGGAGGGCGTTATTCAATTATTATACCCCCGGGCTCGATGGGTTAGCTGGCCTGGACGGTCGGGAGGTCCTCCCACTGGGTGGTGTAGCATCGGGATAGGTGCTTCCGGTTCATGTGCCACTCCTGGTCGAAGCCGGCGCTGGCAAGCTGAATGGAGTCTCGTCCGAATTCGTCGTTGATCTCATCGATGGTTTGCATCAGGGCTTCGTCGTCCGGTTCGGCCTCCGGGCGTCCCATGGTGCGCTGAACGGCTTCCTTCGGAATGAGATCTCCCAGCGTGACTTCCACCTTGTGAAACCGGTGGCCGCTCTCGTAGAGGGACTTGAGACACTGAACGGCCTTCCGGGTGATTACGTGCGAGGAATCCGTCGGCTGGTTGAATCCCTGCATGGTTCGCTTGTAGAAGCTCGATTCGGGGTCGTACCGGCTCGTTCGCAGTGTAACCGAGACGTACCCGGCACAGACGCCCTCCTCACGGGCTCTTTCGGCCGTCCGGGTGGCGTACGTACTGATCGCCTCCCGGATGGGTCGGATCGAGGTGAGTTTCTCGCCAAACATCCGCCCGCAGGTGATGTGTTTCTTCGGGTCGGAGACTTCCTCCAGTTCGATGCACGAGTAACCCTGGAGTTCCCGTTTGCGTCGGAGTCCGGTCACGGTCAAGTGATCCCTGGCCCACCGCGGGTCACAGTCCCGCAGTCCCAATGCCGTTTCGATGCCGTTGTTACGGCATTCCTCCCCGTAGGCCCGGCCAATTCCCCAGACGTCTTCAATATCAATGCTGGCAAGTGTGTCGTCCAGGTCGTCCCAGTCGCGGGTGTTCTGGACCCGGTCCCGTCCGTCCTCCTTGGCGACCTCCATTGCTACCTTGGTGAGGGTCTTGGACGGACCGATGCCGATGCTGACGGGGATTCCGGTCCACTGCTCGACGGTCTCGGCGATGGTCCGGCAGTAGTCGGTGAGGTTCCGGTTGGTGTTCAGCTCGAGAAACACTTCGTCAATCGAGTATTCCTCGATGTTGGGGCAGAATTGCTCGAGGGTCTGGATAACCCGCTCGGACATATCACCGTAAAGTGTGTAGTTGCTGGAGCGGACCGCCACGTCGTGCTCGTTGACTTTCTCCTCGACCTCGAAGAACGGATCGCCCAGCTCGAAGCCAAGCGCCTCGGCCTCGCCGGATTTCGCAATGACACACCCGTCGTTGTTGGAGAGCACGATCACCGGGCGGTCGCGGAGTTCCGGTTGAAAGACCCGCTCACAGGAGGCGTAGAAGTTATTACAGTCAACAAGAGCAAACATTGGGTCAACGAACCTCGAGAACAGCTGAATTTAGCTCGCGCGAAATCCCCATGTGCTACTGTATAACGCTCTCGCTCTTTCGTTAAGAATGTAGTTTCCGGGAATGAGTTGTAGGGTCAGGAATTATTATCGGGAACCTTATGTATTATTTTAAATCCCCGACCAATTCCAGTGATAATTGATTTGCCAGTATCAGTATCCGAAATGATACGGTTGGTTATGGAGACGGTGAAACAAGTCGGCCGCCATTAAGTTGAAACGGAACTGGGGCAGTAAACGGTTTCCTGGGTTTTCGCAGAAGAATACGACTCAGTGGAAAACTGTTTTTTGGAGACCAATGATGATTAGTCACTTCATCTTCCGAAAAGGATACTTTTCGGAAGAAGTCGGCACTTTAACGTTTCAGTGTCTTTTTAAGCAACTTTCCGACGATCGATTTTCCGGGATAACGCGATAGACTTGGGTATCGATAAAATGTTATTTTGTAAAAGCTATTATCTTTATTTCTAAATTCGGTCACTCACGAGTGGATTCATGATAAACTTGGTTCTTGATCTTGGATCTTACGCCCTGACTCCGCACGCCATTCCGACCCTTCTGGCGGCCATTCTCCTGCAGATCCTCGGCGTTTCCGTGGTTATTCTGGAACGAGGGGAACGCACGAGCCTCTTCTTCCTGCTGATGACCACCGCCCTTAGCTCCTGGCTGACCATGATCGGCCTGGTCTACTTCTCGACGGATGTGACCGTAGCGTCTTTCTGGTCTCACGCCGTCTTTTTCGGTGTTTGCTTTATACCGACGGTTCTCTTTCATTTCACCAATCAGGTCGTTGATCTCGTAAACGAAAATAAAGTCTTCATCCGCCTGGGCTGGGGGATTTCATCACTCTTTGCCTTAGCCGTATTGGCAACCGACGGCATGGTCCAGGGGGTTTATCGATACTGGTGGGGGTTCTATCCGGATTACGGACCGCTGGGTTTTGCTTATTTGTTGTTTTTCGGATGGTTCCTGATCTGGAACGTCTGGCTCATCGTTACCAAGATGAAGGACGTTCCCGACGAATCCATGCGCCAAAAGCGCTACGTCACCTTCCTTGTTGGTTGGCTCGTGGCCTATCCGGCGTCCGTCGACTTCCTTCCGGCCTATGGAATAAGCGTCTATCCGGTGGGATTCCTGTTCGTTTTTGCTTTCTGTACCATCATCGCCTGGGGAATCAGCCGCTACCGGCTGCTTGATTTCTCCCCGGCCTACGCCGCCGATACCATCCTGTCAACCATGGTTGATCCGTTGTTCATCTGTAACCTGGACGGCCGAATCAAGCTCGTGAACGATGCGTTTTGTGAGGTGCTGGACTTCGAGAAAGACGACATTCTGAATAATTCGGTTGAGACGCTAATTCATGACTCCGATCGGCAGGATCCCGCTGGTCGACTGCTGGAGGATGACCATGAGAATCGTGAACTGGAATACGTGTTTCAGTCAAGTGACGGCGACGCCATCGATGTTCAGCTGTCCGTTTCTCCTCTGACGGATTCCGACGAAAACAAGATTGGTTCGGTCATTATTGCTCGGGACATACGGGAACGCAAGGAGGCACAGAAGGAAGCACTCGAGATCGCGTACCACCATTCGATTACCGAGCTCCCCAACCGCCGGTTCTTGTTTAATGAATACGCCGACCGGGAATTTCAGACGAACCTCAACATGAACGTTCTCATGATGGAACTGAGTGATTTTCAGGAGATTAAAAACGCGCTCGGTCCGAAAGGCGTTGAGGTGTTGCTGGAGCAACTCGCCGATCGGTTTGAAGACGTACAGTTTCCACACTCCGAACTTTTTCACTGGAGTGAGAATGAATTCATCCTGGTCAACCAGTCCGAGACTGAGGTACTCGGCATCAAGGAAGTTGCCGAACGGTGGCTTCGAACGCTTGAGGACCCTTTTCGGATTCAGGGTCGATCCCACCGTCTTCACGGATCCGTGGGCATATCCATGAAACCCGATCACGCCAATGATCTGGAGGAATTGATTAACAAGGCCAACCTGGCGAAGGACGTTGCTCGAGGGGACGAGCGATCCGACGTGGTCGTTTACCGGCACGAACTTCAACAGCGAATCGATCAGAGAGTCAGCCTCAAGAACGATTTGCGGGAGGCAATCGAGGAGAACCGACTTGAGGTTCACTATCAGCCTATCATAACCGAACGGACGCTTTTCCCGTCGAAATTCGAGGCCCTCCTGCGGTGGGACCATCCCGAGGAGGGATTCGTTCCACCCCCAAAGATTGTTGAGCTGGCCGAGGATCTTAACCTCATGGACCGTCTCGGCAACTGGATACTTAAGACCTCCACCTCGCAGGTACGCGAGTGGAATCAACGGTTCGGGACTGACTTTGATGTTTCGGTTAACATTTCGTCCATGCGGTTGCAGGACCAGAACCTCTTGCTGGAGTCCGTTACGGGGGCATTGGCCGATTCCGGACTCCCGGCCAATCAGCTGGAACTCGAGATCACCGAGACCGCGGCAGTACGGAACATTGAGAGGTCAATCGGCCTGCTTGAGCAGCTACGATCAAACGGTCTCAGGGTCTCCGTGGATGACTTTGGAACGGGTTACTCCACAATGCAGTACCTGATTGATCTTCCGCTGGACACTCTCAAAATTGATAAGTCCTTCGTCTTGAACCTCTTTGGCGAGAAAGACAACAGAATTCTGGTCGAAACGATACTGAATATGTCCGATCAACTTGGCATTGACGTCGTGGCCGAGGGCGTGGAAACCTTCAATCATTTTGATTTCCTTGCTGAGCGTGGATGCGAATACTATCAGGGATACCTCTGGACCAAGCCTCGTTCCCCGGACGGTATCGTGAGGTTACTGAAGCAGTATTTGAACGGTGAAGAACCGGCGAAAGTCAGAGATTCCGGCAGAAAGCCACCAGAAATGAGTGATTAGCGGTAGGGCTTTAACCGTCGAAACGGTCCTTGCGGGACAAAGAACTGTCAATGAGGAACCATGACAGAACGATTATTAACGTCTACTGCGAAATTAGCAGTTTTACAGCCGGGCGGGCGACCTTGTTGGTAAATTGTTAGCAGGTGGGCATTCAGAAACCACTGATCGTATAATCGGTTTCAATCTTACACACAGGAAACAAGGCATTGCTGCCTCATTTATTGTTCGGACCGTTCCGAACGTTTTAACCAATCATCAAAGTAATCGGGCGGAAGTCTTTTGAAGTCGTAGAGTGACGCTATGTACTCCTCACCATTCTTCTCCAGACGATGGGGAACGTAGTATTCCCAGACAATTTCCTTGTCCGGGGTCACTTCAAACGCCCGGCCCTCCGTTGTGGAGGTTACGAGAATGTTTCCATTGGATAATCGCTGATTGCGTCCCCCCATGGCCGCGTAAAATGGGACGTCCGTTTTACCCGAAAGTTCCCACTTGATCTCACTGTTGTTTGGATCCATTTCAATCAACCTGGAATATCCCCCGCCCTTGCGGTTGTCGAACACTAGCATGTTTCCATTGGGAAGAATTTCCGGATCGTGTTGACCCTGCCAGAGTGACGAGCGTCCCCAGACCAGGGTCTCCTCCTGAAGGTCCATGACCCCGACAAAATTAAGCCTTCGCATTGAGATCAGTGCTCGTCCCTCCTGGAACGCCTCGGGAAGACCCGGTGGAGGGTCCTTAATAATTTGCAGGGTGTTGGTATGGAAAATGTCTCCGGAGTGAACCAGTTTGAGCATCGGGGCGAATTCTGAGTTTTTAACGGCCTTTAAGATGGAAAATTCTTTCAGGATCGTTCCATCGGAATCGAGGATCGTTACGTAATCACTGAAGCGTTTCTTCTTTTTGATTTGAGGTTTGAACCGAAAATCCGTTAACTTCGTGCGTTTACGGGTAAGAACGTAGATCTTACCGTCGGGCGAGAGCCAGACGTCATGGTGTGCACGGATGGGTTTGGCCCAGAGCAGTTCCGAGTCTTTGTTAAGCTTGACGAAGCCAAAGTCCTCGTAGATCGCCAGGAGATCCCCGTTGGGATAGACGAAGGCTGCCAGCCAGTAATCACCGGCCCCACCAACAGCATTCGGAAAGGCTTCGGACCAGGGGTACGACCACTTGTGTAAGACGTCCCCTTTCATATCCATTAAAAATGCTTCGGGTCCTTGGCCCGAGACGTAGAGGTTGATTCCGTCCGACGTCTTCTCGGGTCTGTTGTGGGTGATTCCCTTTAAATCGGATTGTTCGTAGCCTCCCATGTACCCGAGACCGTCTATTTCCTTGTTGCGCTTGTCCTTCTGGATCTTGTACCAGTTCGCCTGTCCTTTTCCTTTCATGCGAACCGCTTTGCGATCCGGTGAAGTGGACGTTTGGGAAAGAAAAACATTTGAGAGAAGGTTATGAGGAAAGATCTGCAATTTTCCAATTAAAAACCCGGTACTAACTAAAAAGAAAGCAGAAATTAAAAAGACAAGAATTATAAAACTGTAAAATAATGTTTTTCGCAAGGAACGTAACCCCACTCTTCGGCTTGATGAACGTTCAGGATCATGAGCATCGTTACTTCATTACTATTTTCAGAACACAATTATATCGTGTTCTTAGAATATATCAGAAGTACCATCTTGAAATGATTTATGAGATTTGGTTGCTTCCGAAGCCGTGTCCGTTTTCCGTATAAGTAAAGATAGTAGTTAATATAACGATAGTTTCAGATTATAAACCAAAAAGAGTTGCCGTGGAAGCCTGGGTGCATTGGCTACGTTGTTTCACACTGGTGCTTAGTCCAGCGGATATAGGAGGTAAGCCGATCGTTCTTCCCAAAGTGATTTCGGAGGACTCGACACTAAGCCCCTTGATTAAATTTTTTCAGCATGGAAGATTGAATTACAAATAACTGATTTCAATACTTTCATAGGAGGTTTTTTTATGACTGAACTTCCGGATGATTTATCGCAGGGGCTTACCATAGCACGGCTGGTGGCAGGGTCCCTGGCCTTTGGGGTATTGGCGTTTGCCGGATTCAGCGGGTTTCTTATTTTTTCCGGAAACGAGACTTTTGGTGGTGATATAAACGTCAATTATATGCGGCTTGGTTTTTATGTCTTTGCAATTGGTGGGTTCGTTGTCGCAAACTACGTAACCGCCATGCTCAGGAGCCCGGACAAATTGAAGGAGGACAACGATGAAGAGACGGACGCAAACTTGAGTCCACCGACAACAAAATTGTTCAGCAGTACCCTGGTGGGATTAGCCATTGCTTAAGGAGTTGGATTTTTTGGGGTTTTCATCAGTATGATGTCATCAAGTCCCGTAGATCTCACGGTTGTCCTGATTGTTTTCGGAGCTTACTTCGTTAATTATTTTCCAACCCGAACAGATTGGGAGCAAGCCTGCCGGGAGGCTTTTGAGTAACACCAGGCACTTATGAGCGATACATCGGCATTCGTTTACACGGGCTGAGGGATGTTGCTTCGACATTATACAGTTGGCACCGGTCCGAGAGTGAAACCCCAGGCACCTTTCACAGTAAAGATCCTGCACGACCTGGATCACCTTACCGAACTATTTTCGACATTGACGGACGTTTACGGAAAAAACGATCATTGATTACGGATCCTTCAGCGGTGTGACTCCCCGGCCATCGGTCCCCGGTGGTTTGTTGAACTGGAATTGAGACCCCACCGACGTTCCTTCCGGTACCGGCCAGAGGCTCGAGTGCCCTTGGACAGACCTAACCTGAACTATTCATGACGCTGAAAATATTTTGTCTAATTTGCTGAATTCC
>JBDGPI010000201.1:0-13030 GCA_042219765.1 Salsurabacterium abyssinicum (SeqCode)
CCAGTGACGTTGCCCTGAGCCTGAATGATGGTACCGGCTCCCAGAAATCCGATCCCTGAGATAATTGAGGCCATCAAGCGAGAGGGGTCCGCCATGACACGTCCCTCGAACAGGGCGTACTGACCGATATCAAGAGAAATGATGGTTAGTATCGTCGAACCGACACAGATTAGAATGTTGGTTCTCAATCCGGCTTCCTTGCCGGATAATTCCCGCTCAAGACCAATGGCTCCCCCGAGTATCGAAGCAAGGATTAGCTTGCCGAGAACTGGGAGCTGGAGCTGAGCGACGTTAATCTGTGTTAACAGTTCACCGGTCAATGCACCTGACATCCAGGTCTCTCCTTTCGTGCCCGCTGGTAAAATTCCTGCGGTCTGATTACGTTTCTTGCCTCACGAAATGTCCTCTGTTGGAATTCTATGGTTCATTACTCATGACGTCACAGGATGTTGTTGTGTTATTGATAGAGTGAGCCGCCGGGGAGGGCGAAAAAACGTCTTGTCGTTATGAATCGTTCGCTGAGGTCCCATTACGGATTGCACTGTCCCGGAACGAGGGCTTACGGGTGGAATAATCCTCCGGGACGTCGAAGAAATTCCTGGCCACCTGTTTTCGTTCCCACGTCTTGAGGCTAATAACCCGATTCCCGGAGCGAAATTCCGCCAGTCGAAACTGTTTATCGCCAATGATATTTTCGGCACGACTGAGTGCACTGGTGATATCCAGTGATTGAGAAACCGAATCGGAAATACGAAGAATATCGACCAGAAAGTCCTGGAAGTTTTTGAAAGCTTGCCGTTCGGTGTCGGCCACTTTGATCGGCGGATCCTCGAGAATAATTGCCTCGCCCGCCGTCTCGGACCCGGTTACGAGGACACCCTTGGTCGCCGACATATTCCTCCATTTAACAGGTTGTTGTTGCACGAGTTCAGGCGGCTCGAAGTCTTCCACGTCCTTGATGTCGGTGGCGATGTCCCCCATGGCCTGTTTCATCATCTGACGTTGTTTAGGGGGGAGTGCCCGCATCTGTTTTAGAATTTGATTGATTTTTTGAATCAGGTTTTTCACGGCTTCCCGTTCAAGAATCACGGCTTCCTTTGAGTTTGGATTCAGGCTGATTACGGCGTCCCGGTCGGGTTGATAAATGATAGTTCGTTCGGAAGCTTCCTCGGAGCTTATTCGGATTCCCTGCCTGGAAAACCAGTAGTCCATGGAATTCCCATCCTGATCCTGGTACTGGTAGTGAAGGGCTTTGCCGGCCAGGGCAGGGGAGGCTGTAAAAGCAAGCAAGAGAGCTAACGCCGCCAGTCGCTTGATCGTTATCACTCCCTTAAGGAATTAAATCGTAGCACAGTATAAACGGATAATTTGATCAGCTCCAACCCTATTGCCGGTATAGTCCCCAAAGCCGGCCGGGCAGTTTTTCGGTGGGGTTTAAGCTTAATTTCCGGTTGAGTACTTTTTTATGGATTAAAGTTGCCCCGACGGTTGTTTACATACATGACACAGCCAGGATGCATATTTCTTGACGTTGGAGGTATACCACCGTGATACCCGTAAAAGTACATAGTGTGGCAACCGATGAGAATCAGGATTGTTATTACGCCGTCCTGACAGGCGAGGGGGAGCAGGAAGGTCAATGGTTACCCCTTCGGATTGGGGCATCGGAAGCGGTTAGTATCGCGACTGAACTGAACGAACAGGAGGTGGACCGACCCGGTTCTCATGATTTAATCCACCGGACGCTGGAGACCCTTGGAGCCAGTGTTGACCAAATCCTGATGGATCGTTCCGAAGAATCCGTGACTGCAACCTTGTTCATTGAGTCCGGCGATGGCAGGGATCAGCAAATTGAAGCACGACCCAGTGATGCCCTTGCGATCGGTATTCGATCGGGAGCCGACTTGATCGTCACGGAGGGTCTTATGGACGAGGCCTCCCGTCGTTCGGATTTTTTCGGAGGGGAATCGGAAAAACCCGGTGCCTCCAGTGAGGTCACCAAACTGCGGTATGAGATGGAGCAGGCGATCGAGGAGGAGAACTATGAACGAGCGGCCGAATTGAAACAACTCATAAAGTCGGCTGTGCGAAAAGAGGAGGAGTCAATGGAACTTGAGGATGGTTTGATTGATGAGTTACGGGACGCTTACCGCGGGCCGGAGGGATCCAACACCGATTCGCGGACCCAGAACAATTAACCGATTTAATGTGTCATTCCATCGCGCTGTCTCCGGCAGGATATGAGAAGGAGATATCGTAGAGACGACCGGGTTGAGCGGGAAGTAATTGTGCTTTCCGCTCGTCTCCGACTTTCGTCAAGCCGTAAAACTGAAAATCAAGGAAAATCGGAATCATCCGTATTTAGCGGGTAAAGCTCACGAATTCTAAGCTACAATTAATTAATGGTAGGGGGGATAAAGTAGGGGGCTTTACCCATGTCACGTTTTCGTCATGATTACCGATTAACCCTTTCCTTCCTTGTTCTGATTCTACTCTTCCTTCTGGTACTGGCTGAATTTCAACCGGTCCTATCACAGTCCATTTCAAACTCATCGGGCGTGAGCATTGAATCCTATAAACCGCCTGTTCGAATTAAACCACCGAACGCCGAACAGTGGCAACTCCTGACGTCGGATGCCATTCGTTGGCCCGATAAGGCAACGGTTAAGGTAGGTCCCAACGGCTTATTGGAACTGGAAACATCCAGACAGGATACGATAAAGCTCAACGAAGGAACCCGGTTGGAAACGGATTTTGAGGACGTCGACAGGACTGAACTGGATTTAGACTACGGTTCAGTTCGAGTTGATTTCGAAGACGACGGGTCATCCGACGGTTCTACGGATCGATCCATGGAAATTCAAACACGCCACGGTGTTGCCGGTATCCGCGGGACGGACTTTTCCGTCTCCTATATGGCTCCCCGTGGCATGGATGTTTCAGTTTACGAGGGGTCCGTCCGCCTGGAAACGACCGGGCAGCGCTCAATTGTGATCGAGGCGGGCCGCGCGACTAATGTCACCGAAGAGACCAGGAGGGGAAAGGCTCCTCTGAAATCGAGACCAATTGATGAAGAACAGAAACTCAAGTGGAAGAACTTCAAGGCTCAAAAGAAACTCTGGTCGTTGAAGAAAAAGAAACGGGCCGTAGAACTCCGGCGGAAAGCCCTCCGGTCTAACGGTGCGATTGGCAGAGGAAAGGGAGCTCCATCGAAATCGCCGCAAAAACTCTCCGAGCGTCAACGGAAACTCAACAATAAAATAAAAACCTTTCGTTCGAGGAATACTCGGGTTTTAAACCAGTATTCCCGATTACGTCCCGGGTTGCTGGACCGGCGGCGCAAGTATCTTGAACGGACCTCCCGAGGAACGAACCAATCCGGCGGTCTTTCCTCTCCGGGAAAGCCAAGCGGAGGCTCGAACGCCGGATCGTCGGTAGGCTCTGGAACCTCGTCGCCTAATACCGTTTCCCCCAGCCGGGGTCGCGTCCCTGTTCGGAGTCAGAAGAAGTGAATCAACCCGTCAGGGGAATCAACGGCACGTTCCCCCTGTGTTCAACCGGATTTTTCGACACTGGAACCCGAGGTTATGTCTGAGGACCCGGTAAGCCCCTGGGACCTCACGGGCGGAACGGTACTACTTTTCTTGATCGTCTTATCCACGGCGGAGGTCTCCGGTTCGTTGGCGGCAACGACAGACCTTTATGACGTTTCCACCATAGAACAATACATCCAGGAGAAACAGTTCGAGCAGGCCGAGTCCGCGATTCAAACCAACATTCAGTCCGATCCCGATAACCCCCGCTGGTACCGGTTGCTCGTCGAGTACCACCTCCAGCGGAATAGTTACACTCAGGCTGATCAAGCCATACAAAAGGCAAAAAAACTGGGCGATACGTCCCCCATTCTCCACACGTACAGGGGGGAGGTGTACCTTGGTGAACTGAAGGTTCAAAAGGCCCTGCGAGCGTTTAAAAAAGGGCCTGCAATTCCCCGGAACCGGATTGGATTGGCCGAGGCTTACGTGCGGACCGGACAGTCCCGCCGGGCACGCGTGGTTCTTGAGGGGCTGAAGGATACACCGGCCTACGCCGACCGTATAGTGTCTCTTCGCAGTGCGCTGGGAACGGACTACACCAGCCGGGACTGGTTTCTCAGGCGTGCCCGGAAAGGGAAGGGGTTCACTGCACTGTGGAGTGTCGGACACAACGATAATGCGGCGTTAGTTCTGGAGGGGAAAGAAGATCGACTTCTCGCCGGGGGAAACCCCGCTGACCAATTTGTTCAGGCTAGGCTGAACGGATGGTATCTCCTTACTGTCCGAAGTAATTATCGGATCACTACTTACGGGAACGGGGACTTCAAGGATTACGAAGATCGTTCGACGTTCGACCTGGTATCGTTAAAAACCGGCCTTAAATACAATCGGGCCCGCGAGAAAGGACCCGATCTAGAGAGTGGAGGGGAAGTACAGACGCTTCGACTGGGGAACGACGGCTACATGCGGTCAGGAATGATTTACGGATTGTTAAATCAATTATCCTACCGGAACCTAACCTTTCACTCGCAATACCGTCTATATCATCGGAGTTACGAGGAACGGTCCAGTCCCTCGGAGGATCGTAGCGGCTACGAG
Source organism: Salsurabacterium abyssinicum (SeqCode) (assembly GCA_042219765.1). Lineage (GTDB taxonomy): Bacteria > T1Sed10-126 > T1Sed10-126 > T1Sed10-126 > CAZEBV01 > JBDGPI01. The sequence goes on from JBDGPI010000201.1 coordinate 4,635, forward strand.
CATTCTTTGCTTCTTGGCACGTTACTTTCCCCGGAGTTGGCGGGCCGGTCCCTCCGGCTAAAACCGACCGTTTCGGTCGGAAGCCAGTTGGCTGACGGTTCGTCCTCGGAGAACAATTATTTTGGGCTGGCTACGGGGTTCAGCACCTACCTGAATCAGAATTGGCATGTGAAAATGGGGTATCGATTCCGTCACCGGGCATACGTTAACCCACACGTTAGGACGTCCTTTCGCTTCTCCCGCACCGATAACACGTATATTTATTTCACTGAGTTTGAGCGTCCTCTGGGTCGGTGGTGGACTGTCTCGTTTCGGTGGGATCGCCGGAACAATAACTCCAACATTCCGCTTTCGTTTTCCTACGAGCAGAACCAGTACTCGGTAACCGTAAGTTACGGCGGGGAGTGACCGGAGGCTGAAGCGTTTCAGGGCGAGGGGGGATTCTATCCTGTAGAAGCGTAAGGGATCACATTAGCTGTATTCAGTGTTAGACCTGTCCGGTGTTTACGAATGTACGAACAATCACTCGGAAAAATGAATTCGGTTTCTGAGTGTGCCGATCCCCTCAACGGATATTTCCACGGTATCCCCGTCCTCGAGTGGTTCGACGCCTCGTGGTGTCCCCGTGGCGATGACGTCGCCGGGTTCGAGGGTGAGGTAGCGGGTGATTTCCTCGATGAGTTCGGGGATGTCAAAGATCATTCGATCTCGGGAGGATGACTGTCGGAGTTCGCCGTTAACCCGGTTTTCAATAGAAGCGTCCGCCGGGACTTCGTCGGGAGTGGTAAGAACGGGTCCGATTGGTGCAGCACCATCGAAGGCTTTACCTCGTATCCAGTTTTGTTCCTGGCGATGATCCGTGCGATTGGAGAGGTCGTTGAAGCAGGTGAATCCCCTTACGACCTTCATTGCCTCACCACGAGGAATGCTTTGAGCCTGGTTGTCTATGACGACCCCCAGTTCCGCCTCCGCGTCCACTCGTTTTTTCTTGAAGGGGAGGTTAAGCGGAACATTCGGTCCTCGGACGGTGTTGGGACCTTTGAAAAATAATTTGGGCCGATCGGGAACTTCGGTGTCAGTTTCTTCGGCGTGTTCCTCGTAATTCAGGCCGATGCAGATAATTTTCCCCGGTGTGCAGGGTGGGAGTAAAGAAATGGCTTCTCGTGAATACGTACGAGACCGTGTTTCGACTGCGCCGTTACTCAACCGTCCCGTGCGTTCGTACCCTGACGGATCCATGAATCTGACCAGTTTCATTTTTGCGTTCCCCTCCGGTGAGTCTAATAAAAGTGTATTTTGAACAATGTTTATCAGGAAAAAGGTCCTTGCGGATCGTACAGTTCATTGTCTTCAAGTGAGTCTCTTTAAGGAATAAAATACGTTAATAGAGAGTTTTATTTTAGTGGTTATCCGTAATTAACGGACGAAGTAATTTTGTCGTTAGTTCGTGAGAGATGTTTGCGACTAATAGTCCGGTTACCTGAATGAAGATCATTGAATTGGCCAGGTTTAGACGGTCGCTCAGCGAAGTGGTAATGGTTAATCAAAGTTTTACTTGATTTTCTTAATTTTTTATCGGCTGGGGGGTTTCATATGGGAAAGCGCTACCTGACGGCTACGGACGGAGAAGAGTCATCGACTAATCTCATTGACTACATTGAACGGCGGTTCGAGACTGAGGACAACCAGTTTGATGTGATATCAGTGGCAGATGAGGCTCGCGTGATTCCGTACTTGATGGCTGAAGAAGGAGGAACCGGTGGGATTGATCCCAGTACCGTTAACGAAAGACTCAAGGGTCAGGCCGAGGAAGTTTCCGAGCATGCAGTGGGTTTGCTCAATGACCGGGGGTATGAAGCCGAGTCCATTGTTCGTTTCGGGAATCCTGGTCCCGAAATCTGCCAGCGGGCCGACGAGGAGGATTACGCCGAGATTTTAATTAGCCGCCGTTCTCATACTGCCGTTGGTGAATTACTCCTTGGTAGTGTGAGTCAGTACGTGATCCATCATTCCTCAATCCCGGTCTCACTGGTGCCGATGGACGAGGATTAATCCATCCCGGACGAAATAAGCCTTAGGGATGTTACCGTCCAGTTAACCGCCTGGCCCTCAGGATTTCATGTGACAGTGGGGTTGCTTTAAGATTCACCTCACTTCGATTGGGGGTCTTGCGACGGACCGTTCCGGTTACTCACCCGGGATGGAGCGGTCTCCGAACCCGGTGGCTTTTACCCGAGAATTGGCCTAACCTTTCCTTTCTGGTCGAGTTCAGAAACCCTCACGACAATTTTCGCAACAACGGTCCGAAACGTCATGAATCAATTACTTATCAAACTTTTGAAATTTATTGTTCGCCGTGTGGCCCGGTACCACCGTTTTATCGATCCCGTGGATTTATTGGCCCGGCTGGCCCGGTTTGGCCAACCAAGTGAAGTTGCGGTGCCAACGGAGTTGCTACGAGCGGGGGCAAAAATGCATGCAAGAGGGCTTCTGAACAGTCAGGCTATACAGTACAACCTCGACTGGGTCTGGCCTTACTGGGTTGACCGTCAGTTCGATCCGGCCGATCGTTCCTTCATTCCCAGAGCGTTTTCGCTGACGCACATCAACCTTACTCACCGAAACTGGACCTGTGTGGGTCAGCCGGACGGTGGAGAACTACCGATTGTGGATCCGAGGGGACTTGTAACTCCATTTTACGACAGCTGGTCCCTTGACTTCTGGATTCTTCACGACGACGACCCCGATTTACTTCTTTCGGAAGCCGAACGTGTTAATCAGCGGTTTGAACCCCTCGGCGATCCCGTCGTTACGACCCGTCTTGATTCCGAGGACTATCAGTTGGACACACAGGTCAGGGTTCCGTCACGGAACGACTCCCCTGGGTCCCTCTGTCGTATAGGACTTCAGGCCAGAAGCCCTTCGTCGGGATGGCTGGTAACCTCACTCCGTCCCTACAATCCGGAGGGTATCAGTACGATTAACAGTGTCAGTCTGAAATCGGATCAACCCGGTCTCGAGGTGGAGGATCAGGGTCGAACTGCCGAGGTTCTCTTTGAACCGGAGCCGACGCGGTACGCCCTTTCCAATTTCAATTCCGGGGACGTATACAACCGGTTTCCGGATGATTCCTCATCGGATACCGAGGAGTGTAGTCTTGGTATGGTTACGGCCGCGGCCGCTCACAAGTTAACCCCCGGCGAAACGACGGAGGTTGAGGTGGATATTCCCCTGAATCCCGCCGGCGGGGGTGAAACGTCGTCCCCGAACCGGCGTCAATGGAAATCACTGAGTGTTAACAGATGTACTCTGGATATTCCCAACGAGACGTACGAGTACCTTTTTCAATCCTCTCTTAAAACCCTCCAACTGCTTTCCGGTGAGAAAATCTTCCCCGGGCCCTTTACTTACAAGCGATTCTGGTACCGGGATGCCGCCTTTATGTTGAATGCTTTGCTGGTGACCGGGTATACATCACGGGTCGAAAAAGTCATTGATTATTTTCCCGAGGAACAGAATCACTCCGGATACTTCTGTTCGCAAAAAGGGGAGTGGGATTCCAACGGAGAAGTCCTCTGGATCGTTGGTAAATTCTGTGATTATACCGATCGAGTTCTACCCCGCTCCTGGCGGTCTCCCGTGTACGAGGGAGCCGAATGGATTCAAAACAAGCGAACGGACCGGAATCTTGATGAACCTCACGCGGGATTACTGCCGGCCGGGTTCAGTGCCGAACACTTTGGTCCCAACGATTACTATTACTGGGATAACTTCTGGGGAATTGCCGGTCTGAGGAAAGCGGCGGACCTGCTGGAGGACCTCGGTGATGTCGAGCGGGTCGAGGAATTCCGGTTGGAAGCATCCGACTTACTCACGGCGGTTGACGAGTCCATGGAACCCCGGCTCGAAGCCGGTTCGGATAGGGCTATGCCCCCCTCACCCTACCGTTCCGTTGATGCGGGTTCCATCGGTTCCATAGCCGCTGGATACCCCCACGATATCTATCCGCCGTCCGACAGGAGACTGATTGATACGGTGAATGCTTTAATGGATTCCTGCTTTCATCAGGGGACGTTTTTTCAGGAGATGATTCACTCCGGTCGAAATCCCTACCTGAGCCTTCACCTGGCTCAGGTTCTAATGAAAGCGTCCGACGGGCGGTTTCATCGTATTGTTGAAGCAGTTGCCGAACTTGCCTCCGATACCGGTAAATGGCCCGAGGCCGTACATCCATCCTCGGGCGGTGGTTGTATGGGGGACGGTGAACATGGCTGGGCCGCCGCGGAATGGGTACTGATGATGCGTAACATGTTCGTCCGTGAGTCCGGGAACGGACTCCTGGTGGGCCAGGGATTACCGGAGGACTGGTTTGATCAGCCCAATGGGATTGAATTTGGTCCCACTTTGACCGAGTACGGTGAACTTAGTCTCAAATTTGATCCCGGTGAAAAGGGAGTTCAAGTTGAGATTAGCGCGGATTGGCACGATGAACCACCGACGGTAACGGTTGATATTCCGGGATATGAATCCGAAAAAATCACCTCTGCTACAGGGACCACTAAACACCAGGTGAGGAGGAAACGAACGTGAATATTGTGATGTTGACAAACACCTACACTCCCTTCGTCGGGGGAGTGCCTCGATCGGTCAAAACTTTCACGGAAGCCTACAGGAAGAAGGGGCATGAAGTCATTGTCGTTGCCCCGGAGTTTGAGGACGTCCCGGGGGATGAGGAGGGAGTTGTCCGTCTTCCGGCGATAAAAAACGTAAGTGACGCTGGATTTTCGGTCCGCCTACCAATTCCCGGGTACCTGTCGAACCGGATTGAGGAATTTGAACCGGACCTGGCCCACGCCCATCATCCCTTCCTGCTGGGGGACACGGCCCTCCGGCTGGCTCGCCAGGAAAACATACCGCTGGTGTTTACCAACCATACCCTCTACGAGCAGTACACTCATTACCTTCCCGTCGACAATTCCACTGTGCGTCAGTACGTCCGGAATCTGGTTAAAGGTTACGCGAATCTCTGCGATGAGGTGTTTGCTCCAAGTCAAAGCGTGGCACGAATGCTAAAGGATCGTGGCGTGGAGACCCCAATTGACGTTGTACCGACGGGGATCGACGTTGACGAGTTCGGTGGCGGGGATGGTCGACGATTCCGAAACCGTACCGGCATAGACGAGGATGTCTTTCTCGTGGGTCACCTCGGACGACTGGCCGAGGAAAAAAACATCCCCTTTCTTATACGGGCCGTTGCCGGATTCCTCCGGGATCATGAGGATACTGAATTTCTGCTGGTTGGGGAGGGCCCCATAGAGGATCAGTTGACTGAAACAGTTCGGGATCAGGGATTGGAGGATCGTGTCCATTTCGCCGGGGAACTGCGAAACCAGGATCTCTACGATGCTTACGCCAGCATGGATCTGTTTGCTTTTGGCTCCAAAACGGAAACACAGGGAATGGTCCTTGTCGAGGCCATGTCCTCCGGTACCCCGGTCGTGGCACTGGACGCGTCCGGAACAAGAGATGTGGTAGTCAACGGTGAAACAGGGCGACTGATTCGGGACGAGGACGAGGAAACGTTTGCCGATGCCATTGAATGGTACTACGATCTCTCGGCTTCCAAGAAAGAGATCATACAGGACAATACCCGCAAGCGTGCCGAGGGATTCGACAAAGACGTTATGGCTGAGCGAGCCCTGGAAATTTACTCGGACCTGGTTGCGGATTTCCAGAAAAAAACCCGGGATCCCAACCTCTGGCAGCAGGCCAAAAGTCGGCTCGAGACGGAGTGGCAGATTCTTCAGAACTTTGCGTCCGCCACGGATGCGGTCGTTGTCGAAGGGGAGTAAAAAATAAACTTAAAACGGACAGTGTCGAGTCTATTTCTCCTCCCCCGCTATCCAACGTGGAAAATTGATTAGATCTCGGGCTATTTGTAAAATTTTAATAGTGAGTGTAAACCTTGAACGCCAAGGAGATGATCCATGATGAAATTTCCTAAGTTGCGCAATTCCCGTCCCGTTCAAGGGGATATAGACGTCGAAGAAGAGCGAGACGTTTACCTTAACGACAAACCCTCCTCGGAACCCGCGCGCTGTCCTGTTTGTGGGAATATTTACGCAAATAAACAGTGGTATCGTTCCGATAAAAAGGACATCTCGGATGAGAGTTCGGTTATCAGTTATACCTGTCCCGGCTGCAGTAAAGTCCAGGACGGGTACTATTACGGTGAATTAACCATCAGTGGTCGGTTTATAGCGGATCATCACGAGGAAGTAAGCCACCTGATACAGAATAAAGTGCATGACGTTCAGGAGGACAATCCCCTCAGTAAGCTCGTCCAGGTTCAGGTGGAGGGTAACGAACTAACGCTCCGTACGACCAATTCGAAGTTGGCCGAGCATATTGGTCGGGCTCTGAAGCGTGCCTACGAGGGTGAACTCGACATTAACAAATCAGAGTACATTATCCGTGTTCACTGGACCCGTGACGAGCTTCCCTCCGGGGATTAAAGGCTTTTTTTTAACGAAAAGGATTTTTCAATTACCCGTTAGGAGGTATCGTTTATGGGGGAACCATATCTGCTGGCCACCGACGGCTCCGATCAAGCCCGGAGGGCTGAGGATTTTTTCATAGAGGCGTTTGATCCCAGCAGTACCCGGGTCATTGTCGTGAGTGTCACGGAACAATTCCCCCCCGGGATCATCAAAGAGGGCGAGTCCCTCACCAAGGAGGCAAAAGTCCTTCGCAACGAACTGTCCGAGGAAGTACGGTCAATTGCCGAGTCCAGCCAGGATCGATTGAGGGAAGCGGGTTTTGATGTTGAAATAACCCTGCTCGCCGGGGACCCTGGATCCGAAATCTGTGAGCATGCACGGAAGGTCGATGCGGCGGGGATCGTGCTGGGGCGTCGGGGACACGGTGAGGTCACCGAGCTACTCATGGGAAGTGTCTCCCAGTACGTCGTTCATCACTCGCCGGTACCGGTTACCCTTGTACCGTATAATAGTGGTTGATCAGGTTCCTTTAACGGTAAACCGTTTCGCTTACAGTCCCTATCGGAAATCTTGATCCTCCATCCAGGGGTCATTCGTCGTCAACCACTGACAGGGGTCCAGCGTAGGATTTCTCAGCCCTCCATTTAACAGGATAATGCGATGACAGGAAACATTTTCTATTCCGTTGTGTTGGAGATGACGTTCCGATGAAGCAGTCCTTCCTTCGCAAGTACACCGGGACAGTCACGTTTCTGGTTACTACCATTGGTTATTTCCTGGTTACGGCAACACTTTACAGTGACTGGCTGAACTTTCTCTTTCCAAAAATATCCCTTGCTTCGGTTAATTTTTTGTCTCACGCAATAGCTGTTAACAACGCGCTTGCCATTATCTGCCTTGTAAGTGGTTGGTACTGGATCCGGTCGGGGGACGTCAAAAAACATCCCAGGGCAATGATTACGGGATTTATTTTGATTATAATTTTTCTCGTTATGTACCTGTTAAAGACGGGTGGCGGAGGTCGGAAGGAATTCATAGGCCCGGCGTGGGCGTGGTGGAGCTACATCTCCATGCTGGGTGTCCATATTCTTCTTTCAATCCTTTCGGTCCCTCTGGTGATCCATACCCTTCTTCTCGGTCTCAGTAATCCAATTGAGGACGTCCGAAATACAAGCCACAGTCGGATAGGGACCTGGGCGGCAGTATCCTGGATTATAAGTTTGAGTTTAGGCTTGATTGCTTACTTGATGTTGAATCACTTCTATAACTACCATTTTGTCCCCGCCTGAGTTTCTCCGTGCACTGAATTTTGACTCTTTTAGCTGAATGGCCGGGCGCAACGTAAACACTTGTTACTTTCCAGTGTGAAGGGAGAATGCCAAGCTAGAGTATAATAGTCGTAATGGATTGATTGACGTTGATTCACCCAAATAATTCGGGCAAAGGTACGAAGCGTTAGAACCATTCGTTCGAGTTGATAGTGGTTTTATCGTTACCTGTCAGCCGACTTCTGCAATGCCCTGAAGAAGGCTCCCGGAAGGGAGTATCCTCAATGCAACGATTCGGGAGGGTCCAATGATGCCAAAAGAATGTGTTATTGATGCCAACCACGAATTTCAATCCCGCTCCGGAGCTTTGAAGCTTTTCCGTGATGGAACATTTACCGGTGATTGGGTTTGTCCGTCCTGTGTGGAAGACATTCAGGACGATAAAAATCCAAACTATCGTATTTTCGTGATGGAAGGTCGAGAAGTCGTCATACCGACCAAACAGATTGACGTTTAGCGGGGCAGGTTAGATTTGAGGTTTTCGTCACTCTTTAAAATTCCCATTTTCCAGACGCTGCGGTCTTACAGCCTCCGGAAGGGTCGGGGGGACCTCATCGCGGGGCTTACA
>JBDGPI010000202.1:0-10069 GCA_042219765.1 Salsurabacterium abyssinicum (SeqCode)
AAAACAGTGTAAATAAAATAATAAACGATTAAATAATGCCCGTCAGGTTGAGCCGTTTTTTTATTTTGATGACGCAAGGGTTTATAATTAGAAGTGGGATCCAGGGGTTGATATCGCTTGAAAATAAATTGATTGGTCCCCGGACGGGTGTGTTGAAGATCAATCTAAGGTGTTAATGTACACTATAATTATGGAGGGGGGTTGTGCGTATCGCAGTGTGACGTACCGGATGGTGGTCCCCTATGGGTTCAAGTTCGTCCGTGTCGATCCTAATGGTTGATGATAACCGGGCCGATCTCATGACGGTTGAACGCTACCTTCGCACTGGCTCCGACCATGAAGTTGTCTTTTCGGGAATACAGGACCCGGATGAGGCCCTGGACGAAGCATTATCCCGTTCGATTGATCTAATCATCCTCGATTATCAATTACCCTCGGGAAACGGATTCGACCTTCTTGAGCGTCTTCGGAGTAATGGTTTCGAAGGACCGGTTGTTATGTTGACCGGTAGGGGTGATGAATCCGTTGCTGCCCGTGCCGTAAAAAGGAGTTTGGCCGGTTACCTGCCCAAGGACACCCTCAGCCCCGAGGATTTATGCCAGTGTCTCGAGCCCTTGATTTCCGAGACGGTCACACAGACTGAGAATGGCCGAGAACAACCTGATCGGGTCCTTGAGCCGGAGTCCATAAACCGGTCGTCTCTGCCCTCGCTGTACGGGAAGTTATCCCGGCGGCTGACCGCACAAACACCACTGGAAATGCTCTTTGTCAGAACGAATTCCGAACTCCGAAAGACTTTTGTTCACTCAGAATCCTCCATGCTTGATTACCTTGAGTCCGCCCTGGGGGGAACTGAGCGTAAGGCACTTCCCGTTCATCGGATCAAAGTCGGCATGGCTGCTATGGATTTATTCGAAATTCCGGCCCCGGATGAAAATCACGAGGCAGTGGCCCGGGAACTACTTGAAGAACTGGAACATTATCATGGCGTCTCCGGGTTCCATCAGCTTCCGCTTCGTACGATTTTCGTCAGGGATACGGGTAGTTTCGTGGATCCCTCCCGGTTAATTAATCGAATAATTGACAACCTGGAGGACCTGGAAGCATCCAGCGAGAAGCAGCTGGCTTCATTCCCCTCGGAGGTGAATCGCAATGAGGCGGCAACCTGACGTTATCGGCCGCAAACAGGGGATGAAAGGTCTCCGGGCGTGGGAGCATGGATAAACACCGGGATGTATTACGAAAGAACATCAAACGATACAGGAAGGAACTTAATATCAGTCAGGAAGAACTCTCGGAGAGGTGCGGGTACAGCAGCACCTACATCGGTAAAATCGAGCGGGGGGATCGCAGCCCCTCTCTGGATACGCTTGCTCGTCTTGCCGAATCCCTCGAGGTCCCTCTTTCAAGCCTCTTTGATCCCGTTGAGCGTCGCTACATAGAGTACGCTGACCTCGACGACGGCGATATATACTCCTCTTACGACCTGATGGTCCGGCATTTCCAGTATCTTGTGGGAAAAATGGAAACCGATGGATCGTTACTCTACCTTCGCTGGTTGCCCTGGTTCAGTAACCCTGAATCGAATGGTTCCATGGAGGGGAGGAAACTCTGGAACACGGAACGTTTCGAGTGTTCCGCCCGGCTTCAACGGGCCCTGAAGAACGCTGTTGAGTCTGCCTCATCGGGGACGGTCACCCATCATAATCTTTCCCTTTCAAATAGGGATCACGCACAGGGGATTGCCGATTGTGTCGTCTACCCCTTCGACAAGTCCAATCCCGATCCGAATCACCTGGGGGTTGAAATATTCTGGCCTCGTTTGCCGGAGGGGAAGACCTCCCTGCAATCCGAGAGCGTGCGGTTTGATCTTACCACCGAACCGGGGGAACCATCCTGAGGAGTCGATCACCACCGGAGCGGTCAGATATCACCAACAATCTATCAGTACTCTAAGTATTGGCCCTATTTGTCTTTCGAGGTTCGTCTGCTGTCCCTCTATAGTGTTAGTGAGCTGACGATGGCTCATCAATCGACCTGGTAATCGATAGGCTCAAGACTCGTTTTGAGCCTTTCCCGGGGTTTTGACATCACACCGAGTGCTATGACCCTCCCTGGAAACCTCTGGTTGAGCTTGTTCTTTACGAACGGTCTGTGACAAATCAGGTGGTAGAAGGGTGATTCAGTGTGTGTTTGCACTTCGATCGTTGGATCGGTCAATCTTCAGTTACCTTTCTGCCTCCTGAGAACTATTTTAGTTATTCATCCCGGACATCCTTCCTAGACGTTTTTTTAAAGTATTTTCTTCACGCAATTTGCCGGAACTCGCATGGAGTGCGCATTCTCCGACTGTATCTCAGGGGAGTGAAATAATGACGGAAGTGAGTGATAGGATTTTGGAAGAACCAAATAAACGCATGCAGGTTGAGGGATTTCTGGCTAAATTCAACCCCGGTCGATCGTCAACTCAAGACACCGAACCGGATCCAGGTCTGCTTCAGTCCGTAATGAAGTCCCTCCAGGGGATCTTTATGGTTTTTGACCGGGATCGGGAGCTGGTTGTCTGGAACAAACAAATTGACGATCTGGCGGGCCTGGAGGCCGATCAATCACTTTTATCGAAGTCGTTTTCACAACTGGTGGATATCCCCGACCAGAATTTAGTACGGACCGTCCTGCGGGATCAGACAACGCAAAAGACGGAAGCAAAACTACTTTTTGGCACCGGTGATCCTGTAACTGTCACGGCAACGGTTTCGCCAGTCGTTACCGTTGGTGGTGATTCCGCCGGCTTTATCCTGGTTGCTGCGGAACTGGAGGATCAGCTGGAGTGGAAACTTCAAAACAGCCGGGACTTCCTCAAACGTATCTTCAACACCATTCCCGACGTCCTCTACCTTCTGGATGATGAGGGTTCCATGCTCGAGTGGAATGATCGTTTGAATCAAATTACCGGTTACAGTGACGATCGCATAAGACGGATGGATCCGGGTGATTTCGTCCCTGAGTCCGATGAGTCGAAGATTACTGATGCAATTCAGAAAGTTATCCGTGAGAACGACGTGGTAAGCGTCGAGTCGAAGCTGGTGACAAAATCGGGGGAAAGAATACCGTATGAATTTAATGGAAGCCCCCTTGTCGATCGCAGTGGGGAGCTGGTCGGTCTGGTTGGTACCGGTCGGAATATTAGCGAAAGAAAGCGCAATGAAAAGGAACTTGCTTCCAAAAAGCAGGAACTGGAACGAATCAACAACGAACTTGAAACCCGGGTTCAACGCCGAACCCAGGAACTCGAGGAGTTCCTGTCCGCCGTCTCGCACGATCTCAGGGAACCACTGCGGCAAATTGACCATTACACGGACTTCCTGAAAGAGGACCTGGACCAGCTTGAGGAACTCTCCGACGGTCTCCGGGAGGATTTAGACTTTCTAACCGACGCCGCGGAACGCATGCAGAATCAGATTGACGGATTGCTTCGTCTCTCGAGGATCGGGCAACGGGAACTTCAAGTGGAGCACGTTGATCCCGAAGAATCAATCCGCTCCGCCCTGCAGAACCTCGAGCACGAGCTCGAAGCGGATGACGCCCGGATTGAGATAGAGGATCTTCCCGACGTTGAGGCCGATCCTGACTTGCTGACGGATCTCTACCAGAACCTTACTTCCAATGCTTTGAAATACTCCGGTGATAGCACCCCCCGAATTTCTTACACGGGCGACAAAACGAATGATTCAGTCATTCTTGGGGTAAAGGACAACGGTACAGGAATTAATGCCGAGTTACAGGAGAGTGTCTTTGAGCCATTCAAACAACTTCAGGGCTGGAACGACCAGGACGGTATTGGTCTTGGGTTGAGTGTGTGTCGGAGAATTGTTGCCCGTCACAATGGTGAGATCTGGGTGGATTCGGACGTCGGCAAGGGGTCACACTTTCAGTTTGAACTTCCTAAAGGAGGGTAAGACACCGTGGGGTCAGCCGTTGAATCCGAAAAGACGGTCCTGCTGGTCGAGGATAATCCAAGCGAGGCCAATCTGATCAGGCGTCGCATTGAGGAGTACCACGAGTCCATCAACTGTGCGGTCAGTAGCGACATAGACGATGCTCTTAACAGACTTTTCGATCCGGGAAAGGAGGACGAGATTGAGCCCGACCTGGTTCTTCTGGACGTTTACCTGAGAGGGGAAAGTGGATTTTATCTGCTCTCGGAATTAAAACGTCATCCGTCGTTTAAAAATATACCGGTTATCGTGCTGACCGGGACCGATCGGGAGGTCGAAGTCCAGCGGGGTTATCGGTTCGGAGCCAATGCTTTTGTGTCCAAGCCAGAAAACATTGAACAGTTCAACCGGATGATTGGTTCTTTGACGAACTTCTGGCTTCAGAACGCAAAAATCCCCTCCGGACACAGTAATATAACTCTCGGGTCACTTCCCTCGGTGCGGTCCCCTCGCAGAACTGAAGACGGAACCCTGACTGTACTGCTGGTAGAGGATAACCCCGGTGACCGTCGTACTGTTGAACGGTACCTCGAGGGACTTTCAAGCGTCGATGTCACGTGTGAGACCGCAGGTACGACGAAGTCCGCCCGTGAACGGCTGAGGGTAGGAGACCATGATCTAATACTGCTTGACCAGAAGCTTCCGGGAGACACGGGCATTAGTTTTATTGGGTCCCTGAGCGGTGAAAATTCCGATCCCCACCTTCCGATAATCATGTTGACCGGTAAGGGCGATGAGACCCTTGCCGCCCGCTCCATACGAGCCGGCGCGATGGATTACATCGCCAAGAGTGAACTTTCCCAGGACGTCCTTGAGGAATCACTCGAACGGGTGATGGACCGGTTTCGAACACGAGAAGCCGGTTACCGCTGGGAACGTCAGCTTACCCCGGAGACCTTGACCGACACTGTAACGGGCCTGTTTAACTGGGACGTCTTCATGCGTCGTCTGGACGAAGAAATCAACCGGACCCGGCGCTACGAAAGTTACTTTAGTCTGCTGGCTCTCAAAGTAGTGGGTTTTGAGGATTTCCGAACCGAGTACTCGTCCTCCCAGTTGGACGAGTACCTGGAAGAAGTGAGTAAAGTTATGATTGAAAACCTCCGTGAGTCGGATATTGCATCCCGTAAAGACGGTGATCACTTCTGGTTGATTTCCCCGGGGACACGCGCACACGAGGCCAGACTTCTGGCTCTTCGACTGAACCAGGAGCTGGAAGCTGGGATCCGTTTAGCCGACGAGGGAACGGAACTTACCTCAACGTTCTACGCCGGTATCCGGTCGGTTAATCCCTCGAAGAATGAAATCAGTGAAGTGGTAACTTCCCACATGTTGATAGAGGATGCAAAGGGGGCTCTCAGGGCGGCCGCGAGCGATAAGACGATGAACGTCCTGTCGGCCAGGGCTAGGTAGACACAACAGTTGTACGTGATGCACTGATCAAGCATCTTGAGGAGGCCAAGTTAATGGTAATGAAAACTTCGGATAGGCTTCGGGTGATGTTAATTGACGACAGTCCGGTCGACGCTCGGATCGTGGAGAAGTACCTTAACGATCTAAGTGAATGGTCGGTTGATTTCCGGTACGTGGAGGATGAAAACCAGGGTTTGCAGGTACTGGACCGCGAGGACTTTGACGTTGTTTTACTTGATTACGTGTTGATTCAGACAACGGGGGTCGAGATGACCGAGAAAATTCGATCCAACGGTCATGGTATGCCGATCGTTATGTTGACCGGTCACGGGGATGAATCCGTGGCGACCGACTTGATTCATGCTGGTGGGGATGATTACTTGACCAAAACCGACCTGCAGACGGAGACACTTGAACAGTCGTTAAAATTCGTGCTCGAGCAACAGCAGCGCAAACAGAAGTGGCGGGAACGGGCCATTCAGTGGAAACAGGTTGCGGAAACGGATGAACTGACGAACCTTAAGTCCCGCAGAGCACTTATTGACGCCCTGCGGCAATCCGTTGAAACCGCCGTTGACCGGGGGATGGACATCAGTTTCGCCATGCTGGACCTGGATAATTTCAAACAGATCAATGATCAGCTCGGGCACCTGGTCGGGGATAGGATCCTGGGAAAAGTCGGGGACATAATTCTGGATAAACTTGACCCCGGTGATGCAGCCGGACGGTACGGAGGCGATGAAATTGCAGTAGTGTTTCAGAACGAGGATTCATCGGTGATCCGATCGAAGTGTGAGTCCATACGGGACGAAATTGCTGATCTGGCGATGGATTCCACGGAGGAAGAATTCTCCCTGAATTGCAGCATAGGTCTGGCCAAATTCTACGGGGACCAGATTGATTCCGTCGATCAGGAGGATATTTATTCCCTGATCGACAGCGCCGATCAGGCCCTTTACTTGGCCAAAAACCGGGGAACCGGTCAGATTGAAAGGCGGGTCTACAGCCGGGACCAGATTACTCCGGTCCCCGTTAGATTACTCTGGGACGACGAGAGTGCCAGGGCCTGGATTATTGAGCATTCGCGGGGAGGTATCAGGGTTAGTTCAAGTGTTGAGTTGGAGACATCCATGAACGTTGTAGTCCAATTCGATCAGCCCAACAGTAACGAGGGTCAGCGTACCGAATTTGAAGGGGTTGTCCGCTGGTGTCGTCCCATGGGGGACGATGAGGGCTATCAGATTGGAGTAAAGACTCAAATACCAAGGGGGATTATACTGTCCCGAACCCAGAGCTTGAAGTAGCTTGATCCGGTGGGACTTATAGACCAGGGGGATTTCGTGCATCCGGAGTCCGATTAGCCCCCCGCATGATAAGTGTTTGATGAAACAAGGACCCAAAAACAATACGATTGTGACAATGGAAGGGGCATTGTTTACTCAGATTTTAAGTACCGGGAGGATCATCTTATGCCCGTTTCATTGGAAAACAAGTCGTCCGACGTGCCGGATAAGGTGAAGGTTCTGGTGGTCGACGACAACGAAGCCGATCGTAATTACCTCCGAAGGATCCTTCGAAACAGTGAGTCCTTATCCTGTGACGTGAACCTCTGTGAAGGTCCGGAGGAAGCTCGCAAACAGTTTGACCAGGACCGACATGACCTTCTCGTACTGGATTATCAGTTTCCCACCGGCAATGGTTTGAAACTTTACGAGGACTTAAAACAGGCCAAGCAGACTCCTTTGCCTCCGAGTGTGTTAACAACGGCTTTCGGGGATCCCGAGCTGGTGGATTCCTGGCTTGAACTCGGTGGCGACGCCTACCTCGACAAAAATCAACTTCAGCCCGAACGTATTCATTCCCTTGTCTCGGATCTTCTTTGCGAACGGACAAGGAGTGGAGCCATTCACTCACTGAATTCCTTTGGGGAGAATAACTGGAATTACCTGCAGGAATTTCTGGATTCCCTCGCTGAAACCCATCCTGACGATTCACCCACAACGGAGGTATGGTCCCTGAACTTCCTTCACCTCGACGGGTTACATCAGTGGCTTGAACGGAGTCTCAAGCAAGACCGGGAGGTGGTTGAGGACTTTCTGGATCACTATATTTACTGCCGTGAGGGACAGTGGTTGTTTGGTCATTACGGTGAGGACGTCGTCTGGTGTGCGATTCGGCGTTCGGATCATAACAGTTCTATCAGACGGTCCGTTTACACGGTGGTCGAAAATGTTGAAGAATGGCTTAGCAATGTCGACTCAGACGGATTGGGTAATGAAATATCTCTCTGCGGGGTCTCCATATCAAGTGAGATTGAGAACACCAGCGAAGTGATCAATGAAATCAACTCTCTGCTTGAACGAGCCACTATTACCCCCGGTTCCTCCGTATTGATCCACTCAAGGGTCTGATGGTTTTCGATATTTCCTGAAGTTTGTTCAAATCAGGGCCTTCTGGCAATTCCTGATGGCTTCAATTGGCTACAGAAACTTAAGGACGTAAAGAGCGAAACTATCACGCCTAAATCGTTATGGCCTCGAGAAACACGAATAATAGTACGGCTCCGTTAATGAGGACCGGCGAACAATTTCACATCCAGCTATTATGGTAAATACGTCCGTCAGGAAATTAATGATTGGGTCGCCGACAAACGTGGCGGCCATCGTGTTATTTCGATAGTAATCCATGACTTAGGGTAGGTTTTACAGTGATACCTCCCTGCACCATCTCGTGGTTTCCGACGCCGGCCAGGGTATCAGTGAGAGTGACCTGTTTGAATCGAATCCCCTGGGGATTCGGCTCATTCGAACCCTCGTTGAAAATCAACTGAACGGAGAATTGGACCTTCTACGCTCCGAATCATCAATTCGAATTCAATTCCCACGGGATTCGGAGGGGGTTAGGAATCTGGGAGAAGTCGGACTGAGCAGAGTGGAGGATGTAAGCGACATCGGAACGAACGTCCGTCACCAACGTGTTGGCGAATCCACTTAACGGACGCCGAACTAATTTCCGTCGCTTTCGTCCGTTGAATTACCAGTTGTGATCGTTACACCACTCTAAAACAATTGTGTAATCCGGGGAGTATAGGAGTTTGAGCCACGGGTACGGGGTGGCCGTGGCAGCAGAATCCGCCCTATCCGGTCGAAGCCACTAAGCTGGTGTTTGCTATGGAAACGGAAAAACCGCTTGATCTCTCACTTTCGACCCTCGATCGCGTCCTGGGGGAAACGTCTACGGCTCTTTATTTAATTGACCCTGAGGACGGTAGGATCCACTACGCCAATCGGACCGCCTGCCGCCGGCTTGGTCATCAGGAACCGGCGCTGGAGTCGAAGTCCATTCCAGACATTTCTCCTTTCGCTTTTCACCGGGAGTCGCTGCAAAAACGGCTGGATACCGTCCGGGAATGTGCTCCAACCAGTTTCCTGACTCATCACGAAAACGCCGACGGGGATTTGTTACCGGTCAGAGTCGAGCTGGACGTCATCAAGCAAGATTCCGACGAATTTATACTGGCACTATCCAGGTCACTGGACGCGATCAACAGGCCCAAAAGCCCACTGTCCGACTCGAAACCGTCCGTTTCCGGTGGGGGCGCCAAAAAACTGAAGGCTAAAACCGACCGGGGAGAGTTCTCAGTTTCTCCCCTGCCCTACAGTCTGAGCGAGGACCTCTTTGGGTTGATTCAGGATGGTATTTTCGTGACCGACGCCGAAACGGGTCGGATAATCGACGTCAACGATACCGTAACCAGGTGGCTTGAGTACGATCGAAAAGCCCTTTTTAAACTGGTGGTTACTGATTTGGTTGACCCCGTCGACTCGCTGGCTGACTGGAAACGGATGGTTTGGCGCAGCGCGAAGCAGGAGGGAGAGATCCGGGTTGATCTTGTTCGAAACGATGGAAGCGTCTGTCCGGTTGACTGTGACCACAAGGTGATAAACTGGGGTAATCGTACACTGTTTCTGACAGTAGCTCACGAGGCCCGGAAACCGGACGTTCCGTACAGGGGTTTGTTCGACGCGGTACCCGACGTTATCACCGTCCATGATCCTCAAAGCGGAGAGATGATTGACGTCAATGAAACAGCATGCGAGGTACTTGGATACGACAGAAAGGATCTCCTGAAGCAGGGGTTGGGAGGTCTTGGTGTCGTCGAAGAAGGATTTACCAGAGATCGCCTTGCGGAAATTGTTGAGGAGACGGTGGAGTCCGATAAGAATGCTGGACCCTACGAGTGGGCCTGTCGGCGGAAGAACGGTGATATTCTCTGGCTTGAGGTCAATCCTACAGTGCTACAGCGCAGGGGTGAACCGTATGTGGTTACTATAAACCGTGATATCACACGGCGAAAAAACGATCGACAGGAGCTGGAGTACCGGAAATCCCTTCTAAAGGCTCAGCAGGAAGCGGCCGACGAGGGTATTTTAGTGGTTTCAACGGACGACGAAATCCTCTCCTACAATCAGTCCTTTCAGGAGATCTGGGACGTGCCTGACGAAGTCCTCGAGACCCGGGACGACAGGGAAGCGCTTGAAGAAGCGACCGAAGAGGTCTACGAGAAGGAGTTCCACACCGGCGTTCTCAACGCCAACTGCCAGGATTTTTCAGGCGAAAAAGTCCAGGACGTGAAGGAGAGACTGGTCGAACAGTTC
>JBDGPI010000202.1:10079-15205 GCA_042219765.1 Salsurabacterium abyssinicum (SeqCode)
TTGACTACGTAGTCGACAAACTCGAGAATCCCGAGGAGTTCCTGCAAACCGTTGAGTATTTGTACGACCATCCGTTCGAACGCCGGGAGGATTTGATTCACCTCAGGGACGGAACGGTGTTGCGACGCTATTCGGGACCGGTGACGATGGATGAGACTGTGATCGGGAGGGTCTGGTTCTTCCGGAATGTTACCGAGCAAGAGCGGGTTAAGGAACGCCTGGAACAGTCTCTGCAGGAAAAAGAGACGCTACTTGGTGAGATTCATCACCGGGTCAAAAATAACATCCAGATCATAATAAGCATGCTAACGATGCAGATGCGGGACGTTGGTTCGGAGCTGCTGGCGGAAGAATATCAGGACAGCATTAATCGTCTGGAAACAATGGCGCTGGTTCACGAAAAACTCTATCAATCGGAGTATCTTTCGGAGGTAAGTTTACCGGCTTACGTGAGGGACCTCTGTGAACGAATCCTGCAGTCGAGGGGGAATGAAACGGTTCAGGTTGAGTACCGGATTGAGAACCTGCGGCTTAACTTAAGTCAGTCCATAGCTTGTGGCCTCATAATGCACGAACTGGTAAGTAATGCCCTCGAACACGGTCTCGGAAACAAACAATCCGGCAAAATTACGATCGAAGCGGAGCGAATCGACGGGGAGGCCCGTATCTGTGTCCGGGACAACGGGAGCGGCCCCCCTGATAACTTAAGTTTCAAGCAGGCCGATAGCACCGGCCTGAAGATAGTTAATTCCCTGGTCGAATACGACCTGGGAGGCCGGATCGACTTCCAGGACCGCGACGGACTGGAGGTTACTGTTTTTTTTGAGGTGGAGTAACGGGGCCTGGAATCTTATTGGTTTTCCAGGTCATCTCGGGTGTATTCATCGCTACAGCAGAACACTGACCGAAATCCGGCCCCCGGCACAATTTTCGTTTCACAACAGGGAGTAACCAGAACTTCGTCGTCTTCGGCATCCATCCCAACCACCTCCTATTCGTTCAAAGGTACCATTTAACAGAGGGACACTAATTGTAAAAAAATAGAGAGTCTGGACCAAGTCGCCAGATATGTCAGTGAGGACTGACACATCCGCTTACGAGGGTAGTGGCCCGAACTCAAGATGGCTTAACGGCATTTACCGCAGGACACCCTACCGTGGTCAGTGAACGGGACAGCCGCTGCTTCCGGATGTGTCCGGGCCGGATTGGGCGTCATCGACCGAGCCCGGCGTTCCGGGCTGCTCGATACTGGAACCGGCACCCACGGCACTGGTGTTACCACCGTTTCGTCGGTTGAGTTCGATTAAAACCTCATCGGGGGTCAAGGTCGCCACCGGGTAACCACGGTATTTTTGACCGGGCATTAATTCGTAATCGAAGTGTCTGAGCAGGGTGGCGACGATGAGCTTGATCTCGTACTTGGCAAAGTTCATACCGATGCAGGTTCGTGGGCCCCTGGCGAAGGGAATGTAGGCTCCCGGCGGGAAATCACGCTGGTTTTCGGGTTTCATTCTTTCCGGGTTAAAGGCCTCGGGGTTTTCAAAGAGGTGGGGTAGACGGTGGGTCGCAAAGGAACTGAAGGCCACCTCAGTATCGGCCGGAATGGTATGGCCGTAAATATCAATATCGCTCTGAGACTTGCGGAACGCAACCCAGGCGGGAGGGTAGAGACGAAGGGTCTCGTCCATGACCATCTCCATGTAGGGAAGCCCCTCGATGACTTCCTCGGTTTCCACGGGGGCGTCTCCCACGCGTTCGTCAACTTCCGTCTGAAGTCGCTCGTAGACCTCCGGGTACTTTCCGACCAGCATAATTAACCACGAAATTGCGGAAATGGTGGTATCGTGTCCTGCCCAGTAGAGGTTCAGTATTTGATCGTGGATTTCGTCGTCCGTGAAGGTCTCACCGTCGACCTCCGCCTCCAGCAACCGGTCGAGGATATTGTCGTCGGCGAGGTCGGTTTGGCGCCGGCGATCCTGTATTTCCTCCTCGAGGACGTTGTCAATTTTATTTTTGGCCTTCTTGAAATACCAGTACGGGGTTCCGGGACCACGGAGGGCCTGAACGTGGATGGGTTCCTGGTAATACTCGACGCAGATATCAAAGTTCTTATGTAAGGTTTCAGTATCAACCCGGTCAGAATCCATCCCCATGAAGCAGGCCGACGCATTGTCCAGTGCCAGGTCGTAAACCCATTCGTAGAAATCCAGTTGTTCACCATCACGGAACTGTTGAACCTGGGATTCCGTCTCATCAATCATGGTCTTAACGAATTTTTTCAGGTTCGTTTTGGAAAAGACCGGGTCCAGTAATCGTCTTGCTTTATCGTGGGTCTCACCGTCGGAGGCCAGAAGTCCCTCACCAATCAATCCGGCAAGTTGACCGTGAATGCTTTCCCCCCACCAGTGAAATTCTCGCCAGTCGTCCACGTACATGCGCTGGTTGGCCTCGGCTCCAATAATCCAGACGATTTTCATACCCATCATCCGGGTGGTGAAGACCGGTCCGAACTCCCGGTAGGCATCCAGGAGAAATCCCAGGTTACCCTGGTACCAATCCCAGGACAATTTTACCCCCGTGTAGAAGTCATCGTTGGGTCCGGGTGGGAGATCGTCGCCCGTAAAAGACTTCCCCCATTCAATCGGTTTCACGATATCAGTTAGATTTATAATGGCTATTCACGTCCCTGTGTGAGATAAGGATTGGATGGAATCATGTTAGCTGGCGACCGTCGTCAAGTAGTCCTGTTAGAAGCATCTGGGTTCCTGTGTTTCGAATTGTGCTAAGGGACGGGCTGGACGGATTAACAAGCCACTGTATTAACTGTCCCTCGAAAAAACCGATCAACATGGACGGAAGTTCGTCGTTCCAGTCGGAGTGAAACACGCCTTTGCTGGCCCCGTCGTCGAGGAACGAACGGAGTTTCCGCTGGATTTTTTTGTAGAACGAATCGTGATCGATAAAATTCTCGTCGGGGTTATGGAGACTGTAGGACCAGAAATCAAACAGGACCTTAATTGTCGGGCGATTGCTTCGTACGAGGGTTGTTAGATCCGTGATAAGGGATTGAATGACGTTCGCCGGATCATCCTCTCTTGAGAGGTTAACGTCAAGGGTCTCGTGGATGGCTTGCTCGAAATTCAAAAAGATTTGTTGCAGGACTTCTTCCTTGCTGTCGAAGTACCGGTAAATATTTCCCTTGCTCATGTCAGCCTGATCCGCTATTTGCTGCACGGTGGTTTCGGAAAAACCACTCTGCGCAAAGACTTTTACGGCCGCGTCGGCGATATCGTTCTTCCGCTCGGATTCATCAACTATTTTTGGCATGGTGACCACCTCTTTTGACTGACCATTCATTCATTAACATAACGGTTTCACTCCGTACTTTCAAATACCTTTTCTCGAGTCTTATAAACGGTAATTATGGACGGTTCAGGGCGTCCGATTTACCAACAAAATTGATCGATTTTTGCGGAGGACCCGGGGATTTGGTTGCTGATAACGCGGAGTGGCGAACGGTGAGGGAAGGACGGTCTGAGGCGTGTAATCAAGATCACATTGAATAAAGTCCTTTATTGGGGGATGGTTTAGCTGGAGGCTGGAATGACAAAAATTGAGGTATTTACTAAGGGGACGTGTCAAAAATGATTGGCGAGCCCGGTGAGGAGACTCAGGAGACGCCTTCCTCCGATCAATCGGACCGTCCGAAAGGACAGTGGTCGAACACCCAAGTTGGAGATCTGGCGGAGGAAAATGACACAACCGGGGCAGGGACCGGTGACGAGAATCAGGGGGAGTCCGATGACGTTGAGCAAATGTTTGAGAAACAGAGCACTCTCATTGAGTCCCTGCGATAACAAGAATACAACGTTTTGGCACTCGACTGTTTTCCGGGAACTTTGACGGGTGACAACTTCGGGTTTTGTCAGGTGTAGAGGGGTTCCACCTATTGGGCCGGGTGGAACCCTTAATTTTTTTGGTTTTCGCCGGATTGATTCGTTTGCCTGAACAAAGTGAGTTCCGAAAATTTAATTCTGGCCGCCCCCACGATCGGCTAATTTTAAAAACTCATCAGTCCTGCCGAGAATTGGATTTTACCATTCAACAGTCAATTCCTCCTGGTTAGTATGAGTCACCGTTGTACCGAACGGCTCTCCCTCCCGGTTCAATGTTTTTCTTAACCAGTTTATCTCTTCGTCATTCGGTCGTTGAAGTTGAAACTTGCTGATTTTTGTTGGGACAAGGGACAGACGCTTTAAACGGCCCGAGTCAGATCTGAGTTCGGGGAAATACATAAAGCCAAGATCGCTCCGGTATTCTTCGTGGCCACTGATCCCCTCGTAGTCAGTTAAGAAATCCCCACAACCGTAGAGGATTAGTTTACCGTCGTGGACGTGAATGCCTTTGACGTGATGGGATGAATGGCCGTGAATGAGGTCAACCGTTCCGGAATCTATCAGGGTTTTAGCGAACGTTTGTTGATTGTCGGGGATGTCGAACCCCCAGTTTCCGCCCCAGTGAATCGATAGGATCACCAGGTCGGATGGTTTCCGGTAACCCTCAATTTTCTCCGCGAGTTCATGAGCCTTCTTTTCTCCAGGACTATCGAGGCGATTAATGCCCGGCCTTGATTCATTGGCCGACCAGTGGCGCGGAACGCCGCTCGATGACGTTGCGGTAGCAAAAACGATCACTCGCTGACCGGCTTTCGGGCGAAGAGTAGCCGGAGCGGCGGCGTCCGATGGATTGGTCCCGGCCCCGACAGGGTGAATCTCCTCCCGGTTCAGGCTGGAAATAGTTTCAAGCAGACCGGTCTCGCCAAAATCAAGGGAATGGTTGTTTGCCAGACAGCAGACATCAATTCCGCCCACGTGAAGAAACTCGGTCCCGGCAGGGTGCATCCGGTAATGAATTTGTTTGTGTGACTGAAAATCATCCGAGGTTGTAACACTTGTCTCGAGGTTGACGAGGCTGAAGTCTGGGGTTCGATGATTGAGTTCGTCCAGCGTGAACCCCCATGGATAGGAATATTTGACGGGGTAAGGAATCGACCCACTATTTTTCTCGGCAAGAGCAACGTACCGCTCGGCAGAACTAACCGACGGCTCCCTCAGTTCCGGATCGCA
>JBDGPI010000203.1:0-6223 GCA_042219765.1 Salsurabacterium abyssinicum (SeqCode)
CCCCGGGGTCGAGAAGTAGGCCAACGAAGGTCCCGATCGTTGGCTTACTAAAATGGGTATTCTATCGCAATTGTGTTTTCAAATACGGCCGAATTAAACTTTACGGTTGGTTCCGGACGGATGCCAATTACCTGGGAATTATTTCATGCCACCACTCTGGACACTGGTTTGATAAAAAGGCCATTACAAGAGTATAATTTCTTACTTAAGTTTTGTCGGTAGAGGGTTGTAATAGGAGAGACCATTCCAGAACCGGCGAATGACCATTTTGATAAATGCCCACCCCATGGGGTTTTCATTTCTCATTCTCATAGAACCGCGCTGAATGGCCGTGTCCTCCGGGGCTAGTTCGCAGGCCTTTTCAAAATGACGCTGGGCCTTGTTCCTATGGTCCTGTTCGTACAGCCACTGGGCAAGGTGAAACTCCGCTCGAGCCGTAAGCTGATCGTCGGACGGTAGTGTTTGATGCTCCGAACGGCGATCGTCGGAAACGAGGTAGTCTCGCGATTCGTCTTCATTCCGAACCCAGGATTTCAATGCCGAAATGTGTTCGTCCGAGCTGGTTCCGGAGAAAAATTTCAGGGGTTTACTGCCGAACACGACGTCGTTGGGCCGAACGATGTTACGGTCTTCGTCAATCCAGAGGGCCGTCGGCACGTTTTCGATGTTGTATAGGTCGGCCACCCTATGCCGGGTGTCCACCAGACTGGGGTGATCGGGGTTGGCCTTTTCAATGTAGGAACGCGGATCGTCGAAATTCCTCTCGAGTGCAACTGTGATCAACGTGAAGTCTTCGTCACTCAGTTCCTCGTAAACGTCCTGCCAGACCGGCAGATCATAGCGGCACCCTCACCACGAAGCCCATACGAGCAGGAAAATTTTGTTCCCTTCAAAATCGGAGAGTGAAATCATCTCCTCGTTCTTCCAGTCCGGTAGGGTAAAGTCAGGAGCTTTACCGGACTGAAGGTTTTCTTTTATCGTCCGATTTTCAGGACCCAGGTACACGACCGCGGGATCGGTTTCAAGTGCCATCGATCGGTTCAGTTTTTCCGCAAATCCACGAAGGTTTATTTGGCCGTTCTCCTTCAGGGACGCTCGATCATCGACGGGATAACAGGCGTCCTTCTTACAGAGCCCTTCCTCCTTGAGTTCCCAACCGGTTGCTTGCCGGAAGTCATTTTCGTCAACGAGAGCCTGATTAGCGGAAACCTGTCCGGAGACAGTATATTGATCATCCTCGTCCAGTAGCGTGATTGTTGTTTTTTTGGACATGCCGTATCACCCGAGGTCAAATGAAATGGTAACAATTTGATAATTAATATTACGTGGAACCAA
Organism: Salsurabacterium abyssinicum (SeqCode); assembly: GCA_042219765.1. Lineage (GTDB taxonomy): Bacteria > T1Sed10-126 > T1Sed10-126 > T1Sed10-126 > CAZEBV01 > JBDGPI01. The sequence goes on from JBDGPI010000203.1 coordinate 1,336, forward strand.
AAATAAAATAACCGCTTTGAGAAGACGCCGGCACTACAGTACCGCTCGTGATCAGATCGTAAACCGGGCTTGAGTAAATCATCCATTGTTCGTTAGTATATCTTATTCAAGTCGCTGGAGATCCTTTCTTACCGGGGGAATCAGTCTTGAGCATGAATGGTACCGAATGTTATCGATGTGGTTACGAACTTGAGGGCTGCCATAAACGCTGTCCGAATTGCGGCAGTGTGAACTACTGCCGGGATTCTTATTCCAATCAGGATTCTGGGGTTCGCCACTAGCGAATCCCGATCGGTTCAACCGCACTCGATACAGTCAAAGTCCCACCGGATTTATTAGCGGTACAAGGCGGAATTGTTGATCCGGCAGTACGCCAGGAAATTGGTTGATTGCTGAACGTTCTTGATTCCTGACCAGCGTTGGAAATGATTAGAAGTAAAGTTGTTGCTGGATTCTTGCGAAGGAATCGTCCACCCAGTCAGAGGCTCCCTTGTTCTGTCGTTGTCCCGCCTCAAAACGAACCTGAGCTCTGTTTCCTTTCTGGAAGAGGTGTAAACCCAGGGTGTTTCCCCGGCTGCGGGTTGTGGTAAGAGTGTCGTTGGGATGGACCTGGGAATGGCGGGCTGAAAGGTAGAGGAAATTTGGGCTTAAGACGTAACCCCCTTGAATGGTAAATCCCTGACCGTCGAAGTTATTAGAACTCATCGTGTAATCCTCGACATTACGATGGAAGTAGCTTCCGGATAAATTCCATGCCCCTGAACGAAGCTGAAGGTCAAGCGTTGCCGCCGTTACGTTTGAGGTGTCGGCTCCAGTTGCACCCGCTCGACTGAACCAATCACGGGCAGTGTTTTTGTAAGCGTACTGAAGGCCAACGCCCATAGTCAGATTCGTGGATTCGGAGACCTGATAGAATGACTCGGAACGTTCGTAGTCCCCGAGGATTTCGTACGTCGCTCTACCGGATGTAAGCACACCATTGGAACTCGAACGAGTGCTATTACGGCTTTCTCCACTGAAAACTCCGAGTCGATACTCCAACCCTGACGTTCGTTTCTTCGAAACCATAAAACCTATGTCTCGGCCGGTTGGCCAGTTAAATTCGGCGTTTGCAAGGGAGCGCTGAGTCGTCAGTAATTTTGTCACAGGAATGTCCCGTTCCCGATTGAAGGGAACCGTCGTCTGCCCCAATCTCATGGTATAAGGATCAAATCGGCCGTACTCCACCCAGCCTTCCAGTAACGTTGGCGATTGTGCGAATTCCGCCAGTACTTTGTAACTGAGGTGCGGAGTGTAGGCTTGACCCTTGAAAGTAGTCCGGACGCGCTGGGCCGAAAATGATGTGTGAACGGTGTTGTCCGAATCCCGGCTTTCGTATTCAAACCGTGGTTGAAGTAAAACACCAATATTAAGTTCGACTTTGTCCGCAAGGGTAAGGCCAGGATCAATGTTATTTGTGCTGGCACCAACTGGTCCAACAAAGACGATTGTTGATAGCATAATGCAAATCAATACAGGCAGAAGACGGTGACGCATAGTTTGACCTCCGGAGTGAATAATAACTTTCGAGTATCATTCTAGTAGACTGTATTGCAATTTCAATTTTTTGTTTTTAAGTGAATGTTACTGAGGAACATTCAACTTCAGGCAACTATTAAAACTTCGAGTCCTCAATTTCTGCCAGGGAGAAATCTTGATTTTGTAAATGCTTTATGGAGCGCTATTTCAGAGATATTATAAATTTTCCTAATTAATTCATTTTTATCCTGGTTTTCTTCGTTCGAACTGGTCTCGGAATCAAAAATAGATTAGCTTTTTATCGTTCCTGTGGGATTTGTCTCTGCAATTTGAAAGTATAGAACTTAACAGGGGGAGTCAAATGACATTCCTCTTTCGTCAACTGTTTAAACTGATATACCTGCTGAACTCCGAAACCGGTACCCGCAGTATTGCTGCGGGCTGTGCGTGCGGACTTGTCCTTGGATTTTCCCCGGTGGTTTCGCTTCAGGGATTGCTCGTTGTTGCAGTCGTCCTTTTTTTTCGGGTACAAATTGGAGCAGCGATGTTATCAAGTGGCTTATTTAAGTTCGTGGCATTGCTGATGACCGGGGTCTTCCACTGGATTGGAGACAGTGTTCTGTCCGTACGAATCCTCGAACCCGTTTATACCCTTCTCTATAACCTCCCTCTGATTCCTTACACTCGTTTTTACAATACCGTCGTCATGGGAGCCGGAGTCGTGTCGCTGATTCTGGTAGTTCCAGTGTATTTAATTACCTGTAGACTGGTTGATCAGTACAGAGGGGATGTCCTGCGCCGGTTGAAAACCTCCAGGTACTGGTCTCTCTGGAAGTCGACCAGCCTCTACAAGTGGTACCGGAACTACGAGTCAACGATGAGTTAGCAATGGAAGACTCCCGGGAAACCTCGCTTTATAAACGAATTGTAAGAACGGAATTTTTATACACGGTCATAGGAATTTTTCTGGGGATAATAGCCTACGGATACGTTTTTCTGGACGACCACCTGGAGTGGGGACTGGAATATGTACTGGGTCGGTCCGCCGGGGCGGAGGTGAATATTGGTGAACTGAATACGGGTTGGCTCCAGCCGTCGCTAAAGTTTAAAAACGTCCAGTTCACTGATCCCTCTAAGCCTTCGGAAAACCTTCTGGAACTGGAACAATTCAGTTTCAGGTTGAACCTGGACGCTCTGCTCAGGCTTAAGTTCGTGGTGGAAGAGGCGACGCTGGATGGGGTTCGAACTGCAACGACCCGTCGGACCCGGGGCTGGGTCAGCAGCAATGGGGGTGATCTTCGCTGGTCCTACGGGATCTTAAAACAACTTATGAAGGCTCAGTTAAGGGAATCAACGGGTGAGTCGATCCCTGGGGATTTTGAGTCTATTTTATCGGGAGAATCGGTTGGGGCTCTCTTACGGGAGGAACAATCGGATCTAGTGGCCCGGCCGGATTTAAATGCCACCCGGAAACAAATCCAGGAATCCAGAAGTCAACTGGACGAAGAAGTAAAGGGGTTACCCGATTCCACTCAACTTGCGGCATTTCGCGAACGTTTGAATTCAGTTGAGAATCCCCTCCAGAAAGAGCCCGTGAGGTTGAAGGCGGGACTTAAAACGCTGAAAGAATTAGACTCCAGGGTTACTCAGTGGGAGGATACCGTCGACCAAACACGTCGTACCGTTAACGAAAAGCTAAATGAGCTTCAAAAATCCGTGGATAGCATTGACCGAAGTATTGAAACGGACCAGAAGCAACTTGATCACCGGGTAGCCCTGCCGGAGTTAACCCTGAGTAATCCGTCGAGCAAATTTTTCACGGCCTTTGTTGCTGAACGGGGAGGACTTGTGCGGGATCTACTCTCGTACTACCAGGACTACATTGGTTCCGGAACGAAATCATCGTCCGCCAATGCTGATAGCGAAACCAATTCAGGAAACACCGGTGGAATTTACAGTTATCACCCGGGTTTTGATTACAATTATCAAGCACAGTGGACCTATCCCGATGTCTGGTTGAAAAACGTTCGGATCTCCGGTTCGGGGGAAGCGGATGAAGCTCGGTACTTCCTGCGATTCAACGATGTTTCCACCTACAGTCCGGCCCTGCGAAGTTCTTCGGGTCTTGCCTTTAAATTTAATCGGCCCACGGAAAAATTGGACCGTTTTCAGGGCAGTATCAGTAAGGGAACACGGGGGAATCTCCGATTTCAATTTACGCTCGACGGTCTGGATGTAGAACCCTGGACACTTATATCGTCCCGGAAGGTGACCCTGAAAATCAAGAAAGGAGACTTGATGCTGGATCTAAGTGGAACGTTACGCAATTCCACCTATACCACGCTGGTGAACCTTCGTATGAAGGATCCGCAGTTTATGGTTGAGGGGTCCAGTGACCTGCTTAGGGAAGCCCTTTTGTCTTCGGTTACCGGTCTGAATCACCTCAAGGTACAGGGGACCGGCAAGGGGACCGGGGATGCCATGGAATGGCGAATCAAATCAAACCTCGACGATAAGCTTGTTGCGGGCCTGAATCAGTTCATTCAGGATCACTCCCGGCGTCTCAAGGAGAAAGCGTTAAAGGAGTACACCGAGTCAGTAAGACGTGAGGCAATGGAACTTCGGACATCGGTGAATCAGTTACGCCAGAATTATCTGAAATTGGTCGAGGATAGACGCCAGGAAGTAAATCAATTGAAGGATAAAGTGGACGATCTTATTCACCGGTACAATAGCAAAGTAAACCGTGATTCGCTCGGAAAATCATTTGATTGACCGTTGATGCAATCTGGCCCTGCCTGTGGTTGGACGGATGGAAGACGATCAGCCGGGAAGAAGGGAACCGGGGGTTTGGTTCATTTCAATGGTATCGTGAAGTTGATCCCCGGTTTTTGTTAAGTTGTGCCAGACGCGATGACCATGCACGATATCGAGCATGGTTGTACCACTGAAATTACGACCACCAAGTGACAGGTAACGCCGGCGTAAGGCCCTCGGCCCGGCGTAAACAAGGGGTCTCAGTCGCCAGGCCCCTGTCATTTCGGGCAAGACATGGTTTTTAACAAATGTGGCGTACTGCTGTCCTACCTCGTCGCCATTCTTCAAATACGCGTTTGCAGCAAGTTCCCCTGTCCGCTGCGCGTAGAAAATCCCTTCGCCGGTCAGAGGATCGACGTAGCCACCCGCGTCCCCCAGTAAAAGTACGTTATCGTGAAAAGGCTTCTTGAGATAATTTCCGAAGGGAATTGGATGACCTTTGATTTTAACGTCCTCCAGGTCGAAACCGAGCATATCGCCATAATTCATCAGATTGGTGCGGATGTCAGGGTTTTCCGTCTTTAGTCCTCCGAGACCGACCAGAAGTTTGTCT
>JBDGPI010000204.1:0-6505 GCA_042219765.1 Salsurabacterium abyssinicum (SeqCode)
TGCTTTTCCTCGGTGGTCGTAATCATCTTGGAATCAGTCGTGATTTGTCCGGTCAAACAGCAACAAAATGGAAGTCCGTTCAGGGGACGATACTGGATGTCACGGTGGGATCGGCCGGAGGAACCACAGCCACCATTCCTTTGATTCTGGTCGTAAAGGACCGGGGATCCATACGAAGCCGATTGTACGAGTTTAACTACAAGGTTTCGTCCTTAACCCACAGGGACACACTCTCAAATAGCTGGGTCCACGGTGGTTCCGGTCGCTTTTACCGGCAGTCAGTGGGTTTAAACACACCGCTTGAGCCGGGTATCCGCAAAGTGGAACTACGGAACGACCAAATTATTGACCTCACGACCCCTCAGACATACGAAGACATAAGTGTTTACTCTCCGTCCTACCAAATTATGGACCAGAGGATTTTTTCCCTGGCCAGGGACGGTTCGCTCAGGATTTACCATGACGGTAAGCAGCGTTTACGCACCCCCGAAAAGTACGGGGGTTCTCCAGTGACACTATCGGCACGGCGTGGGGAGTCAGTGATCAACATCAACCCTGAATTTGCCGTCTGGAAGCATACAGTACCGGGACGTTACAGGCTTGTTCTGCCACACAACCCGGCGGGGGGACTCACGCTGTTCAGGGGACTAACGACTTACAATGAATCACGGTTGTACTTGCTTGAAACGGACGGTAATACAATTGAGCGCCTGTGGGAGTCGAAACGGTTGCCGGGGTACGTGTCATCGGTTGTCCGAACAGGGGAGGGGACAGTCTTAACCCTTGTGGATACGGAAAACGACTCCACGCGTCTTCTAAGGGCTGAACCACGGGGACTTAACTGAAGTAAAGTTTGCCAAGGTGAGCGAGAAAATAATAAATATTTTTTAGGCCCAGCTTACTGTCTCCGGCCCTCCGGGGTTCAAAGGTGTAACCAATTTCACTCACTGATTCGTAGTCACCTTCGACGAGGATAGTGAGAAGAATCTTGTAACCGAGAGGATGCGGTAATTTCTCCTCAATTATTGATTTTCGAAAGGCAAAATAGCCGGCGAGTGGGTCCTTGATCGTCCTGACCTCTTCAAGGACAATTCGGGCAATCATGTTGGCGCCGATGGATAACAATTTTCGAAACGTTCCAAAGTCCCTGACGTCACCACCGTCGACGTAACGGCTCGCTACTACCACGTCGTCACCCGATTGTAGTTTCTGCACCAGCCGGGGAATTGCTTCGGGGGGATGCTGGAAGTCGGCGTCCATAACAACGACATGCTCGTACCTGGATTCCTGTAGTCCACGAAGGACGGCCCGGGCCAGCCCCCGGTCATCTTTCCTGCGGACAAGGCGGATCCTTTCACCGTCGGCAACCTCCTGGACCAGCTTCCAGGTTTTGTCCGGGCTGTCATCGTCGACAACCAGAATTTCATACGGTCCCAGTGTGGAATTATCAAGCACCGATTGGACTTCCCGCAAGAGAGGTTGGATATTTTTGGCTTCGTTGTACGTCGGTACGATCACTGACAACATAGTAGGCTTACGTCCGAAATTAAATATTGGGTTGTTTCGTTTAACGGTTGGTCCCCCATCGACCGGAGCAAAAAACTCATGATCACGGAAATCAAACGTATCAATCAATGACACGAAATAAAACGTACTTGTTATTCTTCGCAATCGGTACCTTCGTGACCTGTCTTTGGGGGATCTGGCTCCTCGGAGCCATCGGAACAGGCCGGGCTTACATCATCTCCGATCCGGATGCTTACCTGCACGTCTGGAACCTCTGGTGGGTCCAAGAAGCTATTACATCCTTTCAATGGCCGTATACTACCAATTACATCGGTTTCCCGGAGCCGACAAGCCTCAGGTACCACCAGTTGATATTCCCCCTGGGGGTCCTCTCCATTCCGCTATTTACGTTGGGACTTCACGCCGCACAGGTACTGCTGGTATGGCAGTACTTTTTTCTTCTTGCTGGGTTCACGGGTATGTATATGCTTGCTCATCGACAGGTGAACGACTCCTTAGGTCCCTGTCTCGCGGGTCTTTATTACGTCTTCACACCAATTTTCTGGGAAAACTTGCCGCGCCCCGACTCACTGTCGTACGTCGCCTTCCCCTGGCTCGTTCTTTCGGTCTTCTGGAGCCAGGAAGGCAACCGGATCCGGTCGTTGGTACCGGCATTAATTGGTGCTTTTTTAATTCTGATGAGCCCCTATTACGCCGTCGGTTGGGTTATTATCCTTTTATTAACACTTCCGTTTGCTGGAACGTTTGGTTTAAAACCAGGAAGAATACTTTTGACAACTGCCCTCTCGTTTTTGTTCTCGTCATTCGAGTGGCTGTCCCAGGCCCTCGGAGGTGGTCCCAACGTTACGGTCGATTACCGCGTGGTTGAAGCCTTTTCGGCCGATCTTACGGGCTGGCTGCTTCCACACCCATGGTTTCTCTGGATACCTGAATCATACGCATGGTGGGCGAAAACGTGGACCGCTGGAATTCATTCCAGCATCTACCTTTGTTGGACGGCCATTTTTCTCGGTGTCATTGGTCTAAGCCGGCTGAGTAAGCAGCGTCTGCGCTGGACGTTACTCGTCGTCGGCGTAATGTTCATCATTGCGTCGGGACCAGGGATCCGTGTCCTCGGAACCACTTACGCTTCAGGATGGCTGCCCTACGGCTGGCTCCTTCAGCTAACGGACGCCGCCAGAGCTTTCCGTATACCCCTAAGATTTGGTTACTTTATAGTGTATAGGAATAGCTATTGGCATGCCGAAAAACAAGACTGCCTCCGTCTGTCTTTCGGTTCTTCTGCTGGCCGAACTTGTCCGTGGTCCAATGAAAATACGAAAATTACCCCGTGTGGAATCACTAAACGAGGTTCGAAAGAAAATTTCTTCCGAAGCCCTCGTTCCCGTCCCATTCAGTTCGTGGGCCACCGAAGTACAATTCGGCCAGACAATCCACAGGAAAAAATTTCACCTGGCGGGATTATCCTACATCCCGGACGACGTGTGGGGTCCAATAAGTAAGAACCCTTTCCTGGATTCCCTTTACCAGGGGGAACCACTACCGGACAGTGGGATTAAGTCGCTTCGAGAGCAGGGAGTGGGAGGGATTATCGTCCACTACCGTATCCTTGAAGAGGCCCGGCGGAAGCAGTTGACGAATCGATTCAAGAAACTCTTCGGGGATCCCAGCTACGAGACCGATCGGTTTAGACTCTACACATTTGAGTCGCCGGGGATGTCCTCCTCCAGAAACTTCGAAAAATCACGGTGAGCGTCCAGCAGATCCGAACTGGCCGCCGTAAGGTCATTCCAGGACGAAAAAGTACCTTCTTCAGTGATAAATTGACCAACCAATTCAGCCGGAACGTCCTCAAACAACGGATGCTTTCGTTTAAGTCCCTGTTTGAGTCCGGACGGGGAGTCAATTATAAGTATATCAGTATTGTTTAAACGGGAGGGAACTAATTTCAGTAATTCCGTACAGACTCGAACGTCCCCTGGATTCGAAAGACGGCAGAGAAGGTTTGTCCCAACTTTATTCGTAAAGGTCCCTTCCTTGTGGAGTCTGTCGGCGCCAAGGAATACTGTGTCAGCGGACTTTAGGGCAGTGGTTATTTCCGAATCGTAATAGAAGGTCACCGGATGATGACTGGAAAGTTGGTTTGCCGTTTCTACTCCCTCATCCCCCGGGTGCGATTCAAGCACGAGGATAGTTTCAAATTCCTTCCGTGCTTTTGAATAAATCAAGGACGGTACCGGACCGGCTGAAGAGAAGGGGATGGGTCGTCCTTTTTAATTCATCACTGGCTGCCTGCCTCAGCCTGGAACTGGATTCCTTGAGATGGTGCTTGAGGTCTTCCAGGGCTCCGTACAAGGCAGCGATGGGATCGGAGGACTCCAGCGTCAAGTTCCGGTAAAGCAACGCCGCGGCCGAACGAAACACGGCCATTTCCGGTCGCACCAGCGCCAGGTTCCGGCATAGATCGTAACAATTGCTTTCGGTGAGTTTTGCGTCGTCTTCAACGAAATCAACCAGTTGATTCAGGGTCCAGATCAGCAATTCCCGGGATCCCCTGGACCTATCATCACGGATACGGCTCCAGAGGGACGGGAAGGGTTCGTCAGCCACTGCGGACCCTTTTCCACGCAAGCTGGAGGGCGGGGACCGTCGACAGGTCCTCAATTTCATCCGGCTGATACCAGCGAAAAGTGGTGTGTTCGCGATCGATAGTGATTTCAGGAACCGGTTCACCCAGAGCAAAGCAGAACGGATGGACACGCCAGGATTTGTCGTTTGAGTCATCGTCCACCGCAAGGGGATACCCCTTTCGAGCAAGCTCAAATTGATCCCGGTTAAGTCCGGTTTCTTCACGGACTTCCCGCTCGGCCTGCAACAGGGGATCGGTTGTCTCAAGGTATCCGCTGATAGCGGCCCACCGTTGATTGTAGGTTTTCACTTCATCGCTGCGGCGTGCCAGGAGAATAGCCCCATCCTCCCGGCGCAGAAAAGCCGTCACAACGTCGGTACGATCCAATCCGTAACCCATCCTAATGTCTTAAACTTTATCCAGTTTCTCAGGTTAACCCAGTAACCATCAGTACAACGTCCGGTACTGAACGTTAGGTCAATTCATTACAGGAATACTCGAATCCCTGAATCGTTGCAACGACTGACACCACAGTCCGTACAATCGAGAATCCCGACCGTGGATCAGACAATTTCCTCCGGTATAACAGGGATTATCATCGCAGACGCTTCCGAAGTCGAGCATGATTCGTATAATAGTTATTTTAGTTAAGACATAGAATTCATCTTACCCCACGTAAAATGAGGACGTAACTGTGGTTCCCACCGACGTTCAGACAAGAGACATCGACCCGCCGTCCATCGATGGTGTCGTTCGGACCGATTCAACCACCAGGCAACTGTACAGTACCGACGCAAGCATCTATGAACTTGAGCCTGAATTTGTCTTTTTTCCCTTCAACAAAGCGGATGTTAAAACAATCCACGAGTGGTCGGCAGAAACGGATGTTTCAATAATCCCCCGTGGTGCGGGAACAAGCCTCTCCGGTCAATCCATTGGCCAGGGGGCAGTGGTGGATTATTCCAGACACATCAACGACATTATCGACCGGGATCCCGATTCCGAAACCGTTACTGTTGAACCTGGGGTCGTCCTGGAGCACCTGAACGATTTTCTCGCACAGTACGATCGGCAGTTCGGGCCGGACGTAGCAACCGCCAACCGGGCAACGATCGGGGGCATGATCGGTAACAACTCAGCCGGGGCTCACTCAATCCGCTACGGTTACACAGCACAACATGTTGAATCGATAACGACTGTTCTTCCCGGCGGAGAGAAGGTTACCTTCGAGCCGATTTCAATGGAGGAAGCCTCCCGAAAAGCAAAACAGAAGGGCCCGGTGGGAAGGCTCTACGACAAAATCCCTGAATTCATTCGGTCAAATTCCACTGAAATAGAGACGATGTACCCCGATTTACTCCGGAATGTTTCCGGTTATGGACTGGATCGGTTTCTCGAAAAATTACAGGACGACGTCGTTGATTTCACGGAATTAATCTGCGGTTCCGAGGGGACCCTTGGCGCCGTCGTTGAGGCGGAACTGAGCACGGTTCCCGCAATTGACGAAAAGAATCTTATCGTCGTAAATTGTGATTCCTTGCGAAGTGCCGTTTCAGTCAATCGTCGGGTTGTCGAAGAATCGCCACTCGCCATTGAGCTTCTTGACCGAACCCTGCTCGAACTTGCCGAGGATTCTCTCGAGATTTCACGGTACATGGACTGGTTAACCGGGGATCCCGAGGCCATCCTGATAGTGGAAGTCGGATCGGAAGTCGACGGCCCGTCACTCCAAAAGCGGGTGGAAACAATACGCAGGGCGATTGACAGCGCGAACGAGTCCACCTCCGTTTCTGTGGTGAGAGATCCGGAACAACAGCAGAATGTATGGAAAGTCAGGAAGTCCGGGCTACCCCTGCTGCTGGGAATCTCGGACGATCGTAAGCCAACCACCTTTGTTGAGGACACCGCCGTGGACCCCTCACGTCTCGCCGGGTACGTCAGGGACTTCCAGGATATTGTTGAGGATTACAATACCACAGCCGCCTTCTACGGTCATATTAGCGTTGGTTGTTTGCATATCCGACCGCTGATCAACTTAAAATCCGCCAGTGGCGTCAGCGACATGAAAGAGATGACCGGGGAGATCGTCGAACTGGTTAAGGAGTACAACGGTGCTCTCAGCGGCGAGCACGGTGACGGCCGCTCCCGGAGCGAATGGTTGGACGATTTTTACGGCGAACCGCTCGTAAGCGTCTTCAACCAGGTAAAAGAAACCTTCGATCCGGACCGGCGGTTCAGCCCGGGTAATATCGTGGAACCGCAATCCATGACCGAAAACCTTCGCTTCGGAGCCGACTACGAGGTTCAGGAGTGGGATATTCAGCAGGATTTTTCGGAACAGGGGGGCTT
>JBDGPI010000204.1:6515-10549 GCA_042219765.1 Salsurabacterium abyssinicum (SeqCode)
GAAATCATCGAACGATGCAACGGCTCCGGGGTCTGCCGCAAGGAAAAGTCGGGGACAATGTGTCCTTCGTTCATGGTCACTCGAGACGAAAAGCACTCCACCCGTGGTCGTGCCAATACCTTACGGGGAATCATTAGTGGAAACTACGATGCCTCCGCGCTTACGGACGGCCGGATGCAGGAGGTAATGGACCTCTGCATCAGCTGCAAGGCCTGCAAGTCGGAATGTCCGTCGGAAGTGGACATGGCTCCCCTCAAGCAGGAAGTCCAACACAAAATACACGAGGAGAACGGGGCATCGATCAGGGAACGGTTCTTCGCCGGATTCGGGCGGTTTGCCCGCCTGAGTGCTCCTTTTCAACCAATCGTCAGCTGGCTGCAGACATTACCCGGGTTACAACCCCTCCTGAAGAAGAGTCTCGGCATCGCCCCCGAACGATCACTACCGGTACTGGTGCCCGATCCTGTTACCCCCTCCAACCATCAAGATGATTTTTCGAGTGAATCGGATCCGGTCGTCCTCTACGCCGATACGTTTTCCGGTTACCTCGAGCCGTCGATTTTCCGACAGGCACACGAGTTACTGAAGTCACTCGGGTTGGATCCAATCGTCCCTGACGTACCCTGCTGTGGACGAACGTTCCTTTCACAGGGGTTTCTGGGAAAAGCCAAACAACAGGCCCGTAAAACAATCGATGCGCTCCGTGAATACCCGAAACAGGGCGTCCCGATACTGACAATTGAACCAAGCTGCTACTCGGCACTCGTCGACGACTATCCTCGTCTTGTACCGGGGGAGGATGCCGAGGCCGTGGCGTCGGGCACCCATCTGATAACGGAGTTCCTCAATGAAGAACGCCAGGATTTAATTAAGTCAAAATCCGGCAAGGGAACTAATGATGCGACCACCTGGGTTCACGGGCACTGCCACGAGAAGGCTCTGCTGGGTGAGAAATCTCTGGTTGAACTATTGAGTGCAGCTACCGGCGGTTCAGTGGAGTTCATTGATAGTGGGTGCTGCGGTATGGCCGGTTCGTTTGGCTACGAGAGGGAACATTATGAACTTTCAAAACGGATGGCCGAACGGAAACTGATCCCGGCCGTGGAACAATCCAATCAAAACGATCGAATTGTGGCGCCGGGTCTATCCTGCCGGGAACAGATACGGGACTTCTCCGCAGTTAATCCAGATCATCCCATTGAGCTTTTAAACGATCTAATTCCTCGCTCGAACGAGGGGTGAGCGGATCGCTTGGTTCGCCGGTCTCCTCGTAGGTCTCCAGGTTTGAGACCAGTTCGTCCGTCATGTCCTCCGTCAAGGTGGGACTAAATCCCGCGGAATGAGGGGTCACGAACAGGCCCTCGTCCCGTAGTACGTCCGAGTTCTCCGGGGGTTCTTCGGGAAGCACATCGAGAACGGCGCCATTGAGTGAGTCATCGGTCAGAGCTGACCTAACCGCATCGGGTTCAACCATCGATCCCCGGGCCGTGTTGATCAGGAATGATGGATCGGGAAGGGCATCCAGGGTCCGTCTTGTTATCAGGCCCCGGGTAGAGGGGTTCAAATCCGCGTGAAGGGATAGGATGTTGGACGATTCCACGAGCTCCCGCGGAGTAGCGTACGCTGTGTCCGGGTGCCCCTGAATTTTTTCCTCTTTCAGTGGATCGTTAATTAACACGGACTCAAACTGGCTCACGTCGATCGTCTCTAGTAGTTTCTCTCCGATTGCCCCAAACCCGACTATCCCCAGTGTTAGATTCTTCATGGACTGAATGTTCTGGAACGAGGCCGGTCGGTCCCAGAAAGTGTTGCGAACTGGGTGACCGGTTCGATGAAGATCACATTTAAAAACTCCCAGGATATTTTTAACGTAGGCACTTACACTTTTAGCCCGGCAGTCCGGTGTTCGACCAACCAGGACACCATATCGACTGCAGGCGTCGAGGTCGATATGGTCGTAACCGTTAGACGCGGTGAGAATTAGGCCGTCGTTGTTCCAGTGATTGAGGAAGACTTCATCAACCTCAAATTGACTGTTAATAATAATTACGTCGTAAGTCTTTAATTTACCGGGTCGGGGTCCAGATCGCCTGGGGCGAAGGTAGCGGTGCCCCTGGGAGCGTATTGTTTCGGCTTCATGCTGAAGACTGTCGTCCGTCTGATAGCTCGACCACGAGAGGCGTAGAATGTTCATAATCATTAGTCCCAATGTGAGTAATTTCAAATTGTGGAATTGAGTAGGTGAAATTAATCCTTTTATAGAATAAACTTATTCAACCACGTTTGATACCAATCATTCTAACTGGGGAAACGAACCGATGAGGGCCGATGCCACAAAAACACCCAACCAGGACTTTGATTACCACATTCACCAGTTCCTGCAGATGGCCATTGAACAGGGGGCATCGGACCTGATCATAAAATCCGGTGCTCCGCCGGCGCTTCGAATCGACACTGAAGTCCACAAGATCGACATGAAGGACCTTGAACCCGGCGATACCCTAAAACTTGCCTACGACTACCTCGATGACTCAACCATTGAACAGATTGTCGAGGACAAAGAGGAGTACGACGGTTCCTACACAGTCCCCGATCTTGGTCGCTTCAGGGTAAACGCCTTTCTTCAACGGGAGGCAGTCGGGATGGTGTTTCGTCCCGTTGAGGAGAAAGTAATGGACTTCGATCAATTAAACCTCCCGGATTCAGTCGAAAAAATGCCGAACTTCGAACGGGGCCTCGTACTCGTAACCGGTACCACGAGTTCCGGTAAATCCACTACGGTAGCCTCCGTGGTGGACTACATTAACCGCCACATGCACAAACACATAATAACCCTGGAGGATCCCATCGAGGCCCTTCACGAGGATAAAAATAGTATTGTCACCCAACGTGAAATTGGCGTGGATACCTCCAACTACAAACGAGCCCTGAAGCACGTGCTCCGACAGAACCCCGACGTGATAGTCTTCGGTGAAATGCGTGACCAGGAAACCGTGCGGGCCGCGTTCGAAGCCGCGGAAACGGGACACCTCGTTCTATCGACCCTTCATACTAAATCGGCATCCAACACTGTTGATCGTGTCCTGAAATTCTTCCCGAAAGACCAGCAGGACCAGATCCGGGCTCTCTTTGCCGAGTACATCCGGGCGATCTGTTCCCAGCGCCTCTGTATAAGAAAAGATACCGACGGACGTATTCCCGCCGTGGAATTGATGTTTAACGGACCAACTGTACGAAAACTCATCCGGGAGGACCGAATCAACAAACTGCGGTCCGCCATTCACCAGGGCCGGAAGGACGGTATGCAGACCTTTGACCAATCCCTGGTTGATCTGGTGGAGAAGGGGTATGTGTCCGTTGAAGAGGCCAAACAGCATTCGTCAAACCCGGATAATTTTGAGCTTTACCTCGACGATCACTGGCCCGACGTGGACACCGGTGTCCTCGGGGACAGGGACCTCGAGTAATCCAGGGAATCCAATTGTCCAAAACGCTTAAAACATTTACACTAACGGGTTCCGATTGTGAACCCTATGAGGGATAAAAGATCTTGACTGTAACAATTTTTAGCACTCCCCTGGACCGAAATGATTTTCAGGTGCTAAACCAATTTTCTACTAAGAAGTAGATGACCTGGATACTTTCAGTTACGACTTACCTGATTTGCTCCGGTGCCTGCTGTTTTTCCCGACACGTGAAATCCATTATCCAATGGGGCCTTAGCTCAGCGGAAGAGCGTCACCCTTACAAGGTGAAAGTCGCTGGTTCGAACCCAGCAGGCCCCACCATTCCTCCCCCCCGTGATCGCTGGACAATTCTCGGTCTCTATCCAACAGTTCGACCTTCAAAAAAATTACATTGAAACTGGATAATAACTCCGATTTAATTCGAACCGGGAGACCGCTGTTGTGAAAAAACCCCTAAACCGTCTGGCGAATAAAGCCGCCCGGTTATTACTGACTTCATCGATATCGGCCATTGAACCCTACCTCGACGATCCTCCCCGGACATCCGGTGGGACTTCGCTTGATCCT
>JBDGPI010000205.1:0-4330 GCA_042219765.1 Salsurabacterium abyssinicum (SeqCode)
AAAATGGTATTGCTTGTTGTCCATTGTTCTTTGTGTAAAACGAACAAAACATTAACACCGCAAAAACTTAGTAATAGATAAATGCTGACGGTTGAAGGCTGAACAACATAACGATCGTGAATAGTACATCCTCAGGAAAGACGTTAATGGTTTTGAAGTGATACAGGCGGCTATTTGGAGTACTCACCTGAATCGACACCCCCCACGGACATACCAAATACTCCCAATGTAAAGGGCCGGGTTAACCTGATCCCTTTTACCAATGAGTTTCCTGTTTGGGAATTAGGTTGTGAAAACCTTGTGTTACTCAGGAAAGCCCTGTTCGATGAAGTTACTCAAAACTGACAAATCAGTTATCGTTACGATGTTTGGGCGTTCTTCTCAATACCTTCGGGCTCGCCAATAATAGCACTCATTTCTTCCACGATTTCATCGTGAAGTAAGCTGTTTGTAACAACAAACCCGCGATCGTTCTTCAGGCTCTCCGTGTTGTAAACCAGGTTGTTCCCGTCGGGTTCGGTAATTTTTCCGCCCGACATTCGTAGTATTGCGTCGGCCGCCGCCGTGTCCCATTCCCAGGTGGGACCAAACCGGCAGTAGACGTCGGATTTTCCTTCGGCCACGTTACAAAGTTTCAGACTGCTTCCCTTTGGAGTAACGTTACCGAATTCATTCCCTTCAATGAGTTCCTGGAGAGGAGGTCGACGATGGGAGCGACTGCACATGAGAGTGGACTTTGAGAGGTCCGATACGTCGGATACCCGTAAATCGGACGTTTGTCCGTTTCGACGGACGATGGTATTGATTCCATCCGTGCGATACGTAACGTCGGGAACCGGTGCAACGACCACGCCGGCAATGGGTACACCATGTTCGATGAGTCCGATGTTCACGGTAAACTCGTCGTTTTTATTGACGAATTCACGGGTGCCATCGAGGGGATCCACCAGCCAGAAGCGATCGAAATCCTTCCGTACATCGTAATCCAGATTATCCTCCGATTCCTCGGAGATGATGGGGATTTCCGGCGTAAGTTCCTGCAATCCGGCGGTAATGATCCGGTTGGCTTCAAGATCGGCTTCAGTTAGGGGGGAGTCCTGGTCGTCTTTCTTGAATTCAACGTCGAAATTTTCCTCGTAAATTTCACAGGCTGCATCGGCCGCTTCATTGGCAAGGGCTTCTACATCGTCCATAAGTTCAGGAAGTCTCATAAGTACATCCTCCATGGAAGTTATAATCAAATCTCACTTTGAAAAGGAGGAAATTGTAACGAAGTTCAACTCGGGTTGGAAGCAGGTCGGTATGAGATCCGACTCATTCGGTAAAAAGCAATGTCTGGTTGGAAGTGAGCTTATTACGATAGATATATACTACGTCAGAAACCGTTATCCTCTTCAGATTGGAAATTAAACGGTCGTTCCATCGTGCCAGCGAAAAACAAATTCAACTGTACTTTTACAGTAGCGGATTCGCCCGAATTATACCCCTGAATTGTTCGTCAGAGCGCTCCTATTCCGGTTATGGCCGTAGTTTATCCGGACGTTCAACAAGGTCACCGGTGAAAAGGAGTACGTGTTTTGTTCGATGCGAATCTACCTTGATATTGATTGCTTATAAAACAATAAACGGCAGTCCGGTGGATGGTCTATTCAGAACAGTTTCGTGATCATGAACAGGCCGGGTTGAATTTTTTGGAGAGTTAGATGGTAACCGGATGGTGGTATTGACGGCGGGAGTTTTATTAATAGTTCACAATACTGGATTTTTCGTTAATCTTTTTAGGGTGCAAATTAATACGTTGTGTACCGAGCGAGGGTTTCAAGTGACTGAATCAAAACAGGCCATTGTGCGTTTTCCGTCCTATCAATGGACCAACCCGGAGGAGGAACCCCCCGAAACGGTAGAAGAGGCTCCGATTGAATTCGGAGGACTGTATCGCGGGTTTAAATCCGGACGGATTCACGTTCATCTCGAGCCCCCCCTGGACCGGGGATTCCTGGATAAAAAAGCCGAAGTCATCATTCCACAGGCCTTCAACAAACAGTACCGGGCCGTGTACGTAGGGGATGACGAGGATGGTAACGCGGTATTCGATCAGGTAAACCGAGTGGGCGGGGGTTCACTTTCCGTAGAAGATTAGTTTCCTTTCCATAAGCCCGGTCGATCCAGAACAGCGTAACTGTCAATAACACATAGACGATAAATCAGCCACCCAGCATACATTCTACGTTTACAGCCTCGTTCAACCATTTGACACCCAAAAACGTGTTCCAATATTCAAGTCTACATGTAAAAGACTGGAGTAAGACGAATTATTCACAGAATGGGCAGTTTCCATCGAATAGTTTACCGGGGGGATGACCCCACGGGGGTTAGGATTATTCGGATTAAGCCGTTGTATCCACGTTGATACCGCTACTTTTAATCAATTTCAGTGCCAGCTTTTGTAGCTCGAGCGACGATTTTAAACCGGAAGTACCCCCGGATTTTACCTCGGCCGTATCGGAATTGGCCGTGGATGTAGAAGCTTTCGGTGTAGCGGTCCCTGAAGAGACGTTTTGTACTTCCATGCTATTCTCCTCCCTGTTACTAAATTGTATCACAAATGATTTACTGATTAAAATTTCGACCCCATTTATTGACATGGAGAGCTTTTTGTTGATAGAGTCACGGGCTCTCAATCACCGTTTGACATACACCTCCGAAATGCAACTTCACCGATTGAAAGGGATAACATGAGTTTTAAGTACGGACAGTTTCTTTCCACGGGAGCCTTTGAAATCACCGATCCGAAAACACCGTATCCCTGGATCAATTACTTAACTAACGGGGATTACTGTGCCCTTACCAGTCACCACGGGGGAGGATTCTCGTTCTACAAGGACCCGGCCCGTCACGGGACGTTACGGCGTGAGATGGATGGTATACGACGGGACTGTCCGGGGCGATTTTTCTACGTCGTCGACGAGGAACAGCAGTATGCCTGGTCGCCCAACCGGGTACCGACCAACGTCCCCCTCGATGATTTCCGTTGTGTACACGAGCCTGGTGTGACGACCATCACTTCCACCTACGATGATATCAGTGTAGAACTCACTTATTTTGTTCCTCCCGAGGAACAGCACGAGGTGTGGTTGGTTCGCGTGGAAAACCTCGGGAAGAAGGCCCGGCGAATCCGAGTGGTTTCCCTGTCCGAATGGCTGATGGGGAACACCCGGCGAGATGCGCTCGATCGCCAGTGGGATCTACTCATGAAACAGGTGGATTACGATCAATCCACGGACTCGATCGTAGGCCGAAAACGTCACTGGGAAACTCAAACCGATTCTCCCCGGGAAATTCAGCCTTGGCCCTACGTTCAATACATGACTTCAAGCCGCACACCGGATTCCTGGGAGACGGATCGGAACAACTTCTTTGGAACCTACCGTGGTTACCACAATCCGGAGGCGCTGGAATACGCTAACCTCGATTGTAATTCCGTCGAAGGAGCGGACGCGATCGGAGCCTTTGACTGGCACTTTTCGTTAGCCGGTGAATCGGTGGAAGACTGGTCCTGTGTACTGGGAATAGTTCCCTCGGAAAAGGAAGAGAAATCTCCCTGGACCGCCTTTCAAGACGATGATTACGCAACGAATGCACTGGAAGCCACGCGTGAATTCTGGAATGAGCGACTGGGATCGGTGAACGTGGAGTTGCCCGACTCCAACCTGGAACACCTTGTCAATACATGGTTGCCCTACCAGGTCACGATCAATTGCTGGTTTGGTCGGGCTCCGTCGTTCTGGCATTCTTCCCAGGGGTACACCGGATTCCGTGACGCCTGTCACGAAGCGTTTGGTATTTCCCCCGTGGATCCCGAGGATGCACGGGATAACCTTGAGCACATCCTTTCCTTTACGTTCGAAAATGGTTTGAATTCACACCGCACTCCAAGGGGAGCACGGGATTACGATGAAAGTGATAACGCCGACGATCCACTCTGGGTCCCGTTTGCACTCGATGCCTACCTTCGGGAAACCGGAGACGACGACATACTGGAGGAACAAATCGGCTACCTCGAATCGGACGATACCAGCAGTGTGCTCGAACACATGATCGAGGGGGTTGATTATGTACTTACCCAGCGCGGAGAACGAGGGCTACCGTTGATCCGATACGGGGATTGGAACGATGCCCTCGATACACTGGGTGAAGAAGGTGAGGGGGAATCGGTCTGGATCGGGCAGTTTTTGGTACTTTCGTTACGGAAGGCTGCCGCGATCTGTGAACGAGCGGGACGAGACGAAACGGCACAGCGGTACCGAGAGGAAGCACAGAAGACGAGTGA
>JBDGPI010000205.1:4340-6069 GCA_042219765.1 Salsurabacterium abyssinicum (SeqCode)
AACGACAAATGTTGGGACGGTGAATGGTACCTCAGGGCGTTTCGGGACAACGGGGAACTCGTCGGGAGTAGTGAAAACGAGGCCGGTTCCCTCTACCTCAACGCACAAACCTGGGCGGTTATGGCCGAAATTGCTGACGAGGATCGGGGGAACCGAGCTTTTGACGCGGTCAAGGAAAAACTTGATTCTGAATGGGGCTTTCAATACTTTGGTCCAGCCTACGAAGAAATCGATCCTGAAATTGGGGTTATTTCTCAGTTCGTTCCCGGTAAAAAGGAAAATGGCTCAATATTCAGCCATGCGGCGGCGTTTTCGCTCGTGGCTCTTGCTCAGTTGGACCGACGGGAGGAAGCGTTTGAGCTATGGAAAAATATCAGTCCAACCTCCCACGCCGAGGAAGAACCCGATCATTACGGTCTGGAACCGTACGTTTACTGTCAGAACGTAACCGGCCCTGATTCTCCCGACTATGGTGAGGGGAATTATCACTGGTTATCAGGCACCGCCTCATGGGTTTACCGGGCGGTGCTCGATCATTTGCTCGGGATTAAACCGACGTACGACGGACTCGAAATTGATCCGGCTTTTCCGCCGGATTGGGACGAAGTAACCGTAACGAGAAACCTGCGGGGTGTGGAATGGACCATCGAAATCCGGCAGGAAGCCGAATCGGGCGGTGAAGTGGAGTCGATTACAGTTAATGGCGATACGATCGAAGGAACAGTAATTCCATATCCAAAACAAGATAGAACAATGAATGTGGAGGTTCGTTTGAAATGAGTTTACACGAAGACATTCAGGAAACCGTGCAGTACCTCGAGCAAAAGACCGACACCCGCCCGAGGCTTGGCCTTATACTGGGTTCCGGGCTGGGGGAGCTTGGAGACGAAATTGAAAATGCGGACGTAATACCGTACCACGAAATACCCGGATTCATGGAATCTAAAGTAGAAGGACACGCCGGCCAGCTTGTGCTGGGTGAACTGGAAGGAGTTCCCGTGTATCTCATGCAGGGCCGCTATCATTACTACGAAGGTTTACCCATTGATAAACTCGTATATCCGGTACAGGTCATGGAAGGTATGGGGTGTGACACCATGCTCGTGACCAACGCGAGCGGTGCCGTCAATCCCAGTTTTTCCGTTGGGGATCTGGCACTGATTACCGATCACATTAACTTTCTCGGGAATAATCCGTTGATTGGTATTCACGACGAGGAAGTTGGCCCCCAGTTTGTTGATATGACTTATGCTTACGACCCGGACCTACAGGACCTGGCACATGAAAAAGCAGGCGAACTGGACATCGATCTTGTCGAGGGAGTCTACGTGGCTTCGATGGGACCGTCCTACGAAACGCCCGCGGAAGTGGAAATGTACGAACGGCTGGGAGGAGACCTTGCCGGTATGTCCACCGTTCCTGAAGTTATTGCGGCCAACCACGTGGGTCTCGACGTTCTCGGTTTATCCTGCGTAACCAACATGGGGGCCGGGATTCTCGATCAGCCCCTCACACACGAAGAAGTTATTGAGACGACCGAACGGGTCAAGGAAGAATTCAAGCCGCTCGTTCGTTCGTTAGTATCCTCCCTTGGTTCAACGTAAATTTGTTGGGGCGGTTTGCAACTCCATTCGAACGAGTGAGGTTCATTATGGGCGCACGCTAATCTTGAATTGTGGTATTTCTGTGATGACAGCGGGCGGGGTTTTGGTGAGTTTTATCCATGGCT
>JBDGPI010000206.1:0-4346 GCA_042219765.1 Salsurabacterium abyssinicum (SeqCode)
GCCCGAGCTGCTGAAACTTTCCTTCTTGGAGTCACCCTTGAACGTCGTCAGGTTAAAGACCTGGCGTCCGTTTTTGGTCGCCCGAACGTTGTGCATACTCGGGTCACTGTCCATGTACTCAATGGACTGCCCGACTTTAGCGGTCGCAACGTGCGGTTGATACATGCAGTTGACCTGATCGAAGCTCACCGGATCGGGCGATTTATCCAGCCCGGACGGTCCGGATTTAACGGCAACAACGACGTTCTTCAGGGTGTCGTTGTCGTTGATCACGACTTTCCGGCTCTCAATACTGTCCTGCTCACATTCGGAGTTCCCGGACGCGTCGTAGGTTTCGGGTTCGGGTGCCTGACCCTCAAAATTTACCGTGGCAGTAATCTTCGCGGACCCACTTGTACTACCGCCGCTGGAAGATGATACTTCGGCGGGTTGATTGGTTTGCTCCCCACCGCCACCACAGGCAGCCAGGAAAAGAGTCAAACACAGAATCAAACTCAAGGATACAAAACGTCGAAAACGCACAATTATTACCTCCCAAAATTAATAAGGTTTTTTCAGTATAGCGATTGCTGTGAACGTCTATCCGTGCTTACTTCTTTAAACAAAACGGAGGGATTGGGGAATTTCATACGTCACTCCGGACGCTAAACACGGAAACCCAATCACGAATTCATCAAGTGTGAGTGAATAGTATATGGTTTGAGTTCCCGGACCGGATATGACGCGGATCACCGTTGATAAGTGTTTCTACGGACGGTCTGGTTCGGTGTCTCCTGCTTTCTTTGTTTCCACCATTGTGGCGGAGCGGACGTAACGGCGAATCATGTAATCGTTTTTGTCCCGGAGAATAATATGGAAATTTTTCTGACCCACGACCTCCTCGAGTTCGGAGGCATCAACCGTGAGTTCAAAGGGGGGCTCGCGGTCGGTTTCTATGACGTTGCCTCTGTTCTCCACCTCCACGTATGCAATGGCATCACGGACCGGGACGTTGCAGTAAATAAGCGGATCGTCGGTCTGGGCTTTACGGTAGCACTCGACGTCCGGGTCGATGTCGTGGGACTGAGTCAGTTGAGGGGCCGAGAATTCGAAGGTCATGACGTCGAGTGGATAGGCTCCAAAGAAACCCACGGCAACGAAGAAAGCGATCAGCGTCCAGAAGGGTCCCCGTTTGTTAATGCGTAACGTCTGTCCCCATGAGTAATGAGCACCTTTCAGGCTGAGGGGTATGACGAGAAGATGGTGAATGGGGCCGTAGACGATCAACAGGAAGCCGTACGCAATTATGTAGTTAAGGAAATCCCAGTGAGGTTTGTAGGAATGAAGCAGATTGCCCCCGGAGAGACAGAAGAATCCGAGGACGATTAAAGCGCCGGACTTCAAAATTCGCCACGGGAGACTGTTGTACCAGTAAACCGTCCGTAGGATGTCCCAGCCGTTTTTTAGAAGATTCCAGA
Organism: Salsurabacterium abyssinicum (SeqCode); assembly: GCA_042219765.1. Taxonomy (GTDB): domain Bacteria; phylum T1Sed10-126; class T1Sed10-126; order T1Sed10-126; family CAZEBV01; genus JBDGPI01. Next base: position 1,458 of record JBDGPI010000206.1, read on the forward strand.
TGGTTTTGAATGGATTCATGGAATAGTCCTTCAGTGCGAGTTCGGGTCAGGAAAACGGCTTACGTTTCGGTTGATGGAACCGGCGTGTCATTCGCCCAGTCCACCGATGCTTCGACAGGCCCCAGTGACGGTCGAGACCGCCAGATCCAGATAAACGACGGGGGCATGGTCAGTGCAAGAAGGTAGAGACCCATCCAGCCAGGTTGGCCTAAAAATCCGTCCAGGGCCCAGCCAACGAAAAGGAAGGTCAGGTAAAGATTGGCCGAGAAGAAGGCGTGGACGGCTTCGTTTTCGCCTCGGTCCCGGTAAAACATGTAGTAGGAAAAGAGAAACATCGGAGTCGAACCGATAAGGATAGCATCGTAGAGAGGGCCGGTGAACGGAATGAGGGCAGCTCCGGCAAGCACCGTTGAGACGGCAGCCCAGGTCAGCCCATTGGCCGTTTCGTTCAGAGTCTTGACGACCGGATACGTTGGAATCCCGGCCGTTTCGTACTGGTCCCGGAACACAAATTCCAGTGCCCAGGCGTGGGCGGGCGTCCAGGCGAACACAAAGAACGCCATGAGGAATCCCGACATGGTGAGTGGACCAGTGACAGTCCATCCGGCCAGGACGGGGAATGAACCCGCCGAACCACCGAGGACGACTCCCATCCAGTGGGTCCGTTTGAGCCAGACCGTGTAAAGGAAGACGTAGGACGCAAATCCCAGTAACAGATAAACAAGCGAGCGTGCAGGTAACACAAACGCTCCGAGAACAGTGCCGGCCGTAAGTAACAATAGTCCGAAAATGAGAGCATGCAGCGGTTCGATCCGCCCGCTGGGTAGTGGTCGACCCTGCGTCCTCTCCATCTTCGTGTCGAGGTGCCGGTCGTAGTAGCAGTTCATAACGGATGCACTGGCGGCAATCAGCGCCAGTGATACTGTAAATCCAAGAAACGTCACCGGATGCGTTCCACCCGACGCAAGGACGGCCCCGACCCCGCTGATGCAGAGAAGAAATACAATACGGGGTTTCGTCAGGGACAGCCAGTCACTCGGGTTCGTGTTCGAAACCATGATGTCAGGCTCCAATATGCCAGAGTTGTGAAACTAGGTACCAGTTCAGGAAGTACAATGTGCCAAAGGCCGCAAGAAAGATAATTGTCAGAACGAAGGTTCCCTGCATGCTGTACTCGTGGGATTCCTTGTCGGGGTAATCCGTGCCAATGGCATCGGCCTCGTCCTTCACTTTTTCGGGGTCAACCTCACTACCGAAGAGCAGGGATAAAAGAGCCACGACGACAAAAATCGCTCCGGAAATAACGGCGAGCACGGCAAGGGAACCCCAGATGGTGAAAAGTGGTTGAGCGGCCGAAAAGCTGAACTCGGTTCCCGGGATGTCCATGACGGACGGGTGCCGGCGGGGCACGCCATAAAGGACACCGACGTACATCATCATCAGGACGACAATTCCCATGGTAGCACCGTAGAGGTAAGGCTGAATCATCGCCCAGAACCGCCCGACCCACTCACGTCGAAAGACGAGTCGAATTCCATAGTAAATAAAGCCCATGAAGGCCAGTGTGGTTCCGGTAGCGACCGTTGCGTGGAAGTGACCCGGAACGGCCAGGGTGTTGTGCCAGGTCATGTTGATCTGCATCTGACCGAGGACAACCCCGGTGATACCCCCGAGAAATCCAAACATAAGGAAGCTAAGAAAAATGCTGGAGAACCCCGGATCCTTCCAGGGGGCCGACGTAAGCCAGGTGAACAATCCCCGACCCTTGCCTTTCTGTCGGCGGCCGACTTCCAGGCCGGCCGGTATCGCAAACGCATGTATCATGCTGGCCACGACTGCTCCGTAGGCCGCGTAGGAGGTGTTCCAGACCCTCCAGCTTGCCGAAACGGCCGGGTCGGACATCAGGTGGTGAGCGGCGCCCATGTTAATGAAGAACAGATAAAGGACAAAAGCAATTCGCGAGACTTTTTCACTGGCCATCACCGCACCACCAACGTAGTAGGTGATGAAGTACCAGATCGTAATCATGGCGACCAGGTTAATTTGCTGGGACCCGTGTCCGATGATCCAGTAGACCTGGCGGTACCATGCGGCGTCGATGCTTTCGAAAATTCCCACTCGCCATAGAAACGTTGGTATGTAAGTGATGAGACCTCCCAGAAGCGCTTCAAGCGCAATGATTGAACAGATGAAGGCGCCAAACGCTACCAGTGGAAGTGTTTTCGAGGGGTTTTCCCATTTTTCGTTGAAAATGGTCGCGAAGAAGGGAAGTGCCGCAACGATAGTGCCCAGAAGGAAGACGATTACGCCGAGGTAGAATTGCCAGCTGGACGGCAGAGGGGGATAGGACGTCAGTAGCGGTTGTTGATTGGGATACTGTGTGGTCCAGATGGCGTAATTGATCCAGACGGCCGAACCAACCATGACGGTCCATCCAACAGTTGCCAGACTGGAAAGGGATAACTTACGGCCCAGCACGAAGGGACCACCCACGTAAAGAATTGCAATTTCAGTGAAGACCATCCAGAAGATAAGTAAATTCCAGGCGTGAATGCTCAATGCGGTGTAAAACATATCGGCCTCGAGCAGGCCTACGGCCTCCCATCGGGTCAACGCCACCAGTAACGCAAAAAATCCACCCACGATAAGAGCTACGACGGCCGTGAGCACGAACCGCATGACCTGTATTTCGGCACTTCGATGGACCTTGAGGCCGGTCATGTCACATTCTCGAAATCCATTGTCGTTGTAGTCGTTCGTCCAGCCAAAAAGACTCAGCATAGTTACTCGACCACCCTGAATTTGCCGTGCATGGTTCGGTGTCCGTAACCACAGAATTCATTGCAGACGACGTGATAGGTACCTGGTTCGTAAAAGGTCATCGGAAGC
>JBDGPI010000206.1:4386-5166 GCA_042219765.1 Salsurabacterium abyssinicum (SeqCode)
AGGATCTGAAGTGAGGATTGTTTGCTCAGGACGTCTTCCTTTCGCACGGAAAACCCGTGCTGAACGTCGTAACTTCCGAGGTGAAATTTGTACTCCTTGCCCGCTTTGAGTTCGACGGGCAGGCCAAACCAAGCGTAACGCTTGGCGGCAATGTAAACGTCTTCGCCGGGAGGTTTTAGGTAACCGTCCTCAGTTTCTTCGGCTTTTTCCCGGTAGGTGTCAACTTTTTCTTTGAACTCTTCGGCTTTTATTTTGTAGGTCTTACCAGTCGGGTTCTGGTTGCCCATGTAAGTCCAGCCGGCCATCCAGCCAAATAACATGATTGCCCAGACGATGGAAATCCCCAGCCAGAGCTTTTCGTAGCCTCCGACCTTGATACCCCACCAGTTTCCCTCGGGCTCCTCAATCGGTGTCGTGCTCACGAAATTATCACCCCAATGGTATTGTCAGGAGATCGACCATGCCCCAGACGATGTAGGAAAGCACAAAAAATACAATTGCCACTCCGGCAAGAAACCAGATGCTGTCGAAGATTTTCTGGGGCAGAGGAATGTCCTCGGATTCGTGTTCCGACGGTTGAGTGGATTCCTCCATGGCATCAGTCTCCTCTTTTAATGTAAGTCAGTACAACGGAAAAAATATACTATATATTAGGCCACTCGTTTATGACCTATGTCATAAGAAATCCTGTTCAACACTTTTAGTAAGTATAAAACAATAATTTTATATAGGTAAATTTTGTTTCGTTCGAAATTCGGAAATTACCTCAAGTTAGATTTA
>JBDGPI010000207.1:0-1622 GCA_042219765.1 Salsurabacterium abyssinicum (SeqCode)
GGCGGTGATTAGTTCAATCGTCTCCTGAACTGTTTCATCGGGGGAGACCAAAATATCCTCGTAGGAAATCATACTGCGATCTCTCTTAATAGATTCAGGTTCGATCGAGCAGTTTCCAGGTTCAGACCGCGAGCTTCTAACGTAACGGGAACACCGGTAAAATCGAATTGTCGCAAAGCGGATAACACCCAATCATTCTCACTTAGCGCGTTATGCTGGTCCGTTTTACCATTATTGGCGGAAACATGTACTTCAAGTAGTTGGTTAGCAGCCTGAGGCTCTAACGCTTCCAGAACAGTTTCCGGGTCGAACCCTAGTTGATTTGAAGCAACTTTCAGGTGACCGAGGTCAAGAAGAAAACCCGAATTGGAGAACTCGGATAAAACTTCCAATCCCCACTCTATATCCGCCAGCGTACATATTAGTGGTACGGGATGTCCATCAACCGGAAATAAATTCTCGAAACCGATGCTAATGTTTTTTGTGTCCGCGTATTGTAACAACTCAATCATTGAGGTCTTAAAATTCTCCCGGGCCTCCGAGACGCTTATTTCACTGTCGTCGGCCAGCGAAAAATACCCTCCGTCGGTAGGCACCCGGTAGAGTGCTCTGTAACCAGCATGTAGAGTGTAAAAGTCTGCTCCGATAGTCTCGGCCAGATCAATACTTCTCCGGGCAAACTCAAGACTTCTACGGCGATTTTCGCGATCAGGGGACGTAACATTCAGAACAAAATCATTCTTTGGTGGCGGAAAATAATTGTGGATTAAAAACTCAAACCCATGGCGTTTTTTAAAATCCCTTAAAGTACCATCAAGATTCTTTTCCCGATCGGTTCCACCGCTCAACTCAACCCGCCGGCAGTCAAGGTGCTCTGCCACCTGTTCCAGAATTGCCCGGACTGATTTCCGCCGGGAAAACGCAGTGGAAAGATAAATCCTATCTTCGGACAACATGGGAAACTATACGATAGTAGTGTCAGCCGGTTGACTGTCTTTTACCACGGCACCAGCTCCCACAACACAGTGGTCCTCAAGCGTAACACGGGGGAATATTGTCGCATTGGATCCCACAAAAACGGACTGACCAAAGACCACTTCCCCCGATAGAACAGCACCGGGACCGAAATACGCATTAGACTCTATGGATACATGATGCTCGACAACGACACCACCGTAAAGCATGGAAACAGTACCAAGTGAGGCATCCGGACCGACCATCGAGTTGGGATAGATAACTGTGCCTTCCCCAACGTCGGCGGATTCATGTACGGAAGCATCTGGGTGAATGTAAGTCAAAACATCATGTCCCTGTTCTTTAAGCTTGCCAAATAGGTCCAGTCGAGGTTTTATCGAGGCAGTTTTCTGATCACCTATGCCCACTGCTACGGAATCGAAATCGTTATCCTCGGAAATTTCATCCAGCTCCTGATCCATTCCAAGCACGGGCCGTCCACAAATTTGCGTTCCTATTAATTCCGGATCGGTCTCCGTAAATCCCACTACCTGATACCGTGAATCACTTCTAAGATACTTTGAGAGTGCTTGACCGTGCAAACCGGCACCAGCAATGATTATCGATTTCACGACAATAAGTCCATAGCTACTGAATCATACTCCACT
>JBDGPI010000207.1:1632-3251 GCA_042219765.1 Salsurabacterium abyssinicum (SeqCode)
ATCTTTCACGGCTTCCCTTCCAACAACACTGTCGTAGAATTTGGCGGGCAATCCAGTGCCGGGCCGTTTGAACGTTACGTGAGAGTCTTCAAGGGTTTCTCCACTCTGGATTGGCGTTTTTGCCACAATACTCCGTCGCATTTCATCGATGTTGTCACGCTCGGATATCGTCGGTTTCTTATTGCCACTTCCAAGCACAGACTCAGTTCGCCGTAAAGCCTTGACGTAATTTTTGAACTCAGTTGGATTCGCGGAGGCCTGATGATCGGGTCCCTCAAGGCTTTTATCCAAAGTAAAATGTTTCTCAATTACTTTCGCACCAAGAGAAACAGCCGCACAGGCAGCAAACTCCGATGTTGTATGGTCGGAAAAACCAACCGGGCAACCAAAACTGTTTTTGTACGTTTCAATGACCGCTACGTTACTTTCGGACTCGTCAGCCGGATAATCCGATGTACATTGCATAAGTAAATAGGGTGAATCGGACTCCTCGAGGATTTCAACCGCCCGAGCAACTTCCGAGAGCGAAGCCATCCCAGTGGAAAGAAAAATCGGCTTACCGAATTCTGAGGCAAATCGAATGATTTCCGGCTCAGCAACATGTATTGAAGCCAACTTGAACGCGTCAACATCCATTTCGTAAAGAAACTCAACGTCTTCTTTATTATAAGGGGTCGAGAGAAAATCAAGTCCCCCTTCCTCAGTATATTCTTTCAGTAGCCGGTATTCGTCCCGAGCTAATTCCAGTTTTTTCAGCATCTTTCGTTGCGACTGCTGATTATTCAAATTATCCTGCTGGTAATCCGCTTTTTTCGTCTCCTTTCTGACCACTCGTTCCGCCCTGAACGTCTGGAATTTGACACAATCCGCTCCCGCAGACTGAGCGGCCTCAATCAGTTCTTTGGCCAGATCGAGTCTGCCGTTATGATTTACTCCGATTTCAGCAATAATATACGGATTACTGAATTGAACGATGTCTTGAACCAAGGTATTCCTCCGGAAAGTTATCCACTAAAACTCGAAATTAGAAGATCGTCGGTCGCTATTCTTGAGTTATTGAGGACTGAAGGTATTCGAGAATTTCATCCCGGGTCACTGTGGCTGTTCCGACTTTCCCGACGACGATGCCGGCACCTTTGTTGGCCAGTTGAGCAGACTGATAAAATTCATTCGAGCCGGCCAGTCCCAATCCCATCAGGCTTACCACTGTGTCCCCGGCGCCCGTGACGTCGTAAACTTCCCTAGCCTGGGCTTCCAGGTTCGTAAAAGACACACCGGGGCTTTCAAATAACGCCATTCCCTCGGAACCACGGGTTATTAATAGGGAGTCAAAGGAGTACTGCTTGAGCAACTTCTCCCCGGCACGCTGGAGACTCGAATTACTGTCAATCTCCAGTTCGGCGGCCTGTTCGGCCTCGGAGGTGTTCGGAGTAATGGTGCTGGCCCCGGAGTACTTTGAATAATTGCTACCTTTTGGATCAACTACCACTGGCACGTTATTCCGGTCAGCAGTCTTGATTAGTTCCCGAGTTAAATCCTGGCTAAGGAGCCCTTTGCCGTAATCCGATAGAACGATGGAGTCGATGTCCGACACTATAGTTCTGAACTGATCCATGAGG
>JBDGPI010000207.1:3290-3714 GCA_042219765.1 Salsurabacterium abyssinicum (SeqCode)
TCACGGGACTCTCGGTCGATGCGGATAATCTGCTGATTGTAGGACTCGGCAAGCACCCGGGTTTTCTTACTGGAGATTCGATCCGGTTCGTCAACCAGTAACTCCTCCCGGAGGTTTAAATCCCGCAGTCGATCGCGGATTAAATCGGCGTGTTCGCTCGACCCTAAAACACTCATGATGGAAGCATCGGCGTCGAGGGCCGTCAGGTTCTTCAGCACGTTCCCCGCGCCTCCGAGGGTCATTTCTTCCTCCTCGACGTCCACGACCTGGACCGGAGCTTCCGGGGAAATGCGATCAACCGTCCCATGAAGGTACTCGTCAACCATAAGGTCGCCTACAACGAGAACGTGCTGGTTGGGAAAATCATCTAGCAGTGGTTTCAGTGCAGTATCGTTCATAATTATTCTCCCGAAGAGAAAATTTT
>JBDGPI010000208.1:0-3028 GCA_042219765.1 Salsurabacterium abyssinicum (SeqCode)
ACAATTTTTCGAGTTCGTCGATAATTTCCCGGTCTGGATACCGCTTATAATGAAAATCCCGAAATTTTTCTATTGTAGGCTGAATTTGATTCATAAATTGATCCGGGATATCGGAATTAGTCAGGGAGTATTCCCGAGCGTAGTCAAGCCAATGAGGGATGCTCAAAAGAGTCGGGGAGACCGAAAATATCCTCGTATTGAACATACCCGTGCGTTTATCCAAATATTTATCCAGCGAGTCTGCTTCCGGCAACCATACTTCACCGGAGTTCGCGTTTTCCTCAGGAGATGATTGAGTTTGATTTAATTCACTTTGAGTCCGCTGACTGGCAGTGTCCCGTTCCATCGTGTCGGTCCTATTATCAAAATAATTCCCCAACTCCGAGGCAACCATGCTTGCCCGGGTCAGGGGATAATCAGTTTCTTTTCGTAGATAATGGATGAATGTCTGCACAGGGATACAGGTCTGCGGATAGCCGGGCATTTGGTTCTGCGAAACAGTTTTTTGACCCGTGACTCCACGACACCAGTCAATCAACTCTTCGTGGGGAAATTCACTCTCGTGATAGTCCTCCATATAGAAGAGAAATTTTTCCTCGTGTTTATCCACGAGTGTTTCAATGGATTGGGAATCGCTGGAATTCCACAACCAAATAATTTCCGCTTCATGGGCCTGACGAATATACTCAAGTTTCCAGTTATCCATGATATTTTCAGTTCGATTGATTTTTGGGAGAGCTTTCTTGGTGAGGTTTCGAAACTGTTCAAGTGAGCAGTGAAATCGGCAGGCGTCCCAAACGGGTGATAAAACATCGGGGTAATCAGGGTAATGGTTGGCAAGTTTATCGAATTCGTCGTCGGACAGTGGTTCACTGTTTCCAAGTTTCGTTAGTAATTTGAATTTTAACAGGACGTGAGATTGATTGTCCTTGAGGTCGGGGCGGTTCGCTCGTATCGACTGTAGTAAGTTAAGAAAGTCATTAGTTTTATTGTCACGTGGCGACAGACGGTATAACTCTTCGATTATTTCTATAGCGTAGTCTCCGGCGAATAGATCTCGATTGTCTAAGTGTTCTTCTATAAAGTCAAATTTGTCATCCAGAGCCCGTCCTTTAAATTTATTGTAAAAATCATCCGGCTCCAAGGGCTTACTCCTCCTTCAAGAAATTGTCTCGATTACATTAATCCTTCCCACGTACCGTGCCGGTTTAAAATCGACCCGGGTAAGTTCTACTACAGGGACGGAGATTAAGATTTGAGTGTTGGTTTCACGATTCGTCGGGATTCGACTTACTCTCTTTTGATTTATCGATAACCAATCGTTCGATGCCGTGTTTCTCGAACTCCTCCCAGTATTTTTCCTTATACTCGTGTAGCGTCTTGACCCATTCCCGGGTGTTCATGTCATCGAGCGTCTCCTGGTCGTACTGTTGTTGTATATCACGCTCGGCCAGGCGTGAAACGAGGTTGTCCCAGAACGAGTCGTTCTCGTATTCATTGACAAAATCCATGATTCGTTGCGTCAGTTCGTCGGCGGGTAAATAGCGGTCCTCGTTCTCCTCGTAATAAACGTAGTCCTCCAGGCCGGATTCTTCCGCGTAGGAGAAGATCAGGCTGACCACTTCATCGAACCGGTCAATCCGCTCACTCTGCTTCCGATGGCAATTGATCAACCAGCTTCCGGCCTCCACCAGGGTCATCAGCGTTTCAAATTGTTCCTCGGATAGTTCGAGTTCCATGGTTGAATTCCTCCTTCGAGTGTTCATGCTACCCTTCGGGTCGCCATTCTGTTCCTTTAAATCATTCATTCGGTTCTCAACGGCTTTTTGTTCATAATCTTCCAGTAAGGGACGTGCTTGCTCATACAGTTCCCGGGAGCGATCGGGATCATTTGGAACTTCTTCATGGGGCCGAAACAATGAGTACATATCCCCCCAGTTTATGTAAACCCAGGGACTCTCCGGATACTGTTCAAGAAGTTGTTCGAATCGACGTTCCCCTTCTTCAACCTGACCGAGACGGAAACATGCTTCTGCCGCGGCTCGCTTTCGGTCCACGAAGACCGATTCCCCCGTACCGGGTAGAAGCTCACAAAATTCATCCGCGTAATCAACGAGGCGGCGGTTGTATTGTTCGTGATTCCGTCCGGCATTGAGCAGGCACTGTTCCAGGTCCTGGCACCAGTTAAACAACGACTGAGTGAGATCGTATCGGTCGTCGAGATCACGTATTTTCCGATCACCGGGTTCGACGAATTGTGTCACCCGCTGCCAGGCTTCCAGCCACAGATCCGCCGTTTCCTTTAATTCATTGTCCTGCTTCAGTTCATAGCCCCGTTGTATGATTTGATCGAGGTTACGGGGAACAATGTTCCCTCCACTGGTTTCGTAATCCGGGGACTCTTTACCCTGACAGCAAAATTTGTACTTGTTTCCGCTACCACAGGGACAGGGATCATTGCGACCGGGTTGGTTACTCATCGCGTATCAGTCCAAACTGCGTTTTGGGATACCAGCACTTCCTGTCACGGTCGTCGGAGACTCGGACCAGACTATCCGCAGGGCGCTCACCAATGACTTCGTACTCCGTGCCTTCCGACAACCCGGGGGAATCGGCCGGGCGCCGACACACGACCCGGCTTCCCTCTTGCATGTCCTGCATATCCTGTTGTCGTTGCTTACGTTGCCGGATATCTTCCTCAAGTTGCTCCATGGCTTGCTCGCACTGCTGTTCGGTAACAAGACCCTTAGCCACGAGCCAGTCGAGCGTACGGCGACGAACCCGGAGGTCACGGAATTCAAACCAGTCCTGCCGGAAGCCCTCCTCGAAAACCATGTCTTTGAACCGTCTGAAAGCACCGCTTCCCTGGATGGTATTCAGCAGTTTATTCTTTAACTGTTCGTCGTCCAGGGCGAGGGCGAAATGCTCCATGTCTTTCCATGCCTCGTCCGAATTTCCCCGAGGAATCTTAATAAAACGGTCGTTTAAGCCGGCCTCAATCTGTTTCCTGAGTTCATCCTGGTCGGGA
>JBDGPI010000208.1:3038-4199 GCA_042219765.1 Salsurabacterium abyssinicum (SeqCode)
CCCCGTAGATCATCAAATAAAACTTCGACCTCCTCTTCCTTCAGATCGAGGTAATGGGTCATTTCGAACGAATCGTCCTCGTAGGCATGTTCAATGTCCGCAAGCAACCTGCTATCAAGCCGTAACGTTTTATCAGCCATTGAATTGTTATCCATTCACGCTTGTTTTGGTGGTAGCACTTCCCTGTCTCCCACTCGATGCTCCTCCGGCGGAGGTTTTTCTCAGTATCAGACAGCTTATTAACCTGGATCGATTAGCGAATAGTAGATAGTAAGTAGTAAATGGCAAAAAACCAGTAATCTGTATCCAATTATCAGTAAGCAGTAAGAACGTATGGACAATCAGGCTGAGTGGTGAAGTCTTTCCTCAAGTTGTTTGAACTCGTCGGCTTTCTCCTGGCGCTCCTCCCAGAGTCGCCGGGCATTGTCCAACCCAAGCCAGAAGTCCGGTTCCGTGTTTTCAAACACGATAGATAGCTTAATCGCCGTCTCATGGGAGATTCCCCGCTTCCTATTCACGATCTTGTTGATCCGGTCCCGGGATACGTCCATGGTTTCCGCGAGGTCGGACTGATTCCACCCATCAGCCTCCATGTAATCCGCCAGAATTCGACCCGGGTGCACTGGTTCACGGTTCGGATCATTTTTCCGCTCGATAGTTTTTTCCCGTTTGAATGGCTCGAAAGGGGAGTTATTTTCTTGCGGTATATCTTCCATTTACTGCACCTCAGTGGTAATCCAGAATCTGAACGTAATGTGCTTCACCGTCAATCCACTGAAAACAAACCCGGTACTGTCGATTGATTCTCAATGAGTATTAATGGAATGAGGGTATTCTATCCTTCTTCATTAAGTGTAGTGGTTCCCCTTACATTTTTCAATGTTGAGTTCACTGTAACCCGTCGAATCACACTTCCTATGCAAAACAAAAGCATTATAAGTACACATGATGTGTATACACGTTAAGTGTACTTCCCGGCAGGGAAGACCCATTTGAGAACGACCCAGGACAATTCCATTTTCAGAATGACATTCATCTCCGGGTAGGTCTTGTCATTGGAGGCGTCGCGGTAAAGATACGTCACACGTGTGTTCATACCAGTCAACTCAGAACCTTCCAACGTAATCTGAATCCTTCCTAAATATTCCGCCTATCGTATAA